>JBIOTM010000032.1:0-5524 GCA_044865955.1 Actinomycetota bacterium | reverse complement strand
CCGCCCCAACCTGGAGGTCCGCACGCGGGCGTTCGTCGAACGGATCGTCTTCGAGGGCACGAGGGCGGTCGGGGTCGAGTACCGCCGCGGAGGAGGTCCGGTCCGACGCGTCCGGGCCGGCGAGGTGATCCTGTGCGGCGGAGCGATCAACTCTCCGCAGACCCTCCAGCTCTCCGGCATCGGCAACGCATCGGAGCTGGGCTCCCTCGGTGTGCACGTGGTCCAGGACGTTCCGGGGGTCGGCGAGCACCTACAGGACCACCTCGAGGTGTACGTCCAGCACGCGTGCACGCAGCCGGTGTCCGTGGCGCCGGGGCTGAAGCTCTGGCGCCGGCCGCTCATCGGGGCCGAGTGGCTCTTCTTCCGATCGGGGCTGGGAGCGACGAACCACTTCGAGGCCGGCGGGTTCGTGCGGAGCAACGACGAGGTGGCGTATCCCAACCTGATGTTCCACTTCCTCCCCATCGCCATCCGGTACGACGGCTCCGCGCCGACCGGTGGCCACGGGTACCAGGTGCACATCGGGCCGATGTACTCCGACGCGCGTGGGTCGGTGAGGATCGTCAGCACCGACCCACGCGCGCACCCGGCCTTGCGCTTCAACTACCTCACGACCCCGCAGGACCGGCGGGAGTGGGTCGAGGCGATCCGGGTCGCACGCACGATCCTGTCGCAACCGGCCTTCGGGCCCTACGACGGCGGCGAGCTCTCTCCGGGCCCCCAGGTGGCGACCGACGAACAGGTGCTCGATTGGGTCGCGCGGGAGGGAGAGACCGCCCTGCATCCGTCGTGCACGTGCCGGATGGGCACCGACGACCTGTCGGTCCTGGATCCGCTCACGATGAAGGTGCACGGCATCGAGGGTCTGCGCGTGGTCGACGCCTCCTCGATGCCCTACGTCACGAACGGCAACATCTACGCGCCGGTGATGATGCTCGCCGAGAAGGCGTCCGACGTGATCCTCGGGAACACGCCGCTCGAGCCGGAACCGGTGGAGTTCTACCGGCACCGTGGCTGATCGCTCAACCGAGGCCCAGGAGGAGCAGGCCGCCCACGACCAGCACGATGCCGACGAGCTGGTTCGCCACGATCCGCTCCCGGAACACGGCGATGGAGAGGGCGACCGCGATCAGCGGGAACACCGCGCTCGCCGCCAGGACGATCGAGACGAACCCGCGTTCCGAGCCGGAGGAGTACATCGCCACGCCGAGGAGGTCCGCCGCCCCCGCGAGGAGCGCGATCCACAGGCCCGGCCCGGGTCTGATCCGGGCGAGCTCACGGCGGAAGATGAGCGCGAGCGGCACGTAGCAGGCGACCTGGGCCATGCGCGACCCCCACAGCCCAGGGATCCACCCCGCGCGCTGTGAGACCCAACCGAGCAGGAAGCCGGCGAACCCGAACCCGATCGCCGCGGTCACCGACCACCACAGGCCGGGCACCTGCTGCTCGATCCCCTCGCGGAGCTTCCTGAGGTCGGTCGAGACCAGCACGACGCCCGCGACCGCGAGGCCCGCTCCGGTAAGCGCGACGCCGCTCGGGCGCTCGCCGAGGACCACGATCGCGAGCACGACGCCGACCACGGCGTAGCCCGCACCGATCGGCGAGACCACGGCGACCGGGCCCAGCTGGAGCGCCTTGTAGTGGGTCGTGTACGCGAACGCGGTCACGACGCCGTTCAGGACGATGAGTCCCAGGCTGGATGCCAGCGGCTCCAACGACGTGCCGGTGGCCACCAGGATCACGGTCACGCACGCGGCCGACAGGAGCTGGCCGGCGAGCACCGTGCCGAGCGCGCCGATCCGCCGCCCCGCCATCGCTCCGAAGAAGTCGGCGAGCCCCCACCCGAGCGCGGCGCCCAGCCCGAAGATCACGCCGGCGGCCGCAGGCCGATCACGCCGGCGATCGTCCCTCGCCGCGGAACCTGCCGTCGCGCCAGGCGATGGCCGCCTTGAGGCCTTCCTCCATCGTGATCCGCCGGAACTCGTCACGCGCCGGGAGGTTCGCCGTCTCGATCATCACGTCCAGCTCCGTGTTCGCCGACATGGCGGCCTCGAACCCCGCCACGTCCCACGCCCGGTTCACGGCGCGTTTCGTCGCCTGGACCACGAAGGGCTCGTTCATGGCGATCTCCTGCGCCAGCGCGAGCGTCGCGTCGTCGAGCCGGGCGCGAGGAACGACGCGATTCACCAGCCCGATCCGGAGCGCCTCGTCGGCGGGGACCCGGTCTTCGCCGGTGAACAGCAGCTCCTTCGCGGTGCGGACGCCCACGACCCAGGGAAGGAACATCGACACCACGCCGGATCCGAACCGGATGTCGACGTACCCGAAGGTGGCGTCGTCGGCGGCCACGGCGAGGTCACAGGCGAGCATCAGATCGGTCCCGCCGGCGAGGCAGTACGAGTGGACGCTCGCGATCACCGGCTTGGGATGGCGCAGGATCTTCAGCATCTCGTCGGTCGACCGACGGAGCTCCTCGTGCCAGTGCCTCGCATCGAGGGCCCCGCCGCGCGCATCCTCGTTGAGGTCGTAGCCGGCGCAGAAGGCACGGCCCGCGCCGCGGAGGATCAGCACGTGCACGTTCTCGTCCTCGGCCGCCTCGTCGAGGGCCACCGACAGGGCGCTCACCACGGCTCGATCGAGGGCGTTCAGGGCCTCGGGCCGGTTCATCGTGAGCCGGCGGACGGGGCCGACGTCCTCGATCAGCACGAGCGGATCGTCCATCAGGGGCACCCCCTCCTCGGGTCGCGCGGATGCTAGCGGAGTCGCTGGTCCCCAGGCCAACCGAAGCCCCCCGCTCGCTCGTATCCCTTGTGGGAGGCACCGCTCGGACCATTCCCTTGCGCCTCTCGGGGCGAAGGGCTAGCCTCCTGAATCGTCGTTCGATCGCACACCGAGGGAGGGCGCCATGGTCTACCACCCGCGTGATCCCGGATATCGAGGGCTCTCGAGACGAGACTTCCTGAGGAGATCGCTCGCGGCGGGTGTGGCGCTCCCGACCTCGGCGGCGATCCTCGCGGCCTGTGGTGGCGACGGCGGCACCACGACACCGGAGGGCGAAGACACCGTCCCCCGGTTCGGGACGCCGACCAAGCCCGTCACCCTTCAGACCTACGACGACAACCCGCCGATCGACTCGAACCTCGAGCCGGAGGCCGGCCCCCTGGTGATCTACAACTGGGAGCAGTACTTCTGGAAGCAGGTCCTCAAGAGCTTCGGCAAGAAGTTCGGCGTCGAGGTCAAGTACGAGACCTTCTACAACATGGAGCAAGCGATCCAGAAGTTCCAGACCGGTGAGGTCGATTACGACATCTTCTTCCCGACGATCGATTACATCCCCAAGCTCGTGGCGGCGAAGCTGATCCAGCCGCTGAACCATGACTACATCCCGAACATCACGAACATCTGGCCGGCGTTGCAGGACCCGTACTACGACCAGGGGGCGCAGTACTCCTTGCCGTACACGGTCTACCACACGGGGATCATGTGGCGGACCGACATCGTCCCCAAGGAGGTCTCCGACGTCGAGGGCATGTCGAACCCGTACGAGATCTTCTGGACCGAGGACTATCGCGGGAAGGTGGGGATCTACGACGCGTACCGCGAGGCGCTCTCGTTGGGCCTCTACCGGGAGCACGCGGACCAGGCGGACCTGAACACCCACGACCCGGCCGAGATCGGGAAGGCCAAGGACGACCTCATCGAGCTGAACCAGCTCGTCGACGTCAAGACGACGATCGACGGTGCGTACGCTGGCTTGCCCGAGGGGAAGTTCGGGCTCCACCAGGCCTGGTCCGGCGACGCCCAGGCAGGACCCTGGTACACGAGCAACCCCAAGGATGAAGCGGGGCTCCTCCGGTACTACTGGCCGGCTCGCGGAGGGTTCGGCGGGACCGTCGACAACGACACGTACGCGATCCCGACGAACGCGAAGAACCCGGTCCTCGCGCACAAGTTCCTCAACTACATGATGGACGAGTTCAACGCGATCAAGAACTGGACCTGGGTCGGGTACCAGGTGCCCTTCAACGCCGTCAACCCGGACACGATCTTCGAGGAGGACTATCCGGGGCTCGAGGGCTGGTTCGTCTGGGACTACAAGGGCCACTGGGAGAACCTGAAGTCGACCATCGTCACCCAGGAGGACTTCGAGATCGGGAAGCGGGCGATCGGCCTGCCGGTCGAGGTGGACTCCCTCTGGCAGGACGCCTACGCGGAGTTCAAGGCGGGAGCGTAACCTCAGGGGCATGCCTGGAGCGGCGGGCGACGTCGTCGGACAGCGTCGCTGGTACTACCCGGCGCTCGCCGCGCCGGGGATCGTCTGGCTGTTGCTGCTGTTCGTCATGCCGTTCTACGCGATCGCGGCCGTGGCGTTCGGAGGCCGCGACCAGATCTTCGCGCTCCCGATCCCGGCCTGGAACCCGCTCGAATGGCAGTTCGGCACCTTCACCGCGACCGCCGGGGAGATGTTCACATCCAGCGGCCTGCAGGCGCAGTTCTTCAGGACGCTCATCTACGTCGTGATCTCCGTCGCCATCTGCCTGGTCGTGGGCTATCCCGTGGCCTATTACGTGGCCCGGTACGGCGGCAGGCTGAAGGTCCTGCTCCTCACCCTGATGATCGCCCCGTTCTGGATGAGCTACCTCATGCGGATGCTCGCGTGGGTGAACCTCCTGGCGGTGAAGCCCGAGGACCCGGGGCTCATCAACCGGCTGCTGATGCTGACGCCGTTCGTCGGCGACCCGATCGAATGGAACAGTGGCCTGGTGTCCCATCTCACCGTGATCCTGGGGCTGGTGTACGGGTACATCCCCTTCTTCATCCTCCCCCTCTACGCGGCCCTCGATCGGATCGACCGTTCGCAGCTGGAAGCATCCCGGGACCTTGGGGCGAGCCCCGCCCGGACCTTCTGGCGGGTCACGCTCCCCTTGTCGAGGCAGGGGATCCTCGCCGGAGCCGTGATCATCACGCTGCCGATGTTCGGCGACTACTACACACCGAACTTGATGACGGCGAGCCCGGACAACACGATGATGGGGAACGCGATCGATCTCGCGTTGCAGGGACAGGGGAAGCAACCGGAGGGGGCGGCGATCACGCTGCTGCTGTCGGCGTTCATCGCGGTCCTGATGATCTACTACCTGGTCAGCGTGGCCCGCGCAGCGAGGGAGGCACAGCGGTGACGACCGCCGAGGTCACGCTGGAGCGGGCGACGACGGCCCCGCAGGTGGGACGCCGCCGATCCTTCCTCTCGAACCCCTGGGGGAAGCCGCGGTTCCTCTCGGTGTGGACCTGGCTCTACATCATCTGGTCGATCGCGCCGGTCGTGCTCGCCGTGCAGTTCTCGTTCAACGCCGGGCGGTCCCGGAGCACGTTCCAAGGGTTCAGCACGCAGTGGTACGAAGCGATCTGGGACGATGCGTCACCGAACTTCGACGACACGCTGCTGCCCGCGCTGCTGCAGAGCCTCAAGCTGGCCCTGCTCACGATGCCGATCGCCACGATCCTGGGTGTCGGCCTCGCCAAC
>JBIOTM010000031.1:0-3022 GCA_044865955.1 Actinomycetota bacterium | reverse complement strand
GCCACTACGCCGAAGCCGTCACGGTGGCGATGGAGATGAAGAAGTACACGAAGGAGACCGGCGCCTCCTCGTGGTCGATCGACCGTCGCTCGGGGTGAGCCCCGAAGGAGGCCGGAGACGCCGGCCGGTCGTCATCGAGGTCTCGGACACGATGCCCGGGCCGCCCGAGGTCGCCTGGACGCTGATCACCGACTGGGAGCATCAGGGCGACTGGATGCTGGAAGCGTCGGAGTTCGAGGTGACGAGCAAGCACCGGAAGGGCGTGGGCGTCGAGGCCCGCGCGACGGTCCGGATCGCCGGCTTCCGCACCCGCGACCGGGTGCGGGTGAGCATGTGGGAACCGCCACGGCTGCTGGTGCTCGACCATCTCGGCTGGGTGAAAGGGTCCGGTGAGATCCAGATGCAGCCGACGAGCGAGGGAACGCGGATCCGGTGGCGGGAGACGCTCTTCGCTCCCCGGCTGCTCGGCCCAGCCGGCCGGCTCGGGCTGCGGGTGATGGCTCCGCTGATGCGGCGGGCCTTCCGCCGTGACCTCCGCGTGCTCCGCGGCCTGGTCCGCACCCGCGCCGACTCATCGTGAGGATCAGTTCTCTCAGGGCCCGTCGTAGGTCGATCGGGTGCCGCCTTGTGGCCTTCCTCGGAGGGAGTAGGCCCGCCATCTGACTGTTGTTCGCGATCCGCCGGGCCTACCTTCGCGCAACAGCACACGGGAAGGGGAAGCAGGTGGATCCGGCAACTGGATCCAGGGGGTTTCGATCCGCAGCCATCGTCCTGGCGATGGTCACTTGCTTCTTGGGTCTCCCGGTCACATCTGCAGTGGCGGCTACTGCGGCTAGATGTAGTTCCCACCAAGGTTGTTGACATGAGAAGAGCCTCCTTCACGGTGCGGGGTTGACGACTCCGACCGGAAGGAGGCTCTCGTGGCCCATCGTAGGGCGAAGCTCACCCCGCTCGGCAGAAGGATCCTGGTCGAGCGGGTCCTCGCGGAGGGATGGTCAGTGTCTGCGGTCGCCGAGGCGATGAGCGTGTCCCGGGCGACCGTCTACAAAGTGGCTCCGTCGGTTCGAGACGGAGGGGCTCGAGGGCTTGGTCGATCGGAGCTCGGCCCCGCATCGCCGGCCCCGAGCGCTCCCCCGACGGCAGGTGGAGCGGATCCTCGCGGCCCGCCGGCGCCCCGGCTGGGGCCCACACCGGCTCGGTCCGGCGCTCGGGCATCCCCGATCGACGGTCTACGGAGTGCTTCGGCGGGCGGGGGCGCCGCGGCTCGGGGAGACGGACCGTCCGACCCGCACGCCGATCCGCTACGAGCGCGAGCGTCCGGGCGAGCTCGTCCACGTCGACGTGAAGAAGTTGGGGAAGATCCCGCCCGGCGGCGGCTGGCGCAAGCTCGGCCGGTCGCATGAGACCCGCCTGAGGCAGAACGAGCGCCGCGGCTACGACTACCTGCACGTCGCCGTCGACGATCACTCCCGTCTCGCCCATGTGGAGGTGCTTCCCGACGAGCGCGGGACCACCTGCGCGGCGTTCCTGGCCAGGGCGGCGGAGCGCTTCGCGGAGGCGGGGATCGACGGGATCGAGCGGGTGATGACCGACAACGCCTTCGGCTACGTACGGTCGAGGGCCTTCCGGGAAGCGCTCGCGGCGATCGGAGCCGCGCACCGGCCGATCCCGCCCTACCGTCCGCAGCTGAACGGCAAGGCCGAGCGCCTGAACCGGACCCTGCTCGAGGAGTGGGCCTACGTTCGCCTCTACCGATCGAACGAAGCCCGGCTCGCCGCGCTTCCTCGATGGCTCGAGACCTACGATCGCCGCCGACCCCATACCGCGCTCGGAGGCCAACCGCCGATCAGCCGGGTGCCGACAACGTGAACGGGAACTACAGCTAGCCCGATCACCTACGTCTACGACGAGCTCGGGCGTCTCGAGGCGGTCGTCGATCCGGACGCTCCCTCCGACGGCGTCGCGACGTACGCCTACGACGACAACGGCAACATCCTGTCGATCTCCCGTTCCTCCCACACGGCGATCTCGATCATCGACTTCCACGGCAACCGCGGGGAGGTCGGCGACAAGGTGACGATCTACGGCACCGCCTTCAACGCGACCGTCGGCAGCGACGAGGTCCGCTTCACGAACTCCTCCGGCCAGAGCGGGTCCCAGGGCCAGCCGGCGACCGTCCTCTCAGCCACGACGACGATCCTCACGGTGACGGTGCCGTCCGGATCAGGCGACGGCCCGATCTGGGTCGAGAACACCGGGACGGGCCAGAACGTCCTCTCCACGGAGTCCTTCGACTTCATCGGCGCCGCCGGTTCCCAGGTGCCGGCGATCACGAGCTTCACGCCCACGTCAGGAGACATCGGGACCTCGGTCACGATCACCGGGACGAAGTTCTCGACCGACAAGTCGCTGAACGTCGTGACGATCAACGATTCCCGGGCCACCGTGACCGCGGCGACGGCGACCCAGCTGACGGTGACGGTCCCGCCCGGCGCCACGACCGGGGCGATCGAGGTGAGGACGATCGAGGGTTTGGCGAGGTCCTCGACCGAGTTCCTGATGCCGCTCGACCGCAAGTACTCGACCGTCCAGCCCTCGCAGATCGGGTCGAACGTCTGGCGGGTCGCCCTCGGCGGCAGCAGATCGATCACGCTCGGACCCGGCGCCAAGGGGGTGCTGCTCTTCGCCGGGACCAGGAAGAAGAACGTGGCGCTCCAGGTCACCGGGTACGGTGGAGGCGGCTTCATCGACATGAGCTGGCTCGACCCCTTCGACTACTGGGTCCTGCACGACCTGATCAACACGAACGAGACGTTCCCGACCTCGACCCTGAACTACGACGGCGACTACGCGGTGCTCCTCAGGAGCTCCTCGACCGGCACGAAGACGTTCACCCTCACGGTGCTGGACCAGGGCGGCGGCGCCGGACCGTCGTTCCTCCGGGCAGCCGACGCGTCCTTCAGCACCCTCGACCCGGCGGTCCTGTCGGAGGACCTGGGAAACGCTCCGGAGCCGACCGTGT
>JBIOTM010000030.1:0-4170 GCA_044865955.1 Actinomycetota bacterium | reverse complement strand
GGCAGGTCCGGACCGTCACCTCCAATCCGGGGCACGCCCTGTACTGCGGGATCGTCGACGACGAGAAGGCCGTGCCGCTCGCCAAGCGACTGCTGTCGCCCGACATGTTCTCGGGGTGGGGCATCCGGACGATGAGCAAGGCGGCCGCCGCCTACAACCCGATGAGCTACCACAACGGCTCGGTGTGGCCCCACGACAACGCGCTGATCGCGGCGGGACTCAAGCGGTACAAGTTCGCCCGCTCCACCAACCGGGTGGCGACGGCCCTGTTCGACGCCGCCGTCCAGGCCGACTACCTGCGCCTGCCCGAGCTGTTCTGCGGGTTCACCCGCCGCACGCCCAACCGCCCGGTGAGCTACCCGATCGCGTGCTCGCCGCAGGCGTGGGCGGCGGGGTCGCCCTACCTGATGCTCCAGGCGATGCTCGGGATCTCGGCCCGCGCGCACCAGAACCTGCTCACGGTGAACCTCCCGCACCTGCCGACGTGGCTGAACACCGTGGAGGTGCGGAACCTGGCCGTGGGCGAGAGCCGAACCAGCCTGGTCTTCCGGCGCGAGGGCGAGATCACGTCCTTCTCACTGCTCTCGCGCGAGGGCGACGTGCGCGTCGTGATGGAGGAGTAGCCGGCGACGCTTCGGGGTCCTAGGGGTGGACGACGACCGGGGTGCCGAGCCGGAGCAGCCGCTTCAGCCGGTCGAGGGTCCCCTCCGCGACGCGAAGGCAACCGGCGCTCGCGGAGCGACCGATCGACGAGGGGTTGTTCGTTCCGTGGATCGCGAGCTGGTCGCCGCCGGACCATCCCGCGGGCAGACGGGGCTGGATCCCGGAGATGCCGAACGCGAAGGTTCCGAGCGAGCTCCCCTCCGCGAAGGGCACTCGATCGGTGACGAAGTACCGGCCGGGAGGCGTCGGAGACGAGGGCGACCCGGTCGCGGCGGGCGCCCGGAAGAGCACGGCCTCGCCGCGGCGAACCGTGATCCGGTGCTCGGACAGGTCCGCCTCGACGCTGATCCGCGTGTACGTGGTCTCGAGCCCCCGGAGCCGGATCCAGCCGTGCACCCGCCCGGCGACGTACGGGGCGTCGACGAGTCCGAACCGGTGGCCGACCGAGTCCCTGTGCACCCAGGCGACGGTGGGGACCCCGTAGTACCGGGAGGTGGCAGGCATCGTGCCCACGACGCGGCCGCCGCCCGGCCGGGCCGTGATCGGGAGCGAGCGTTCGATCCGCACGCGGAGGTGGCGGATCCGTCGGTGGTCGGGAGCCGGCACCGCCTCCAGCGGGATCGCGGGTCGCGGGGACGGGTCGGGGGTGATCGTCCCCGCCGAGATCGTCCCCGGGGTTGCCGTCCCCGCCATGATCGTCCCCGGGGTTACCGTCCGCGCCGTGATCGTCCCGGGGTCCTCCATCGCCGCGGCGGAGGTGCTCGCGATGATCGAGCCGGCGGTCGAGGGGGCGAGCGCCATGGCCGCGAGCGCCACGAGCAACGCGCGGCGGAGTCTGCGGTTCGGTCGCATGCCCGCGATATCGGGATCGCGGGGCGCCCGGTTCAGCCGCGCCGGCTCGTTGTGACCGGACGGCCTGGGCCGCCGGGACCATGCCGGTGGTCCGTTCGGCCGACAGAGCGGGCCGGGCCCGCCTCACCGAGGGCGTCAGCGGACGCAGGGACCGGTGGAGACCTCGGAGGTCTCGCCCACCGCCTCCTCGACCCTGGGTGCCACCTCGTCGGAGGCGATCGCGTAGCCGACGTCGCCGTCCGTGGTGGACGCGGCGAAGACGACCCCTCCCACGGCTCCGTCCGCGAGGACGAACGGTCCTCCCGAGTTGCCGGGCCGGATGCGGGCCTGGAGCTCGAGGACCGATCGCTCCGTCGGTCCGTCGCCGTAGATGTCACGGCCGACGGCCTCGATGGTCCGCAGGACCGCGGCGCGCCCGGGCGTGAGCGGGCCGCCGCCGGGGAACCCGAGCACGGCTCCCGCGTCGCCGCGCTCGGCGTCAGTGAGCCGGAGGGCCGGTCCAGGCGTCCGGCCGACGTGGAGGATGGCCACGTCGAGATCGGGGTCGAACAGGACCGTCGTCGCCTGCTGGCTCGCTTCGTCGTCCTGCGTCTGCACGAACGGCTCGTCGACGCCGGCGACGACGTGCGCGTTGGTGACCACGTAGCCGTTCGCCGCCACGAATCCCGATCCCTCCTGCACGTGTCCGCATCCCTCGCCGACGATCCGCACGGTGCTGTCGGCCGCGGCGTCGAACGCCGCGCGCGCCTCCGCCTGCGTCGGAGGCTCGACCGGCTCGGCGGGCAGGGGAGGGATCCCGGAGAAGACGTCGGGGAAGCCGAACCGGTTGAAGAAATGACGTACCTGCGCCAGCAGCGACGGCGGCTCGGGCAGCGCGTCGTCGAGGGTGCGCACGATGGCCGAGCCGCGGATCTCCTTGGAGACGCCGGGGAACGGCCCGTTCACCAGGTTCAGGGCGACGAACCAGATCGCGACGAGCGACGCGACCACCGCCACCACCGAACCGCCCGCGGCGTCCGCCTGGCCGAACCGAGTCGCCCTGGCCCGCTGGCGCAGGCGCGCGCCGACCAGCCACCCCACGCCGTCCCCGAGCCCCGCAAGGACGATCAGCGTCGCCGTGGCCGCGCCCGCCTGGGCGACCGGGCTTTCGACGAGACCGGCGGCGACCGGTGCCAGCAGCGCGCCGGCGGCGAGCCCCAGGAGCAGACCTCCGAAGCTGAGCGCCTGGAGCGCCAGGCCGCGCCGATACCCGGAGACCCCGGCGAGCACGAGCACGACGATCAGCAGGAGGTCGAGGACGTTCAACGTCGCGAGTATCGTCCCACGGACCGCTCGCGCGGCGGCGCACCCCGCACGGTTACACTGGAGTCACCGTGGTGACGATCGCCCACATCTCCGATCCACACGTCGGTTCGCCCTACTTCGTGCCGAACCTGATGAACCGGGTCATCGTCGAGCTCAACGAGCTGGCTCCCGACGTCGTCATCTGCAGCGGCGACCTGACCAACGAGGGATATCGCCAGGAGTACAAGAACTGGGTCGCGTACGCGCAGCGGATCTCGGCGCCGATGTACACCGTTCCCGGCAACCACGACGCGCGCAACGTCGGCTATCTCCATTTCGAGGAGCTGATCGGCGAGCGCCACTGGGGCGCCGACGTGCAGCGGGTGCGGATCGTGGGCGTGGACTCCAGCGAGCCGGACATCAACGAGGGCCAGGTCGGGCGCGAACGGTACGGCTGGATCCGAGATCAGTTCGACGTGTCGGCGGACCTGAAGGTGTTCGTGCTCCATCACCACCTGCTCCCCATCCCCGGGACCGGCCGAGAGCGCAGCACGGTGATGGACGCGGGCGACCTGCTCGAGGTCCTGATCACGGCGGGAGTGAACATCGTCCTGTCCGGACACAAGCACGTGCCCTACGTGTGGCGTCTCGAGGACCTGTACGTGGCGAACGCGGGCACGGTCGCCTCGCTCCGCGTCCGCGGATACACGAAGCCCTGCTACAACGTGCTGGAGTTCGAGGGGGACCGCGTGAAGATCACGCGGATGTATCCGTTCGGCGGGGGCAGCGTGATCGCCCACTTCTCGCTCTCGACCGGCGAGCAGTTCCAGCGAGAGCTCGAGCCGCCCGTCCATCAGCGAACGCCGATCGCGCCGGCCGCGCATCAGGGCGACGGGGGTTCGAAGAGCGCGCCGGAGGCGAGCGTAGGCCCCCGAGCGGCGGGGGTTCGGGGGCCTCAAGAAGCGCGCCGGAGGCGAGCGTAGGCCCCCGAGCGGAGTAGGTCTCGAGCGGGGGCGACCCCCAGGCGCCACGGAGGCTTCGTGAAGGTCCTCGTCCTGGTCGACGGCGAACACTACGCCCCGGTGACCCTGTGGGGGATCGAGTCGGCTCGCGAGCGCGGCCTCGAGCCCGTCGCGGCGTTGATGGTCGGCGGCACGGAGAAGCTTCCCCTCGGTCCGTCCCCGGACCTCGGGCTCCCGCTCGTCGGGTCCGTCGCGGACGACCGGATGTCGGCGCTCGCCGCCGCGAGCGACGAGCTCCGGCCGAGCGGGCTCGACGCCGTTCTCGACCTGTCCGACGAGCCGGTCCTCGGCTACCGGGAGCGCATGGAGCTCGCCGCCGTCTCGCTGGCGCGCGGCCTTCCCTACCTCG
>JBIOTM010000029.1:0-2095 GCA_044865955.1 Actinomycetota bacterium | reverse complement strand
CCTGCCCGAGGTTCATCCGGGAGGGGACGCCCAGAGGGTTCAGGATGATGTCGACCGGGCTGCCGTCCGCCAGGAACGGCATGTCCTCCTCGGGCAGGATCGTCGAGATCACGCCCTTGTTGCCGTGCCGGCCGGCGAGCTTGTCCCCGTCGGAGATCTTCCGCTTCTGCGCCACGTAGACCCGGACCAGCTGGTTCACGCCCGGGGGCAGCTCGTCGCCGTCCTCGCGCGTGAACACGCGGACGCCGATCACCTTGCCCGACTCACCGTGGGGCACCTTGAGGGACGTGTCGCGCACCTCCCGCGCCTTCTCGCCGAAGATCGCTCGGAGCAGGCGCTCCTCGGGCGTGAGCTCGGTCTCGCCCTTCGGCGTGACCTTGCCCACGAGGTAGTCGCCGGGGTTCACCTCGGCGCCGATCCGGACGATCCCCCGCTCGTCGAGGTCCTTCAGGATCTCCTCGGAGACGTTGGGGATGTCGCGGGTGATCTCCTCCGCGCCGAGCTTGGTGTCGCGAGCGTCCACCTCGTGCTCCTCGATGTGGATCGAGGTCAGGACGTCGTCCTTGACCAGGCGCTCGGAGATGATGATCGCGTCCTCGTAGTTGTGGCCCTCCCAGGGCATGTACGCGACGATCAGGTTCCGCCCG
Organism: Actinomycetota bacterium; assembly: GCA_044865955.1. Taxonomy (GTDB): domain Bacteria; phylum Actinomycetota; class UBA4738; order UBA4738; family HRBIN12; genus JAJNBA01. The sequence continues at coordinate 1,448 of JBIOTM010000029.1, read as the reverse complement.
AGGGCGAGCTCGCCCGCCTCGGTCGACGGGCCGTCCGCGATCACCTGGTTGCGGACGATCCGGTCTCCCTCGGAGACGAGCGGCTTCTGGTTGAGCGAGGTTCCCTGGTTGGAGCGGCGGAACTTCTGCAGGCGGTAGGTCTTGATACCGCCGGCGCGCTCGCGGACCACGATGTCGTCCGCCGAGACCTCCTCGACCACGCCCGCGTCCTCTGCCAGGACGACGTCGCCCGCGTCCACGGCGGCGCGGAACTCCACGCCGGTGCCGACCAGCGGCGCCTCGGACCGGAGCAGCGGGACCGCCTGGCGCTGCATGTTGGCGCCCATCAGGGCCCGGTTGGCGTCGTCGTGCTCGAGGAACGGGATCAGGGCGGCCGCCACCGAGATGATCTGCTTGGGCGAGACGTCCATGTAGTCGACCTCGTCCGGCGCGACCGAGTCGACCTCGCCGCCCTTGCGGCGGACCAGGACCGTGGGGTTGGCGAACGAGCCGTTCGTCCCGATCGGCTCGTTGGCCTGGGCGATGACGTGACGATCCTCCTCGTCGGCCGAGAGGTAGTCGATCTTGAGGGTGACCGTGCCGTTCTCGACCCGGCGGTACGGGGTCTCGATGAAGCCGAACGGGTTGATGCGACCGTAGGTGGAGAGCGAGCCCATCAGCCCGATGTTCGGACCCTCGGGGGTCTCGATCGGGCACATCCGCCCGTAGTGGGACGGGTGCACGTCCCGCACCTCGAACCCGGCGCGCTCCCGGGACAGGCCGCCGGGACCGAGCGCGGAAAGGCGCCGCTTGTGCGTCAGGCCGGCGAGCGGGTTCGTCTGGTCCATGAACTGGGAGAGCTGGCTGGTCCCGAAGAACTCCTTGATGCTCGCGACCACCGGCCGGATGTTGATCAGGGTCTGAGGCGTGATCGCCTCCACGTCCTGTGTCGTCATCCGCTCGCGGACGACCCGCTCCATGCGGGACAGGCCGATCCGGATCTGGTTCTGGATCAGCTCGCCGACCGAACGGATTCTGCGGTTGCCGAAGTGGTCGATGTCGTCGGGCTCGAACCCCTCCTCGCCGGCGTGCAGCCGGACGAGGTACCGGACGGTCCGGAGCATGTCCTCGTAGGACAGGATCCCCTTGTACTTGGGGCCGCCGTCACCCTGCTCGTCCTTCTGGAGCTCCGCCCACACGCGGAAGCGGGGCTGGTCCCAGCCCTTCTTGTCCGGGTTGTCGAGCTCGGCGAGCTGCTTGCCGCGCGCCTTGAGCTGCGACAGGAGGACGCCCTGGGCCGCCTCGAGCTTCTTGTTCACCTTGTACCGGCCCACGCGCGCGAGGTCGTAGCGCTTCGGGTTGAAGAACAGGTTCTCGAGCAGGGTCCGGGCCGACTCCGCCGTGGGCGGCTCGCCCGGGCGGAGCTTGCGGTAGATGTCCTCGAGCGCCTCCTCGGGCGTCTGGACGTG
>JBIOTM010000028.1:0-3310 GCA_044865955.1 Actinomycetota bacterium | reverse complement strand
GAGCGCTTCGAGCGCGACGTGCTTCCCCTCCTGCCCAACCTGTACGGCGCGGCCCTGCGGATGACCCGCAACCCCCAGGACGCGGACGACCTGGTACAGGAGACGTACCTTCGCGCCTACCGCGGGTTCGCCGGTTTCGAGGAGGGAACCAACCTGCGGGCGTGGATGTACCGGATCCTCACGAACACGTTCATCAACACCTATCGGAAGAAGCAGCGCGAGCCGGTCACGGTCCAGGACGCGGAGATCGAGGACTGGTACCTGTACGACAAGCTGGGAGAGTCCGGCGTGGAGGCCTCGGCCGAGACGGAGGTGCTCGAGCGGATCCCCGATGAGGACGTGCAGCGGGCGCTCGAGGACCTGCCGGAGAACTTCCGGATGGCGGTCCTGCTGGCCGACGTGGAGGGCTTCAGCTACAAGGAGATCGCGCAGATCCTCGACATCCCGATCGGAACCGTGATGTCGCGGCTGCACCGGGGAAGGAAAGCCCTCCAGAAGGCGTTGTGGGAGACGGTACGGGAGCGTGGACTTGTCACCGATTGAATGCGAGCACGTGCTGCGCCAGATCGAGCTCTACCTCGACGGGGAGCTCGTGGGGCTCGAGCGCGTGGAGGTCGAGCATCACCTGGGAGGGTGCTCGAATTGCTCCGACCATTCCGAGTTCCAGCGCCGCCTGAAGGAGATGCTGCGCGCCAAGTGCGGCTGTGACGAGGTGCCGGCCGAGCTCGCCGAGCGGGTCCGGTCCATCGTCGCCGGGTCGCATCGACGTCCGCCCGCTCCCTAGCCCCCGAACCCGCGCGTCCTCCGCGTCGAATCACCCCCGAAGGAGGACACGCGTGACCAAGGGAACCCGGCCCGGCCACCTGCCGCCCCCCTCGCGGGCGGACGATCCGGACCGCATGTGCACCTATCCCGGCTGCCGTACCCGGTTGTCCGTCTACAACGCGTCCGACCGGTGCTGGCAGCACGCCGAGGTCTCGTTCCCCAACCACCGCGGCAAGCGCCTTCGAACCGACAGAGCCTGAGCACGCCCGCGCTCTCCCTCCCTCGCGCGGGTGAGAACGGCCCCCCGTTCCGGGGGGCCGTTCCTCGTTCCGGCCGCCGGTCGCTAGGATTGCGGCTCACCGATCGCAGCGGGCGCGAACGAGGGCACAGGCGGGGGGCCGAGATGGACGAGCTGGGCACGATCCTGGGGATCTGGGCGCATCCGGACGACGAGGCATACCTGGCGGCCGGATTGATGGCCCGGGCGGTCGGCAACGGCTCGCGCGTCGTCTGCGTCACGGCCACGCGCGGCGAGGGCGGGTCGATGGACCACGAGAAGTGGCCGCCGGAGAAGATGGGCGAGGTTCGGACCGGCGAGCTGGAGCGATGCCTCGCGATCCTCGGCGTGCAGGAGCACGAGTGGCTCGACCTCCCCGACGTCGACATGGAGACGGGTCTGCCGGAGGAGGGGTACGCGCGGGTGCGCGACCTCGTCGCAACGATCCAGCCGGACACGATCCTGACCTTCGGTCCCGACGGCATGACCGACCACGCGGCGCACAAGGACGTGTCGCGATGGGCGACGCAGGCGCTCCACGAGGCGGGCAAGGCGGGCTCGAAGGTCCACTACGCGACGGTCACGCCGGAGTGGGCGCAGGAGTTCCTGCCGATCTGGGAGCCGTTCGACGTGTTCCGGCCCGGGACGCCGCCGGTGACCCCGGGCGAGGAGCTCTCGATCGACTACCGGCTGCCGCCCGAGATCAACGACCTGAAGGTGAAGGCCATCCTCGAGCACGCGAGCCAGGTGGGGGCGATCTTCGAGGCCGTGGGCGAGGACGTCTGGTGGCGCCAGATGTCGACCGAGGCCTTCCGTCTCGGCGCGGAGACGTCGTGACCGACCGTCCTGCGCCCGTGCCCGACCTGGACTGGGCCCCCGAGCGCGCGCGCTCGTTCGCCGACCGTGTCGTGGACCTGTACGAGGAGTTCCTCACCCGGCTCCGCGAGCTTCCCGTGACGCACGGACGGCCGGCCTCGGAGGTTCGCGAGGCGGTGGCGATCGAGGTCCCCGAGGAGCCGATGAGCGAGGAGCAGCTCCTCGCGTACCTGCGCGACGTCGTGTTCGGCCACGCCACCTACCCGGGACACCCCCGGTTCATGGCCTACGTCTCCGGAGCCGGCACCGTTCCCGGCGCCGCGGCCGACCTGCTCGCGGCCGGCGTGAATATGAACGTCGGCGGATGGATGCTCTCGCCGCCGGCGAGCGAGATCGAGTTCCAGCTGACCCGGACGTTCGCCTCCTGGTTCGGGCTCCCGCCGGGGGCGGGCGGGATCGTCGTGTCCGGAGGCGCGATGGCGAACTTCGTCGCGCTCAAGGCCGCGCGCGACCACCGCGCGGGGTGGGACGTGCGCCGGGACGGCGTGGCGGCCGGGCCGTCGCTCGCGATGTACATGTCCGAGGAGACCCACGTCGTGAGCTCCCGCGCCGCCGACATGCTCGGCATCGGGACCGAGGCCGTCCGCAAGATCCCCGTCGACGATGGCTATCGCGTCCGCGTCGAAGCGCTGCGCGAGGCCATCGCGCGGGACCGCGAGGCGGGCGTGCGGCCGTTCGCCGTGGTCGCCTCCGCGGGAACGGTGGCGACGGGGGCGGTCGACGACCTCGACGCGGTGGCCGACGTGTGCGACGCGGAGGACGTGTGGTTCCACGTGGACGCCGCGTACGGCGGTCCCGCGGCCTTCACGGAGGACCTCCGGCCGCTGTTCGCGGGGATCGAGCGCGCCGACTCGATCGCGTTCGACCCGCACAAGTGGCTCTACACTCCGCACTCCGGCGGGTGCGTCCTGGTCCGCGACATGCAGCTGCTGCCGGACTCGTTCTCCGTGACGGCCTCGTACACGTACCAGGACAAGGAGCGAACCGGGCGCGGGGTGGACGGCACGCAGCTCGGGCCGCAGTTCTCCCGCGGCTTCTGGGCCCTGAAGGTCTGGCTGTCGCTGCTGGCGCACGGACGCCGCGCGTACGCGTCGCGGATCTCGCACGACGCCGCGCTCGCCCGGTATCTCGGCGCTCGGGTCGAGGAACGGCCCGACTTCGAGCTGGCCTGCCCGGTGGGACTGTCGATCTGCTGCTTCCGCTACGTCCCGGCGGACCTCAAGGACGGCGAGGCGCGGGAGCCCTACCTCGACACGCTCAACGAGCGGCTGCTGACGCAGGCGCAGCAGGACGGCCGCGTCTTCTTCTCCAACGCGGTGCTCGGCGGCCGGTTCGTCCTGCGAACGTGCATCGTGAACTTCCGGACCGAGGCCTCGGACCTCGACGCCGTGC
>JBIOTM010000027.1:0-3988 GCA_044865955.1 Actinomycetota bacterium | reverse complement strand
GCGACGGCCGCGGACGGCGACGAGCTGGGAACGGTGATCGCCGCCTGGGGCGACCCGGACGAGCTCTTCGATGCGACCGGCGAGCCGCGGGCCCTGACGTCCGATTCAACCCGGCGCGCCGGCGTCGTCGCCACCGATGACCCGGCCGCGACGGTCGCCGAATGGCTGGACCTCCCATACGAGGCAGGGGCTCCGATCGAGCGGACCGGCGAGCCGGCGCCCCTGGACCTCTACCGGCGCTACCTCCAGCAGCGCCGGCTCGCCGTGCCCATCGCGGCGGGCGCGTGGGGGCTCGTGACGCTCGCGGGACTCGTGGGCGTGCTCGTCCTCACCTTCCGGCGCCGGCTCTCCCGACGGGCACTCGCCACAACGGGCGCGCTGGCCGCGTCGTTGCCCTGGCTGGCGATCGCGCTGCTGCTGGTCGGCCACCTGCCGTCGCTCACGTACGCCACCGTGATCCCGTTCCTGCTGGCCGTCGTCGTGGGCGGGGTCGCGTCCACGAGGTGGGTGGCTTCGCGACGGGGCGTCCTCGTGGCCGTGGCTGCGAGCGGGGCCGTCATCCTGCTCGCGCTCGCCGTCGAGGCCGCCCTGGGATGGCCGGCCGCCGTCACCCCGCTCGCGGGCGGCGGCCAGCTCGACGGCGGCCGGTTCTTCGGCATGCCGAACATCGAGATCGGGCTCGTCCTCGGCGGCGCCCTCTACGTGGCGCACCGCCTGTCGCCGATCGCCGGCGCCTCCCTGCTCGCCGCGTGCGCCCTGGTCGTGGGCTCACCCTGGACGGGTTCGAACGTCGGCGGCGCGATCACGCTCTTCGCGGCCGCGGGTCTGTGGTTCGGGATCCGGGGCGGACGGCCCTGGGGGGCGACGGCGCTCCTCACGGTCGGGATCCTCGCGATCGGGATGTCGGTGATCGCGGTGCTGCACCGCTACCTCACCTCGGCATCCACCCACGTCACGGCGTTCCTCGAGGGAACCTCCGGCGTCGGGGGTGCCCTCGACAAGCTGCTCGATCGTCTCGGGGTCGGCCTCGACCTGCTCGCCGACAGCCCGTTCGCCCTGATCCCGGTCGTGGGGACGGTGGTGCTCCTCGTCGTCGTGCTCCGCCCGCCGACGGCCGTCGCCCGGAGCTTCGAGGGTCGCGAGCCGTGGCGCGACGCGCTGCTCGTGATCGTGCTCGGCTCGATCGTCGCCTACCTCGCCAACGACACCGGCGCCGCCGCGCTGGGCTTCGGGTTCGGGATGGCGCTGTCGGGCCTCCTCGACGTGTCGCTCGCGACGGCCGGGGAGAAGATGGGCCGGTGAGCGCCAGGGTCCCACCTCGGCCCGATCTGCTGCCCGACGCCGGCGAGGCTCACCGGCCGACGGCGACCTGGCGGTGGTGGGAGGTCGTGGCGTTCACCCTGGCCGGCTTCCTCGCGGGCTCGATCGCGGGCGGGTTGGTCCTGGTGGCGGTCGGAGGCGAGGTTCGGGGGAGGCTCGGTGGGGCGGGGCTCCTCGCCGCCACCGTGATGGCCGTCGTCGTCGTGGGGGTCCTCGTCATGTGGCTCCGGAGCGCGCATCCGGGCTGGTGGCGGGTCGTCGGCTGGCCCGGCAGGGGGGAACGGCTGCGGGAGGCCGCGGTCGGGGTGGGGCTCGGCATCCTCTTCCAGCTCGGGGCGGCGGTGTTCTCCCAGATCCTGGTGACGGTGATCGGGGGACTGACCGGCCGGGACGTGAAGATCCCGGAGCAGGTGTCACCGGGCCTCCGCGGCTGGGCGGCCGTCGCCTTCTTCGTCTACGCCGTGATGGCAGCCCCGTTCACCGAGGAGCTCGTCTTCCGCGGTCTGCTGTTCCGCTCGATCGCGGATCGCCGGGGCTTCTGGCTCGGCGCGATCGCCTCGGCGATCCCCTTCGGACTGATCCACGTGGTCCCGGGAGCCGCGGCCCTCGGGGTCTGGATCCTGGTCTTCACGATGATGTGCAACGGCCTCGCCTGGGCGTGGATCCACTGGCGCCGGCGGAACCTGCTGGTCAACGTGGCGTTGCACGCCACGTTCAACCTGATCGGGGTCATCTCGATCCTCGGCCGGATCGGGGGGTGACGTGCCCCAGTTCCCGACCGACGACTGGTTCCAGGCCTTCATCGCGGAGATCAACGGCTCGAAGGAGTACGCGGAGTACGCGGCGACCTGGGAGGGGGACGTCGTCATCATGATCGAGGCCGAACCGGACAAGGGCGTGCCGGCCGACGTGTACGGGCTCCTGGACCTGTGGCACGGTGGCTGCCGCGGCGGCGGCGTCGTCGACGAGGTGAGGGGGCGGGCGGCCGAGTTCCTGGTCCGCGCCCCGTACTCGCGATGGAAGGACATCGTGCTCGGCGACCTGGAGCCGATCAAGGCGCTGATGCAGGGCAAGCTCCGGGTCCGCGGCGATCTCCCCAAGATCCTCCGGTACGTCAAGGGGACCCAGGAGCTCGCCCACATCACGAGCCTCGTGGACACCACCTTCCCCGACGAGCGCTGATGCGCGCGGTCGTCTTCGACGGCATCGGGCGGATCGCGGTCACCGATCTCCCCGATCCCGAGGTGCAGGCGCCCGGCGACGCGATCGTGCGGGTGACGCGAGCGGGGATCTGCGGCAGCGACCTGCACCTCCTGCGCGGCAAGGCGCCGATCGACGCGGGCGATCCGATGGGGCACGAGGCCGTCGGGGTCGTCGAGGCGGTCGGTCGCGGGGTCGCGCGCCACCGCGTCGGCGACCGGGTCGCGGTCGCCTTCAACGTGGCGTGCGGGCACTGCTGGTTCTGCGGGACCGGACGGTCCGGGCTGTGCGACGACAGCGCGATCTTCGGCTACGGGGCCTTCGGCGGGGCGCTCCCGGGCGCCCAGGCCGAACGGCTCCGGGTGCCGAACGCGGACGTGAACCTGTTGGCGATCCCCGACGCGGTGCAGGACGACGCGGCCGTGTTCGTCGGCGACGTGCTCACCACCGGCTTCTACGGTGCCTCGCTCGCCGGCGCGAGCCCCGACGAGGTCGTCGCCGTCCTCGGGTGCGGGCCGGTCGGGGTCTGCACGGTCCTGGGGCTCCGGGCGATGGGTGCAGGGACGGTGTACGCCCTCGACCGGGAGCCCGACCGGCTGGCCCTGGCCGAGGCCGCCGGCGCGGTCCCGGTGCACGTGGACCAACGGAACCCGGTCACGGCGCTCGCGGAGGCGACCGAGGGGCGGGGCGCCGACGCGGTCGTCGATGCCGTCGGCCACCCGGACGCCTTCGACAGCGCAGTCGACGTGGTGCGCCGGGGCGGGACGGTCGTGGTCCTCGGCGTGTACTCGTCCGAGGCCGCGGAGGTCCAGCTCGGCGCGTACTGGGCGCGAGCGCTGACCCTCCGTTTCGCCGGCGTCACGCCCGTGCTGGCGTGGTGGGAGCGGGCGATGTCGTCCCTCGAACGCGGGGAGGTCGATCCCATGCCGCAGATCAGCCACCGCCTGCCGTTGGACGAGGCGGCCGCCGGGTACGCGCTGTTCGACCGGCACGAGGCCACCAAGGTGGTGCTCGAGCCGTGACGGTGGAGCTCACCGGGCGCGACCCCAGCGGCCTGGCGACGATGATCGCCGACCTCGTCGAGCAGAACCTCGCCCGCGACCCCGCGCGTCGTCGCCTGCTCCGCCCGTGCGTCGCGGTCCTGGAGGCCCCCGACGCCGACGTGACGGTGCACCTGCGGGTGGGTCGCGGCGGCGTCCGGGTGGGCGACGGCGACGTGCCGGGTGCCCACGTGCGGATCCGATCGGACGCGGAGGAGCTCCTGGCCCTCACCACCGTTCCGTTGCGAGCCGGGCTCCCCGACGTGGTCCGCCGGGAGGGTCGGGGCGTCGTCCGGGACCTGTTGACCCGCCGGCTCCGGATCCGGGGCCTCCTGACGCACCCCATCCGGTCGGCCCGGCTCACGCTGCTCCTGTCCGCGACGGGCGGGGAGGCGAAGGCATGAGCGAGGCCCCACCGGCGCGGGGCC
>JBIOTM010000026.1:0-2398 GCA_044865955.1 Actinomycetota bacterium | reverse complement strand
CGCGAGGTGCGCGACGGCGTGGGCGTGTCCTGCTCGGCCGGCGTGGCGTCGACCAAGCTGGTCGCCAAGCTCGCCTCACGGCGCGCCAAGCCCGACGGGCTCGTGGTGGTGCGCGCCGGCGAGGTCGACGCGTTCCTCGCGCCCCTCCCGGCCCCCGCGCTGTGGGGGGTCGGGGAGAAGACGATGGACGCGCTCTCACGTCTGGGCGTGAAGACCGTCGGCGATCTCGCGGGGACGCCGCCGGTCCTGTCGGGGCGGCTCCTCGGCGACCAGCACGCTCGCGACCTGCAGGCCCTCGCGCGCGGCCACGACGAGCGGCCGGTCGTCCCGTACGAACCGCCGAAGTCGGTGAGCCACGAGGATACGTTCGACCGCGACCTGGACGACGAGGCGGAGCTGATCCGCGAGCTCCTCGCCCTCTCCCAGCGGGTCGGGACGCGCCTGCGCGAGGACGGCTACCGCGCACGGACCGTGACCCTCAAGGTCCGGCTCGCCAACTTCACGACCCTGACACGGTCCCGGACGACCGACCCCGCGACGGACGTGGCGGCGGACCTGTACCACGTCGTCGCCGAGCTGTTCCGGGCGCTCCCCGGCGCGCGACGCCGGGTTCGGCTGCTGGGGGTGGCGGCCACGGGGCTCGTCCCCGCCGGGGAGGAACAGCTCGCCCTGCTGCGGGGCGAGCGGTGGGGCGACGTGGAGCGAGCCGTCGACCGGATCGACAAGCGGTTCGGACGGGGGAGCGCGATGCCGGCCGCCCTGCTCGACCGTCGCCGCGAGCGCTGAGGACCACCCCCTTCCCGTTGGCGGGGTCGTTCCTATAATCAACCCGACGGCACGCCGGCCCCGAACGAACGGGACCGAGAGAGGGACGCGGTACCCGATGCCACTGTCGCCCGACGAGCAGCGGATCCTCGAGGAGATCGAACAGCGACTCTCCGAGGAGGACCCGCGCCTGGCCGAGCAGGTCAGCCGCACCTCGCTGTACACGCATCTCGCGCGCCGGATCCGCTGGTCCTTGCTGACCTTCCTCGTCGGCTTCGTGATGCTGATGTCGTTCTTCGTGTCGCTGTGGGTCGCGGCCGTGGGGTTCGGCGTCATGCTCGCGTCGTCGCTGTTCTTCTACCGATACCTCAAGCAGCTCGGTCGCGATCAGGTCCGCGCGATGCAGCAGCAGTACGGCCGGTTCTCGATCGCCGGATTCCTCGCGCGCCTCGCGGGACGCTTCCGCGACCGGCCGCCGCAGCAGCCACCGCCTCCGGAGTCCTGATCCGGACACCGCCGGACCCGGCGCGAACGAGGTCGAACGACGGAAAGTTCGACGCTTCTCCGCTGCGCGCTTGCGCGTCACGAGCCCGAAGCAGTACAACATCCTTCACCTTCCCCCGGGCGTGACCGTCATCTGCACGTCGAGCCTTCTCCCTCGGCGACGCTGGCGGGCCGCAGTGTTTGGGTCGTTGGAGCGACGAGTCGGTCTCGGAGGGCGCACGTTCCATGGAAGGGTTCACCGCGCATCAGGCCACGAAGTTCACGGGTTGCACGCCACGCCAGCTCCGCTACTGGGATCAGATCGGGCTCGTGCGACCGACGATCCAGGGCACGGGGGGACGGCCGGGTGTCCCGCGCCTGTACTCGTTCCGTGATCTCGTTGCCCTGAAGGTGGTGAAGTCGCTGCTGGACAGCGGCATGTCGCTGCAGCGGGTACGACGAGCCTGGGACTACCTGAATCGCCGGGCTCACCTCGACCGCCACCTCTCCGAGGTCAAGCTCATCACCGACGGGGTGAGCATCTTCAAGGTCGCCAGGCGCAACGGGGAGATCATCGACGCCCTCCGGGACGGGCAGCTCGCGTTCTTCGTCGCGATCGACGAGATCGCCACGGGCGTCGAGGCCAAGGTCGGCCAGTTCAAGGAGGACCGGGACCGCTTCGTCCGGGCGCTCCGTGAGGCGGCCGCACACGCCCAGACCGGCTCCTGACCTCGGAGCTCGCCCGCGACCGGCGGGCGCGCGGGCTCAGACGCCGGGGCGGTAGGTGCCCACGATCCGCCGCACCCACCCGGCGTCGCGTCGCAGGTCGGCGATCGCCGTGCGCGCGTCGCGCACGGCCTCGTCCGCCTCCGTGCGCGAGGGTGCCTCCTGCGCATAAGCCGCCCGAGCGGCGATCGCCGCCAGGCGCGCGAGGTGGCCGTCCGAGAGCGCCACCGCGGCCGACAGGCGCGCCCGGTGCTCCTCGAGCGTCTCCCCCTCCCGGCGCCCGAGCCCGAGGTCGGCCGCCTCACCGTCGAACACGCGGTAGGCGGCGAGCACGCGATGGCGGGTGTCGCTCGGGGCCCTCAGCAGCCTGGTCCGCCAGAGCCACTTCGCCACCGGGAAAAGGACCAGCAGGACGCCGGCGATC
>JBIOTM010000025.1:0-5431 GCA_044865955.1 Actinomycetota bacterium | reverse complement strand
CGTGCCGTCGGCCTCGTCCGCGGTGTGGGAGGTCGTCGCCGGCGCCGTCACGGTGAGGAGCTGAGATGCCGAACGCGAAGGGGTTCCGAAGCGGCCGAGGTGCCCGACCCACGACCGGCGACCCCGTCGGGCTCGGGGAGATCCTCGACGACCTGATGGCCGAGCAGGTCTTCGCTCGGGGGATGCCCGTGGCGAAGCTCGCGGCGAACTGGTCCTCGGTCGTGGGGGAGCGGCTGGCATCGGAGACCGCTCCGGCGACGCTCGAAGCCGGCGTCCTGACGGTCACGGCGACCTCCGGCCCGTGGGGGGCGCAGGCCCGATTCCTGGGCGAGGAGATCCGCCGTCGTGCCGATGAGGCGCTCGGCGGAGGGCGGGTCACGGAGGTCCGCGTCGTCGTGCGAAACCGCAGGTAGACAGCGGATTTCGATGACCCGAACCGCGGTTCGGGTCATCCCCGATCGGTAAGATAGAGGCGTTCGTGCGACGGCCCCGCGCACGCCCCAGCCTGTGGCGCGGGGCGGCCTGTGCGGGGCCTGGACGGGAGGACGATTGGCCACCGCCAAGGCGAGGAAAGACAGCTACGACGCGCACAGCATCCAGGTCCTCGAGGGCCTCGAACCGGTCCGGAAGCGGCCGGGGATGTACATCGGGACCACCTCTTCCCGCGGACTCCATCACCTCGTCTACGAGGTCGTCGACAACGCGATCGACGAAGCGATGGCCGGCCGGTGCGACCGCATCGTGGTCACGCTGCACGCGGACGGCTCGGCCTCGGTGGCCGACAACGGCGGGGGGATCCCCGTCAAGCCGATCCCGGGCGCCAAGGACCGGCGGCCGGCCCTCGAGGTCGTCCTCTCGGTGCTGCACGCGGGCGGGAAGTTCGGCGGCGGCGGCTACCAGATCTCCGGCGGGCTCCACGGCGTCGGCGTCTCGGTCGTCAACGCTCTCTCTGAGAGGCTCGACGTCACCGTGGTCCGGGAGGGCTTCATGTGGACGATGGCCTTCTCCCGCGGCAAGGCCACGAAGAAGCTCGCCAAGGGCAAGGCCGCCAAGAAGACCGGCACGCTGATCCGATTCTGGCCCGACCCCGAGGTGTTCACGGAGACGCTCGAGTTCAAGCGGGAGATCCTGAGCGAACGGCTCCAAGAGCTGGCGTTCCTGAACAAGGGCGTCGAGATCCGCCTGATCGACGAGCGGGAGACCCCGGCGCGCAAGGACGTCTTCCAGGCCAACGGCGGCCTGGTCGACTTCGTGAAGCACCTGGCCCACGGCAAGGACGCGATCAGCCGCATCATCGCGCTCGAGGACAAGGACGTTGACGCGGAGATCGAGCTCGCCCTCCAATGGACCACCGGATACGCCGAGTCCGTGTATTCGTTCGCCAACACGATCAACACGCACGAGGGCGGCATGCACGAGGAGGGGCTGAAGAAGTCCCTCACCAACGTGCTGAACCGCTATGCCCGATCGAAGGGCCTCCTCAAGGAGAAAGAGGAGAACCTGATCGGCGAGGACGTCCGCGAGGGCTTGGTCGCGATCCTCTCGGTGAAGCTCCGCGAGCCCCAGTTCGAGGGCCAGACCAAGACGAAGCTGGGCAACGCCTCGATGCGCTCGTACGTGGAGACGACCGTGAACGCGCACCTGGCCGAATGGCTCGAGGAGCACCCGACGGAGGCGCGCCGGATCGTGCAGAAGACCCTCCAGGCGGCGAAGGCGCGCATGGCCGCCAAGCAGGCCCGCGACCTGACCCGGAGGAAGTCGTTCCTCGAGGGCGGCTCGCTGCCGGGCAAGCTCGCCGACTGCCAGTTGAACGACCCCGCCTCGTGCGAGCTCTACATCGTGGAGGGCGACTCGGCCGGCGGCAGCGCCAAGCAGGCGCGCGACCCCGCGACCCAGGCGATCCTGCCGATCCGCGGGAAGATCCTGAACGTCGAGAAGGCCCGGCTGCACAAGATCCTGGAGAACACGGAGATCCAGGCGTTGATCACGGCGATCGGCACCGGCATCGGCGAGGAGTTCGAGCTCGACAAGGCCCGGTACCACCGGATCGTCCTGATGGCGGATGCGGACGTCGACGGCGCCCACATCCGCACCCTGCTCCTCACGTTCTTCTTCCGGAACATGCTGCAGCTGATCGACGCCGGGTACGTCTACCTGGCTCAGCCGCCGCTGTACCTCGTAAAGGACGGGAAGCAGGAGCAGTACTTCTACACGGAGCGCGAGTGGGACGTCTTCCGGAGGAAGAACGGGAACGGGAGCAAGAAGCTCGACCCCCAGCGGTTCAAGGGTCTCGGCGAGATGGACGCGCACCAGCTGTGGGACACGACGATGGATCCCGAGCGACGCACCCTCCTGCAGGTGACGCTCGAGGACGCGGCCACGGCCGACCGGCTGTTCACGGTGCTGATGGGCGAAGACGTCCCGTCGCGCAAGGAATTCATCGAATCGAACGCCAAGTACGTCCAGAACCTGGACGTGTAGGAGGGCGATGGCGCAGGAAGGGCTGTTCGCGGGTCGCATCGAGCCGGTCGAGCTCGAGCAGGAGATCCAGCGCTCCTACCTGGACTACGCGATGTCCGTCATCGTCGGGCGCGCCCTGCCCGACGTCCGTGACGGCCTGAAGCCGGTCCATCGGAGGATCCTCTGGTCGATGCTCGAGGGCGGTCTGCGGCCCGATCGCCCCCATCGGAAGTCCGCGTGGGCGGTCGGCGAGGTCGTGAAGAAGTACCACCCACACGGCCTCGAGGCCGTGTACGACTCCCTCGTCCGGATGGCGCAAGACTTCTCGTTGCGGTACCCGTTGATCGATCCGCACGGGAACTTCGGATCGGTGGACGGCGATCCGCCTGCGGCCATGAGGTACACGGAAGCGCGACTCGCCCCGACGGCGTTGGAGATGCTCCGAGACATCGACGCCGAGACCGTCGACTTCGTCCCGAACTACGACGGGTACGAGCAGCAGCCCGTGGTCCTGCCCTCGCGGTTCCCGAACCTGCTGGTGAACGGCTCCGGCGGGATCGCGGTCGGCATGGCGACGAACATCCCCCCGCACAACCTGGGAGAGGTGATCGACGCGGTGGTGCACGCCGTGGATCACCCCGAGGCCACGCCCAAGGAGCTGATGAAGTTCATCAAGGGCCCGGACTTCCCCACGGGCGCGATCGTGATGGGCCGCGACGGGATCAGGGACGCCTACGAGACCGGCCGCGGCTCGATCAAGATCCGCTCCGTGTGCTCGGTCGAGGAAGGCTCCGCCGGACGATCTCGCATCGTCGTCTCGGAGCTGCCGTACCAGGTGAACAAGGCCCGCCTCGCGGAGAAGATCGCCGAGCTCGTGAAGTCGGGGAAGGTCAAGGAGATCGCCGACCTGAAGGACCACTCCTCGGGCCGGGCCGGCATGCGACTCGTGATCGACCTGAAGCGCGGCGCCAACCCGCAGGTGGTCCTGAACCAGCTCTACAAGCACACCCAGCTCCAGGAGTCGTTCGGCGTGATCATGCTCGCGCTGGTCGAGGGGGTCCCTCGCACCCTGAACCTCGCCGAGGTGATCCGCTACTACGTCGACCACCAGGTCGACGTCGTCACCCGCCGGACCCGGTTCGAGCTCCGGAAGGCCGAGGAGCGCGACCACATCGTCCAGGGCCTGCTGATCGCCCTGGATCACCTGGACGAGGTCATCAGGATCATCCGTGGGTCCCAGGACGCGGAACAGGCCCGCACGAAGCTGATGACGAAGTTCAAGCTGTCCGAGATCCAGACGAACCACATCCTGGACATGCCGCTGCGCCGTCTCACGAAGCTCGCGCGCGCGGAGCTCGAGCAGGAGCATAAGGACCTGCTCGCCACGATCAAGCACCTGAAGGCGCTCCTCAAGGATCCGAAGAAGATCCGCGGCGTGATCAAGGACGAGCTGCTGAAGATCAAGGAGAAGCACGCCGATCCTCGCCGGACGCAGATCAAGGCCGATGAGGGAGCCTTCGACGTCGAGGATCTGATCGCCGAGGAGGATGTGGTCATCACGGTCAGCCGCGCCGGCTACGTCAAGCGCGTCCCGATCGACACGTTCCGCCGGCAGGGGCGCGGCGGCAAGGGGGTCCGCGGCGCGACCCTCAAGGAGGAAGACGTCGTCGCCAACGTCTTCACGACCACGACGCACAACTGGCTGTTGTTCTTCACCACGAAGGGCAAGGTGTACCGGGTCAAGGTGCACGAGGTCCCGGACTCCTCCCGGATCGCACGCGGCCTCTACGCTGCCAACCTCCCCGGCGTGGCGATCTCCGGGGACGAGCGCGTGAGCGCGGTGCTCGACATGAAGGAGTACGAGGCGAGCCGGTTCCTGCTCTTCGCCACGAAGAAGGGGATGGTGAAGAAGACCGCGCTGCCCGAGTACGACTCGTCACGGACCGGGCTCGCGGCCATCAACCTGAAGGCGGGCGACGAGCTGATCGACGTGAAGCTCACGAACGGGAAGGACGAGGTCTTCCTGGTCTCCCGGAAGGGACAGGCGATCCGCTTCAAGGAGCAGCTGGTCCGGGCGATGGGCCGTTCCACCGGCGGCGTGATCGGGATGCGCCTGGCCGAGGACGACGAGGTGATCTCCCTCGACCTGGCGTCCGAGGGCGAGGAGATGATCAGCGTCTCGCAGCAGGGGTACGGGAAGCGCTCGCCGCTGAAGGACTACCCGGTGAAGGGTCGCGGCGGCAAGGGCGTGATCGGGCATCAGCTGACGAAGAAGACCGGGTTGCTCGCGGGCGCGTTCGTCGGTTCGAAGGAACAGGACATGTTCGTGATCTCCTCGAGCGGGATCGTGATCCGGGTCCCCGCGGCCGAGATCCGGCGCGTCGGGCGGTCCAGCCAGGGCGTCCGGACGATGCGGGTCGAGGAGGGCGCGCACGTCGTGGCGCTCGCCCCCGTGATCATGCAGACGGAGGGATAGGCAGCCCATCGAACGGAACCGAAGGGCGGCGCGAGCCGTTACTGGCATGATGTCTGGACCTTCCCGATGAACATCGGACTCGGCTTCCTGGTGGAGGTCGTCGCCTTCGCGGCGGCCGCATACGTGGTGGTGGCCCTCCGGCCGCGGCTGCCACAGCTGACGACCGACATCGTGCTGGCGTCGATCGGCGCGGCGATGGGTGCCGGCGCCCTGCTGTTCCAACAGGACGTGAGCCTGGCCGCCGGCGTGCTGGCGCCGCCGTTCGCGGCGTTCCTGCTCGTGGCGCACGTGCGGGTGCTCGCCGCCGTGGGCGTGACCCTGCCGGCGTGGGTCGATATCCCCCCGCTCGGCCGCCGTCGGGCGTACGCTAGCGCCCCCACGATGTCCCAGACGATCGAGGAGCCCGTGCAGCAACCGCGACCAGGGCCGACGACGGAACCCGAGGCGGCGCCGGAACCGGCACCGGCGCCGGCGCACGAACCCGAGCTCGCGCCG
>JBIOTM010000024.1:0-13514 GCA_044865955.1 Actinomycetota bacterium | reverse complement strand
CGGCGGGCCGCGGCGACCGCGTCCTGCTCGTCGACGAGCGCCATCGGATCGACGACCCGCCGAGCGACGTGACGGTCCTGCCCCGGACCACCGCCCTGGGCGTCTACGACGAGGGCTACGTCGTGGCCCACGAGCGGTCGCCGGAAGTCGACCGCCTCTGGCACGTCCGCGCCGGTCGCGTGATCCTCGCGACCGGCGCGATCGAACGCCCCATCGCGTTCGCGGGGAACGACCGCCCCGGCGTGATGCTCGCGTCTGCGGCGGCGGCGTACGTGGAGCGGTTCGGCGTCCTCCCCGGAGACCGGATCTCGTTGCTCACGACGAACGATGCCGGTCACGAGGCTCTCGACGGGCTGCGAGCGGCCGGTGGCCGGCCCGTCCATGTCACGGATCTCCGCGAGGACGCGGACGCGTCGGCGTCCGTCGACGACCACGTCCTCCTCCTCGTCGCCGGCGGCTGGACACCGAACCTGGTGCTCTGGAGAGCCATCGGGGGGTCGGTCGGGTACGACGAGCCGCGCGCCTGCTTCCTGCCCGGGCTCGGCCCGCCGTGGCTCGAGGTGGTGGGCGGCGCCGCCGGCGCAGGCCTGCCGCCGAACCGGCCGGTGTGGTTCGTGGACGGGGACCGGGCGGCGTCGTTCGTCGACATGCAGCGAGACCAGACCGTGGCCGACATCGAGGAGGCGCTCGACGCCGGACTCGTGTCGGTCGAGCACGTGAAGCGAGCCACCTACATCGGCACAGCGATCGACCAGGGTCGGACGAGCGGCGTCCTCACGGCTGCGATCGTGAACCAGCTCCTCGGCGCCGGCCCCGACGCCCAGGGCCCGACGAGCGCCCGTCCGCCGACCGTTCCGGTGTCCTACGCCACGATCGCCGGACCCGACCGCGGCGACCTCCTCGATCCGATCCGCGTCACGCGGATCCACCCCTGGCACGAAGACCGCGGCGCCGTCTTCGAGGACGTCGGGCAGTGGAAGCGACCGCGGTACTTCCCCCGGGACCGCGAGGACATGGACGCCGCCGTCGCCCGGGAGTGCCTGGCGGTCCGGAACGCCGCCGGCGTCCTCGACGCCTCGACGCTGGGCAAGATCGAGGTCGTCGGACCCGACGCCGCGGCGTTCCTCGACCGGATGTACACGAACCGCATGAGCACGCTCCCTATCGGCTCGATCCGCTACGGCTTCATGCTGGGCCTCGACGGGATGGTCGTCGACGACGGCGTGGCGATGCGCCTCGCCGAGGACCGCTTCTTCGTCACCACGACCACGGGCAACGCAGCGATGGTGCTCGACCGGTTCGAGGAATGGCTCCAGACCGAGTGGCCGGAGATGCGCGCGTACTGCACGAGCGTCACGGAGCAGTGGGCGGACGTGGCGATCGCCGGACCGGGGGCCCGTGACGTGCTCGCCGCGATCGGGACGGACATCGACCTGTCGCCCGAGGCCTTCCCCTTCATGACGTTCCGCGACGGCACCGTGGCGAGCATCCCCGCCCGCGTCGCCCGGGTCAGCTTCACGGGCGAGCTCTCCTACGAGGTCCTCGTCGACGGCCGGCGCGGCCTCGAGCTGTGGCAGGCCGTGATGGCCGCGGGCGAGCCGTTCGGCATCGCGCCGTACGGGACCGAGGCGATGCACGTCCTGCGCGCCGAGAAGGGGTTCGTGATCGTCGGCCAGGACACCGACGGCACCGTGACGCCGCACGACCTGGGGATGGGCTGGATCGTCCGGAAGGACGACTCGGACTTCGTCGGCCGGCGGTCCCTGCGGCGAGCGGACACCAGCCGGGGCGACCGCAAGCAGCTCGTGGGGCTCCTGCCCGACGCGTACCTGCCGGAGGGGGCGCAGCTCGTGGAGGAGGACGCCGGCCAGATCCCGACGCGGATGGTCGGCCACGTCACGTCGTCCTACCGGAGCCCGGCCCTCGCCCGGCCGATCTCACTCGCGATGGTCGAACGCGGACGGGACCGCCACGGCGACGCGGTCTTCGCGCCTCTCCCCGACGGGACCATCGCGGCGCGCGTGACCGACCCGGTCTTCTACGACCCCGAAGGGGCTCGGCGGGATGGCTGAGCAGCTCCTCGCGGTCGAGCTCGCCCAGATCGACGTCCGGGCCGATCCATCCGCCCTGCCGTTCGAGGCGCCCGTTCCGAACACGGTCACGACGTGGCGTGGTCGCGACGTCCTCTGGCTCGGTCCGGACGAATGGCTGATCGTCGGTGAGCCCGGGATCGAGCAGGGCGTCGTCGCGGAGCTGGCGGACGCGCTCGCTGGTGGTCACGCCTCTGTCCTCGACGTCAGCGCGAACCGAGCCGTCTTCGACCTCTCCGACGGCCTCGAGCTCCTCTCGTCCGGCTGCGGCCTCGACCTCGATCCGGATCGCTGGCTGCCGCGCATGTGCGCCCAGACCCTCTTCGGTCAGGCGCAAGTGATCCTCCACCAGCTCGACCGGGGAGCGACGCGCGTCTTCGTCCGCCCGTCGTTCGCCGGCTACCTCGTGGACCGGCTGCGCGAGGCAGGTCCGCTCACGCGCTGAGCTCGTCGAGCATCCGTCGTTGCCAGGCGACCGTGGCCTCGACCTGGTTGAACGTGAAGAGGTGCAGCGCTCGGACGTCGGCCGAGGGGTCCGTGAGCGTCGGTGCAAGCGCCTCCAGCAGCGCATCGGGACCGAACGACCGTCCGACGAGATGGCCGAGCAGGCTCCGGTGCTTCCGCAGGTACCGCAGCGACCCAGTGACGCCGATCCGCGCCGCGATCGTGGCGAGCTTCCTCAGCGTCGCCGCGCCGGGGACGCCCAGATGGACCGGGAGCGTCACTCCCTCCGTCCGCATCGTCGCGATCCACGAGGCGATGGCGTCCGGATCGAAGCTCATCTGCGTCGTCACGTAGGACGCGAGCCGCTGCTTCTCTCGGAGGGCCTCGACGAGCACCTCGTCGGGGATAGACGGATGGCCCTCCGGATACCCGGCGACGCCGATCGATGAGAAGGGATGCCCCAGCTCCGCCATCGCCCGCAGGAGCGCCGATCCGTCATGGAGCTCGCCTCGGTCCTTGGCGTCGCCACCGACGATGAACGCTTCTCGGATCCCCGCAGTGCGGCACCGCCCGAGGAGCTCGGCGAGGTGCGACCGGTCGCGGATCATGTGCGCGGCGAGATGCGGCGTGGACCCATGGCCCTGCTCGACGAGGGTCTCGCACAGGTCGATCGTGGCCTCGATCCCATGGCTCGGTGACGCGGTGACGGTCGTGGACGCTCCCGCCGGGAGCGCTTCGGCCAGCTCGGGGGCGTCCCGGAGCGGGATCAGCTCGAAGAGCGGCCGCCCGACGAGCCTCCGTACCGCCGCCCGCTGCCCGTCGGAGAGCGCGGGCGACCTGGGCTTCCGGCGCAGGTACACAGGGGCATCTTGCCCGAGTCATCTCCAGCCCGCAGCGATCCCCGGGACCGCCGGTCACCGGTCACGGGTCGGAGCCGGCTCCGGAGCCGCCTGGTGGACGAGGTCACCTAGCCCTTCGGGATCTCCTTCGTCGGATCCCAGTGGGGAGTCCGCACGACGGTCGCGCCGACCGTGGCCGTCGGGGTCTCGACCTGGAGCGTCGTGCCGAGCTCCGTGTGCTGGATCGGCAGCATCGCGAGCCCGATGTTCTTCTCCATCCGGGGCGAGTAGCACGCCGACGTCACCCGTCCCACCACGTTCCCTCCGGCGGACGCGGGGAAGAAGTCGATCATCTCCGAATCGACGTAGGTGCCGAGCGGCTCGCCCTCGATGTCCACCCCGACGAGCTTCTGCTTCACGCCCTGGGCCTTGATCCGCTTCAGGGCCTCCTTGCCCATGAAGTCCGCCTCCTGGTCGAGGTCCACCATCCACGTGTAGTGGTAACCGACCTCGAAGGGGTTGTTCTCGTACCACATGTCCGCGCCGAAGGCCAAGATGCCTCCTTCGATCCGGCGGATGTGGCACGGGCCGATCACCTGGATGTCGTGCGGCTTGCCGGCCTCGAGCACCCGGTCCCACAAGGCCACCCCCTGCTTCGAGGCGTCGTGGAGGTAGATCTCGTACCCCACCTCGCCGGTGTAGCCGGTCCGCGAGACGACCACGCGCATCCCGTCGAGCTCGGCCTTCATCAGGCCGTAGTACGGCACGTCGAGCACCTGGTCACCGAACAGCTCCACCAGGACCTTCTTCGCGTTCGGGCCCTGGATCTGGACGGGCGCGACGTCGATCTCCCGGACCGTGACGTCCATCCCCTTCGCTGCGGCGATCCCCAGCGCGTACAGGTTCACGTCGGAGTCGGCGAGGGAGAGCCAGAACTCGTCCTCCTCGACCCGCAGCAGCACGGGGTCGTTCAGGATCCCTCCGTCGGGCGCGGTGATGAACACGTACTTGCACTCGTCCACCGCGCACTTGTGGAGGTCGCGCGGCACGATCGTGTTCGTCAGGTCGAACGCGTCGGGACCCTTGATCTGGATCTGCTTCTCGACGCCCACGTCCCAGAGCGTCACGTTGTTCACGAGGTGCCAGTACTCGGCGACCGGATCGCCGTAGTGGCGCGGGTGGTACGTGTGGTTGTACACGCTGTACTTCGCCACGCCGTGTCGGCGCGACGCGTAGAAGTAGGGCGACTTGCGGATCCGCGTGTAGAGCAGGATCCCGGGGTCCTCGTTCACGGCCATCGACGGCTCCTTCGCTCTCAAGCCCGCAGGCGCTCGCCCTTGGGATCCCACAGCGGCTCGGCGGCCACCGTCGCCGCCAGGCGTTCGCCGAAGTATTCCACCTCGAGGCGCGTCCCCTCCACGGCCAGATCCACGGGGAGGTAGCCGTACGCGATCCCCCGGCCGATCGAATAGCCGTAGGCGGCGCTGGTCACGTAGGAGACCACGTCGCCGGCGTGCAGGATCGGCTCCTTGCCCATCACGACCGAGGCCGGGTCGTCCAGGGTCATGCACGCGAGCTTCTCCGTCGACCCCCTATCGAGCTTGCGCTGCAAAGCTTCCCGTCCCTGGAACGCTCCCTTGTCCATCCGCACCGCGAAGCCGAGGCCGGCCTCGAAGGGATCGTGCTCGATGTGGATGTCCTGGCCCCAGAGGCGGTAGCCCTTCTCCAGGCGAAGCGAGTCGAAGGCGCCCCCGCCCGCGGCCACGATCCCGTGGTCCTGCCCCGCCTCCCACAGCACGTCCCACGCCCGCTGGCCCATCGCGATCTGCCCGTACAGCTCCCAGCCGAGCTCGCCGGCGTAAGAGATCCGCTGGGCCCACACCGGGTCGACCTCGCCGGCGTTCAGGTAGCGCGCCGTCATGTAGGGGAAGGCCTCGTTCGAGACATCCGCCTCGGTGACGGCCTGGAGGACGTCACGGGCGCGCGGCCCCCACAGGCCGAGGGCGAACAGCGAGCCCGTCCGGACCGTCAGGCTCACCCGCTCGCCGTCCCGGCGCTGGGCCAGGAGCCATGCCCGGTCGTGCTGCCCCGAGCCACCCCCGGTGACGACGCGGAACCGGTCCTCGTCCTTGCGGGTCACGGTCAGGTCGCACCGGATCCCGCCCGAGGGCGTGAGCATCGACGTGTACACGATCGTGCCGGTCGGACGGTCGATCCGGTTCGCGCAGATCCGTTCGAGGTAGGCGAGCGCATCGGGCCCCGTGATGTCGAACTTGGCGAACGGCGTGATGTCGAACAACGCCACGCGTTCCCGCGTCGCCAGGTGCTCGGCGCCGACGCACGGCGACCAGTTCCTCGCGGCCCAGCCGGACCTGGATTCCCACGGCGCCCCCGTGAGGACGTGGTTCGCCTCGATCCACTGCGGGCGCTCCCAGCCGGCGCTCGAGAAGAACTCGGCCCCGAGCTCCTCGTGCCGCCGGTGGAACGGGGTGAGCTTCAGCTGCCGCGGATGGGACATCTGCTGGAGGGGATGGATGATGTCGTAGACCTCCCGATACTGCTGGGCGCCGCGCGCCCGCACGTACGGCGCCGTCGTCATGAACGGGTAGAAGCGGTTCGCATCCGCCTCGGCCATGTCCATGGAGGGCTCGCCGCCGGCGATCCACTCGGCCACCATCCGTCCCATGCCGGGCCCGTGCGTCACCCAGACGGCCTCGCAGATCCAGAATCCCCGCACGTCGGCCGACTCGCCGACGATGGAGCCCATGTCGGGCGTGAAGGAGAACATCCCGTTGATCGCCGTGGTCTCGTCGACCATGTCCTTCAGGGACGGGAGGAGCCGGACGCTCTCCTGGTAGGCGACCTCGAAGTGCCGCGGGGTGAAGGGCTCGATGCTGGGCTGCGGATCACCCGCGCGGTACGGCCTGAGGTCGGCGGGTTCGAACAGGACGGGCTCGTGCCGGTAGTTGCCGACGGCGTACCGGTCCCCTCGCTGCCGGTAATAGAGGGAGACGTCCTGGTGCCGGAGGATCGGGTGCACGACCTCCCGGTCGGCGTCGCCCGCGAGCTCCGGGAGCGGATGCGTCCACGCGAGCTGGTGCTGCACGACGGCGAGCGGGATGGGCACACCAGCCATCCGACCGATCGTCGGACCCCAGATGCCGGCGCAGACCAGGACCTGCTCGCACTCGACGTGGCCCCGATCGGTCCGGACGCCGCGTACCCGACCGCCGCGGATGTCGAAGCCGGTGACCCCGACCCCACCCTCGAAGCCGACCCCCGTCGCCTCCGCCCGCCGAGCCAGGGCCGACGCCGCGCGGACACCCTTCGCGATCCCGTCCGACGGCACGAAGTAGGATCCCAGGATGGATCCGGGGTCGAGGATCGGGACCTTCTCGGCCGTCTCCTCGGGCGTGAGGAGCTCGGTCCCGTCGATCCCGTAGGACCGCGCGAAGCCCCGGCGTCGCTTCAGCTCCTCCGCGCGCGCCGGCGTCGTCGCGACCTCGATCCCGCCCACGCCGTACCAGGCCGGCCCCTCTTCGGTCTCGAGTCCCGAGTACAGCTCGACGGAGTACCGAGCGAGGCGGCACATCGTTCGGGAGCCGTTCGTCTGGAAGGCGAGCCCCGGGGCATGCGAGGTCGACCCGCCGGTCTCGAACAGCGGACCCTGGTCGAGGACGAGGACATCCGAGAGACCCAGCTCCGAGAGGTGGTAGGCCGCGCTCGTCCCGACGATGCCGGCGCCGATCACGACAACCTGCGCCCGCTCCCTCATGAGGTCGCCGACATTACCGAAGGTCGACCCGGCTCATCCCTGCGTGTGCTGGTACGACACGAGGCGACCACCCTTGAGGGACACGATCAGGCCCTGGAGCACGCCCTGGACGTACTCGCTGCCGGGATTGAACGTCTGGGTCCGGCCGATCCGGAAGCGACCGCCGGACTCGTGGATGTGGCCGTGGAGCCCGACGAGCGGCTGGTACCGGTCGATCGCTTCCCGGACCGCGATGCTGCCGCCGCCCGTCGTCAGGAACCGCCCTCCTTGTCGGATCGGTCTCGGGAGCTCCCCCGGGACGACCTCGAGCTCGAGACACGTGTCGATCGGCGTGTCCTTCGGCGGGCAGTGCAGGTTGAACACGCACCGGCCGACGTCGGGGACGACGTCGGCCGCTGCGTCGATGGCGCGGGCGATCTCATCCTCGCTCGCCTCCCGCGGCGTGTCCCAGGGGGTCGGCGTGGACAGCCCGACCGTGATCATCGTGTGCTCCCCGTCGAGCTGGATCAGTCGCCCTTCGCACGCGACGACGTGCTCGCCGTCGTGCGCCTCGAGCGTCTCGAGCACCGCGGGTTCGTCGTCGTTGCCGCCGGTCAGGTACAGCCGGACACCGGTGTCCGCCAGGCGCTCCTCGGCCAGGGCGAGCCATGCCGCCAGCCGGGCCGACGCCAGCCGGTGGAACAGGCCGTGCTTCGCGAGGGGGTCGGCCTCCACGGCGACGTATCCCTCCTCATCGAGCACCGTCCAGTAGAAGCCGGGCCGCTCGACCGCGCGGGTGAAGGCCTCCAGGCCGTCGGCCTCGAACTCCTCGTCCTGACCCTGGAAGTTCGCCCGGAAGGTCCCGTCGCGGCGCACGATCGGCACCAGCGCCTTGCCCATGAGGTCGCCGCCGAAGACCAGTGCGTCTGCCTCGTAGAACCGGGCTGCCGACAGGAACTTCCGGAAGGTCGGCTCCGAGCCGTGGAGGTCGGCCGCGTAGAAGACGCGCGTCGGGCGTCCCTTCGACCGGAGCACGACGAGCCCCCTATCCCAGGTGGATCACGATCGTCTTCAGCTCGGTGAGACGCTCCATGGAGAAGCGCCCGCCGACCCGGCCGACGCCGCTCCTCGACCCCGCCCGTCCGCCGAAGGGCAGATGCGATTCCCAGTAGTTGGTGCCCTCGTTGACGTTGACCCAGCCGGTGCGGGCGGCCTCGGCGAAACGCAGCCCCCGACCGAGGTCCTTGGTGAAGATCGCGGACAACAGCCCGTACGGTGAGCGATCGACGATGTCGATCGCCTCCCGCTCGTCCCGGATCGAGCCGACCGGCACGACGGGCCCGAAGGTCTCCTCCCTGGCGATCTCCATGTCGTCGGTCACGCCGTCGAGCACGGTGGCTTCGAAGAAGAGGGCGCTCCCGTGCGCCGGCGCACGGTGACCTCCCACCACGAGGGTGGCCCCGCGATCCAGGGCCTCCCCCACGTGCCGTTCGGTCTTCTCCGCCGTGGGCTCGTTGTTCACCGGCCCCATCGTGGTGTGGTCGTCGAACGGATCCCCGAGCCGGATCCGCTCGTCGATCGCCTTCGACAGCCTGGCCAGGTAGTCGTCCTTGACCTCCTCGTGCACGAGGATCCGCTCGCCCGCGGTGCAGCTCTGGCCGGCGTTGAGGAAGCAGGCGGTGAGCGTGGCGTCCACCGCCGCGTCGAGGTCCGCGTCCTCGCATACCACCAGCGGCCCGTTGCCGCCCATCTCGAGGAGCAGCTCCTTGCCCGCCGCCCGCGCGGCGACGGCGTGCCCCGTGGCGATCGACCCGATGAATCCGACCGCCTGCGTCCCCGGGTTGGCCGCGATCTCGTCGCCGACGACGGGACCGGGGCCGGTCACCATGTTCACGACGCCGGGCGGGATCTCGGCGGCCTCGAGGCACTCGGCCAGGCGCGCGGCGCAGACCGACGTCGTCGGCGCCGGCGCCCACACCACGGCGTTGCCGTAGGCGAGCGCCGGCGCCAGGATCTCACCGGGCATCGTGTACGGCCAGTTCCACGGGCTGATGACCGACACGACGCCGCGGGGCACTCGCTCGAGGAGCACCCGCTTCGCGGCGTCGACGGAGGGCGGCAGCACGCCCTCCATCCGCGTGGCGTCGGCGGCCGCCATCTCGAAGTAGGCGATCAGCTCTTCGACCTCGTCTCGAGCCTCCGCCTCGAGCGGCTTCCCCTGGTCGAGGGCCAGGGTCTGCGCCAGGTGGTCGCGGCGACCGTCGATCGCCTCCGCCACCCGTCGCATCGCCGCCGCCCGGTCGAACGCCGACAGCGCGGCCCACGCCGGCCACGCACCGTTCGCGGCCTCGATCGCGCGCTGCGCGTCGGCTCGGGTTCCCTCGGGCACCGAGCCGATCACCTCCCCGGTGGAGGGCGAGACGGCGTCGAAGGTGGCCCCGGACGTCGACGGCACCCATTCGCCGCCGATCAGCATCCGCACCTCGTCGGCCATCGCCCGCCCAGCCTAGCGAGGGGCGGGCGCGATGCGGCCGCCCCCCCGACGATCCCCGGCCCGGGCTACTCGACCGGGATCTCCTGGTGGATCGCCTTGAGGCTGATCCCCTGGGACCTCCGGACGACGTACGCGACCGCGAAGACGACGATCGCCAGCGCGTAGAGGATCCCCATGTACACGAGGGAGTCCTTGTTGTTGATCGCGTAGAGGTCGTTCGTGAACCAGTGGTAGAGCATCCAGCCGAGGAAGATGGTCGTGATGCCCCCGGCCACCGTGATCAACGGCAGGCCGGCGAACCGCTTGTTCGCGATGGCGGAGTTCTCGTACAGCTGCTTCTTCCGCCAGGGCAGGATCGTGGCCGCGATCGCGCTCCCGAAGAACGTGATGGCGATCACGAGCGTCGCATCGAGCGTGTACGTGACGAAGTTGCCCCAGTACGCGTACAGCGCCGAGATCACGATCGACGGGAACAGCATGAGCGCCAGCGCCCCGAAGGGCACGTGCCGCTTCTCCGAGACGTTCGCGGCCCACTCGGGCAGGATCCGGTCGAAGGCCGCGGCGAAGATCACCCGCGTCGACGACAGGAACAGCGTTCCCGCCCACCCCAGGAACCATGCGCCGAAGGCGAGCACGAACAGCGCCTGGAACGCGGCGTTGTGGATGAAGAAGCTCGCCAGCAGCGGTGGATAGGGGAAGATCGGGATCGTGGGTGCCGCCGTGCCTCCGAAGAGCGGGAACCAGTAGTTCGCGTTGGCGGCGTTGAAGAACTGCCAGCCAAAGGTCTTCGACATCAGGAGCACCAGGACCACGGCGAACGCGATGGTCACCCAGAGGCCCCACATCATCCCGTTGCGGACCCGCTTGAAGTCGCTCGCCCCGCGGACCTCCCCGTACAGCGTGGCGCCCCAGTTCGGCCAGAGGATCCAGAACGCCAGGAACGGGATCAGGAGCAGGCTGTTGCCGAGGAACGGCGTCAGCCCGAGGCTCATGTTCGGGACGGCGTTCCCCTCCGACGCCACCTGCAGCGTCTGGTTGTAGACGTCGCCCTTCGCCGCGAACAGGTTCGCCGCCTCCTGGTTGAAGGCGCTCTGGAAGCCGCTGCGGCTGCCGAACAGGAGGATCAGGAACATGACGGCCAGCGCCGCGACCCCGATGTAGAAGCACACGCGCTGGACCCTGGCGTACCCCTCCATCCCGAGCGAGACGAGGAAGCCGGCCAGCACGATCGTGACGAGACTCATCACGAAGATGCCGTTCTTCCCGCCGAGGAACGTCAGGAGGCCGTCCCACCCGAAGATCGCCGCCAGCGGCTGGAACACCTCGACGGAGAGGATGTTCGCGTAGATCGGGGCCCAGTGCCACAGGATGAACCACCACCCGGTGACGGCGAGCACGAACGCGATGCCGCCGCCGAGCACGCGGCTCTGCCAGACGTAGTCCCCCCCGGCGCGAGGCATCACGGAGATCAGGCTCGCATACGTGACCACCAGGAACGAGATGAACACGCCGGACACGAGCAACGCCGGGAGGATCTGTCCGTCCGGGACGAACGCCAGGACCGAGAAGGCGTAGAACAGCCCCAGCGTGATGAGGTTGACGGACATGAACGAGTAGAGGAAGGCGTCGAACCGGGACCACCCCTTGACCAGTCCCGTCGCCTTCCTGAGGAAGAGGGTAGGAGCCTCGCCTACCGCCGCCATCGGATATCCCTCCCTTTCTCCTGCCGATCGACTCAGCCGTTGACGAGCTGATAGTTCTTGATCCGCCGCTTCCTGCTGTCGAGGTCCACGACCGCTCCCTGCAACACCCCCTCCTCGTAGGAGCTCCCCGGGTTGATCGACAGCGTCGTGCCGAGGCGGGCTGCGCCCTTGCTCTCGTGGATGTGGCCGTGGAGACCCAGCAACGGCTGGAACTCCATGATCGCGTCACGGACGGACGTCGATCCCACCGGGCGGAGGGCCTGGCCGCCCGCCTTGTAGCTCAGGTCCTCGTTGAGAGCGGGCGCCTCATCGAGCTTCGAGCCGTAGGGCGGCGCGTGGAAGTTGACGATCGTGGTCGCCGGGTCGGACGCGTGCGTCAGCGACAGGTCGATCCGCCGCCGCAGCTCGGGCTCCTCCGCCTCACGGAACGTGTGCCACGGCGTCGGGTTCGTCCAGCCCATCGAGACCATGGTGAAGCCGTCGATCTCGATCGGCGTGTCCTCGTCGCCCATCTCCACCACCGAGCTCGTGCGGAGGACATCGTCGATCTCGAACATGTCATCGTTCGCCGGGCAGGTGATGCACCGGATACCCTTGCCGTCGAGCTTGTCGTGCGCCATGTCGATCCACCGCTCGGTGGCGTCGATCATCACCTGGGCGAACCGCTTGTCCACGGCGTCCTCGTCCTCCTGCATGTGCCGGTATTCCTCCTCCGACACGCGGATCGGGTAGTAGCCGCGGTTCATCACCCGGAGCTCGAACTCCGCGATCTCCTGCTCCGTGGTGAGGGTGTAGCGGTGATCCTGGAGGCTCGCGTCCCACGTGCCGCCTCGCTCGACGATCGGCACCATCGCCTTGCCGGTGATGTCCCCGCCCAGGATGACCACGTCGGCGCCGTAGAAGGGGCCGGCGTTCAGGAACTTCTTCCAGCAGATCTCCGAGCCGTGCAGGTCGGTCACGAAGAAGATCTTCACCCGAGGAATCTTCCGCCGCGCGCCCGGAGAGCGCAAGCCAGGGGGTTCCGCTGGGCGCAACACCGGCCGATCTAGTGCCCGACCTCCTCGGGGAGCTGGTACCACTGCACCCGTTCGCCCACCTTCGAGCGCACCTTCCATCGGAGGGTCTTGGGCACGGCCTCGCAGTGCTCGCGCAGCCGGCGCGCCTGCTCCCCCGGCTGGAACAGGCGCGCGTCGGGAACCAGGTCGCTGTGCTCGTCCTCCGCGAAATGCGCCAGCTTGTCCAGGTTCCCGGTGACCGTCCGCCACCAGCCCCAGTCGTCCCGGACGACGTCGCCCATCCGGTCGAGACCGATCGTGCCGGGTTCATCGCCGTCCCGAACCTCGTGGCCCGAGAGCAGGTGAAGGAGGTCGTGCACGTCCTTCTCGTTGAGCTCCACGATCTGGAGCTTCGACAGGAGGAGATCCGCGACGTCCAGGGTGTCCGGCAGGCGGTCGATCCGATGCCGGAACTCGAGCACGTGGCACATGTTGAGCTTGTCCATCACAACGTCGACCGAGGTCTTGCCGTCAGCCGTCGTGAAGTACATCTGGCGGTCCCCGTGGAGGAGGTTGAACTTCCTATCGCCGAGGAACCCACGCCCGGCGAAGAAGTCGATCACCTCGCGCTTCTTCGACGACACGCACGCGAAGTCCATGTCCTGGTCGTCGCGAGCGCGGTGGGGGAACAGCGGGCACAGGAGCCGCACCGCCTGCCCGCCGATCAGCTTCAGGGGGATCCCGCTCCGGTTCGCCTCCCGGACGACCTCGACCGACTCGCCGAACGTGTCACGGGTCACCGCCTCCATGGCGGCGAGCTTACGCCCGAGGCCGGTTCGGGGGAACGGGCGCCCGGGCTGCAGGGGATCGCGGCGTGGTTCACACTGGCGACGTCCGGCAGCGGAGGGGACGAGCATGAGGAGCGTGGGCTTCGACTTCCTGATCGTCGGCGGGGGCTCGGCCGGCTCCGTGCTGGCGAACCGGCTCACCGCCGACCCCGCGAACCGGGTCCTGGTGCTGGAGGCGGGGCGGCCCGACTACATCTGGGACGTCTTCATCCACATGCCGGCGGCGCTCACGTACCCGATCGGGTGGAGCTGGTACGACTGGAAGTACGAGTCCGAGCCCGAGCGGGCGATGCACGGGCGGCGGATCTCCCACGCCCGCGGGAAGGTGCTGGGCGGGTCGAGCAGCA
>JBIOTM010000023.1:0-16220 GCA_044865955.1 Actinomycetota bacterium | reverse complement strand
AGCCGAGGCGTGACCTGGGTTTCTCCCGGGGCGAGCGCGCCGACTGCTCCGCGGTGGAAGACCTCCCCTTCGATCGAGCCGAGCTCGAGCGCGTTCCGTTCGTCGTCCCGGAGACGGTCGAGCCGGTCGGTGAGCACGGCGGTCAGGGTGGACGGCATCTGGATCGTCGAGGGGTCGCGCGCCGTCACCCAGGTACCATCGCGCCGTTCGAGGATGCCGTCGTCGCGCAGCTTCGCCACCAACTCCTCGGCGAAGAGCGCGTTGCCGCCGGAGGTCGTCGCGATCTGTGAGGTGACGGCCCCAGGGACGGTGCCACCGAGGAGACGTTCGACGAGATCCGCGATCTGCTCGGTGTCGAGCGGTTCGAGCCGCAGACCGACCTGCCAGCCGGGCGCGGACGCCGTGAGCTCGGGCCGGGCCAGACACAGGACGAGGATCGATCCGGTCGCGTGCCGCTCGAGGTTCCGGATCAGGTCGAGCAGCGGCTCCTCCGCCCAGTGGATGTCGTCCATGACCGCGACCAGCGGACGCTGCCTCGCGACGGTCTCGAAGAGGAGGCGGCAGGCCCACGCGATCCCTGCCGCCGAGGCGTCGCCGCGCGAGAGGCCGACCGCCGTCGCCAGGTAGCCGGCCGCGACCTCGCGCTCCTCCAGGTCCCCGAAGAGGTTCACGATCCGGCCGCGGGCGTGATCGGGCGTGTCCTCGTCGAGGATCCCCGCCACGTCGCGCACCAGCTCGACGAGCGGCCAGTACGTGATCCCCTCCCCGTACGCGAGGCACCGTCCATGCACGACACGGCACTGTTCCGCGGTCACGCGGAGGAACTCCGCAGCCAACCGCGACTTCCCCACACCGGGCTCCCCGACGATCGTCACGAGGCGACAGGACCCAGTGGACCGGACGGTGGCGAACTCGGCGTCGAGGGCCGCCAGCTCGTCCCGTCTGCCGACGAACGGGGCGCGCCGGGCCTGGCGGATCGGGACCGCGGCTGGGGCCACCGAGACGAGCCGGAAGGCCGCGACCGGTTCGCTCTTGCCTTTCGCGGAGATGGGCGGGGCGGGGGCGACCGACACGGCCCCCCGCACGAGTTCCATCGTCGAGCGGCCGATCAGGATCTCCCCGGGGGAGGCGGCCTGCTCGAGACGCGCGGCCACGTTGACGGCGTCGCCGGTCACCACGGCCTCGGCTGTGGCGGGATCGCCGGCCACGACCTCGCCCGTGTTGACGCCGATCCGGAGGGAGATCGTCCGACCGAAGCGTCGATCCAGCTCCTCGTTCAGGGTTCCCAGTCGTTCGCGCATCTCGGCCGAAGCTCGCACGGCCCTCAGCGCGTCGTCTTCGTGGGCTTTCGGGACGCCGAACACGGCCATGACCGCGTCCCCGATGAACTTCTCGACCGTGCCACCGTGGCCCTCGATCGCCGAGCGCATCTGGTGGAAGTACCGGAACATCAGCTCGCGGACGGACTCGGGGTCGAGCTCCTCCCCCATCGACGTCGAGCCCGAGAGATCGCAGAAGAGCAGGGTCGCTTGTTTCCGGCGCTCGCTCACCGTGCCCCTCGCTCAGCGGACGACGACGGGGATCCGCTGCACCATGTTGTTCATGAAGCCGCCGTAGTTCCACGGCGGATCCAGCGGTTGCTCGTTGCCGGCGTCGTCGGTGGCTCGGACGACCAGCTCGTGCTCCCCGGGCCGGGCGTCCCACCCGAACGACCACACGCGCCAGGACGAGGACGACTCCGGCTTCGGCCCGAGCTTCGCATCCAACCACGTGTCGCCCCCGTCGAGGCTGACCTCCACGCGCGCGATGTGCCCCCAGCCCGACCACGCCCGGCCGATCAGCTCGCACCGGCCGGCGTCGAGGAACCGCTGACGAGCCGGGAAGTCGCTGAAGCCGGGCGGGACCATCAGCGCGCGGACCGCCTTCCTCGTCACGCGGACGCCGGGGCCGTCCGGTTCCTGCCGGAGCTGGTACGCGGAGACTTGGAACCCGTCGAACGACTCGGCGACCGCGGTGATCCGACGCAGCCACTTCACGCTGCACATCCCATACCAGTCGGGCACGAGCAGCCGGACCGGATAGCCGTGCTGCGGCGGGAGCGGCTGTCCGTTCAGCTCGTAGGCCAGGAGGACCTCGTCGCGAACGATGTCGGCGAGGGAGAAGCCCCATTGATAGTCCTGCTCGACGCCGCCCTGGATCCCGTGGTCCGCGCCCGTGAAGACTAGTTCGGTCGCGTCCGGCCGCAGACCGGCGTCCTCGAGGATGCCCGGGAGCGGTGTGCCGGTCCACTCGGCGTTCCCCACGGCTTCCAGGAGCCAGGGCTGGCTTTCCGCTCGCGGCGGCATCAGGACCCGGCCGTTCCCTGCACATTCCATCGTCACGGGACGGGTCACCGCCGGCCGGGAGCGGAGGTCGTCGATCGACAGCGTCAGCGGTCGGTCGACGAGCCCATCGACCTCGACCGTCCAGGTTTCCTCGTCGGCGAACGGGATGTCGAAGTGGATCACGAGGTAGTGCATCCCGATCGGCGTGACGTCGTACCGGAGCCCCTCGAGCTGCATGCCGTGGTTGCGCGCGGCTTGCCCGAGCTCGGCTCGCGTGATGCCTTCGATCTCCTCGATCGTCACGGTCCATCCCCCCGCTCGCGTCGTCAGGCGGATGCTCGCACACACGCCGGGGGCGGGTCAGGTCCCCGTGACGATCCGACCGGCGCGGATGACGAGACGGACGTCGCTCAGCGCCCGCAGGTCGTCGAGCGGGTTCGCGCGGAAGGCGATCAGGTCGGCGGGCGCGTCTGGTTCGAGGGGGGTGCGGATCATGGCCTCCAGGACCTCCTCGGGCTCCATCCCCGCCTCGACCATCAGGCGGGCCTCCCGCGCGTGGATCCCCGGTGGGATGGAGCCGTTCCCGAGATCGGTGCCGTAGACGATCCGACCGCCCGCCACGTGGAACCGCCGCAGGTTGTCCAGCGCCGTCCGGATCTCGGGAGTGTCCCGGCCGAAGCTCAGGATGTCGAGGGTCGACACGATGCGCAGCCGGGTGGCGGCGGTCTCGATCACCTCGTCGGTGAGCCGGGTCCACGGTGTGTGCGCCAGCTCGTCGACGCCGGCTCCGAGGGCCCGCTCCACCTGCCCCCGGCCCTGCGCATGCGCCGTCACCGGGAGCTCCACCTCGTGCGCCGACTCGCAGATCGCCGCCAGCTCGGCGTCGGACGGCGTGGCGCCGGCCTCCGCGTTCAACGACACCTTGATGGCGGCGGCGCCGAGCCGAGCGAGCTCCTCCACCGCCCCCCGGGCGTCCTCGGGGCTCTTGACCTCCCGGCCGGTCCCCGGTGGCGCCCAGCCGTCCTGGGTCGGATAGCCGCCCGGCGCCGTCAGCATCGGACCCGTGGCGAGGATCAGCGGCCCCTCGAAGGACGGCATCTCGGAGGCATCCGCCAGCGCGAAGATCCGGTCGGCGGGCCACGCCAGGTCGCGGACCGCGGTCACCCCGCCGGCCAGGACCGACGCAGGATCCGACAGCCCGATGTGGACGTGGCGGTCGGCGACGGCCGGCATCAGGAAGCCGTCCACGGCGATGTCGCGTTCCGCATGATCGATCCGGGTCGCGTCACCGGCGTAGGTGACGACGCCGCCCTCGCAGACGACCTGCGCCTCCTCCACCAGCCGCCCCGGCCCGAGCCACGCCACCGAGGCCCGGACCGAGAGACGGGTCACGCGCCGACCCCGGCCGCGCGGAGCGCCTTGAGCTCCTTCCGGAGATCCACCACCTCGTCCCGGAGCCGGGCCGCGTACTCGAAACGGAGGTCCTTCGCCGCCTGGTGCATCTCCTCCTCGAGCTCCAGCAGCAGGCGCTCCAGCTCTTCCTGGGGCATCTCGGGGCGGGCCTCGCGACGTCGCCGCTCCTTGCGCGGCGACGTCGCTCGCTTCGCCGGGTCCTCCTCGATGGCCAGCAGGATGTCGGTCACCCGCTTGCGGATCGTCTGCGGGTCGATCCCGTGCTCCAGGTTGTAGGCCTCCTGGATCATCCGCCGGCGCTGGGTCTCCCCGATCGCCGCCTTCATCGAGTCGGTGACCCCGTCGGCGTACATCAGGACCGTGCCGTCCACGTTGCGAGCCGCGCGTCCGATCGTCTGGATCAACGAGGTCTCGGAGCGGAGGAACCCCTCCTTGTCGGCGTCGAGGATGGCCACGAGGGACACCTCCGGCAGGTCGAGCCCCTCGCGGAGCAGGTTGATGCCCACGAGCACGTCGAACTCGCCCAGCCGGAGGTCGCGGACGATCTCGATCCGCTGCAGCGTGTCGACCTCGGAGTGCAGGTACCGGACCCGGATCCCCATCTCGATCAGGTAGTCGGTGAGGTCCTCGGCCATCTTCTTGGTGAGCGTCGTCACCAGCACGCGCTGGTCGGCCTCGGCCCGTCCCCGGATCTCCTCGATCAGGTCGTCGACCTGCCCCTTCGTCGGGCGGATCTCCACCTCGGGGTCGATCAGCCCGGTGGGCCGCACGATCTGCTCGACGATCCGGTTCGACACCTTCAGCTCCCACGGTCCCGGGGTGGCCGACATGTAGACCACCTGGTGGACCCGGTCCTGGAACTCCTCGAACCGCAGCGGCCGGTTGTCGATCGCGCTCGGCAGCCGGAAGCCGAACTCGACGAGGGTGGACTTCCTCGACACGTCGCCCTCGTACATCCCGTGGAGCTGCGGCACCGTCACATGCGACTCGTCGATCACGACGAGGTAGTCGTCCGGGAAGTAGTCGAGGAGCGTGTACGGAGCGCTGCCGGCCTCGCGGCCGTCGATGTGCCGGGAGTAGTTCTCGATCCCCGAGCAGAAGCCCACCTCCCGGAGCATCTCGAGGTCGTAGGTGGTCCGCATCCGGAGGCGTTCGGCCTCGAGGAGCTTGTTCTGGGACTCGAGCTCCGCGAGCCGCTCGTGCAACTCCTCCTCGATCGTGACCAGCGCTCGCTCCATCCGCTCGTCGCTCGCCACGTAGTGGGAGGCCGGATAGGTGGTGAGGTCCGTGACCGAGTCCGTCAGCAGCTCCCCGGTGAGGGGGTCGAAGCGGCTGATCTTCTCGATCGTGTCGCCCCACCACTCGATCCGGTAGCCCGTCTGCTCGTAGCTCGGGAAGACCTCGAGGGTGTCGCCCTGAACCCGGAACGTGCCGCGCGCCCGGCTCACGTTGTTGCGCTGGTACTGGATGTCGACGAGTCGCTGCATGGCGAACTCGAGCGGCAGGTCCGTGCCTCGAACGGTCCGCAGGATCTGACCTTCGTACTGCTCGGGGGACCCGAGGCCGTAGATGCACGAGACGCTGGCCACGATGAGGACGTCGCGCCGGGACAGCAGCGCCGCGGTGGCCGAATGCCGCAGCCGTTCGATCTCGTCGTTGATCGACGAGTCCTTCTCGATGTAGGTGTCGGTCTGCGGGACGTAGGCCTCCGGCTGGTAGTAGTCGTAATAGCTGACGAAGTACTCGACGGCGTTGTCCGGGAAGACCTCCCGGAACTCGTTGGCCAGCTGCGCGCCGAGGGACTTGTTCGGCGCGATCACGAGCGTCGGCCGCTGGACCTGCTCCACCAGGTGCGCCACGGTGAACGTCTTCCCGGTCCCGGTGGCTCCCAGGAGGGTGACCTGCTCCTCGCCGGCCAGCACGCCCTCGGCGAGCTGCTCGATGGCGTCGGGCTGGTCGCCGGATGGGCGGAACTCGGAGGAGATCTTGAACGGGGGCACCCGGTCAGTCTAGGTGGGTCCGGCGACAGGCCCTACATGCGGCCGGCGGCGATGATCCGGTCGAGGAACCGCCGGGTGGCCTCCTCCCTCGGCGCGGAGAACATCCGCTCGGGCGGCCCCTCCTCCAGGATCCTGCCAGCGTCCAGGAACGCGACGCGGTGGGCCACGTCTCGGGCGAACGCCATCTCGTGGGTCGCGATCACCATCGTCATGCCGCCGGAGGCCAGCTCCCGGATCACGTCGAGGACCTCGGCGACGAGGACCGGATCGAGCGCGCTCGTCACCTCGTCCAGCAGCAGCACGTCCGGGTCCATCGCCAGGGCCCGAACGATCGCGACCCGCTGCTGCTGTCCGCCGGAGAGCCGATCCGGGTACTCCGCTGCCTTGTCGGCCAGCCCGAACCGCTGGAGCAGCACGCGCGCGGTCGAGGCAGCGTCCCCGGCCGATCGGCCGAGCGCCTTCTCCTGTGCGAGGGTCACGTTCCGGAGCACCGTCATGTGCGGGAAGAGGTTGAACGCCTGGAACACGATCGCGATCCGGCGGCGGATCAGGTTCACGTCGGCATCGGGAGCGGTGATCTCGACGCCCTCCACCCACATGCGACCCGCATCCACCGGTTCGAGCAGGTCGAGGCAGCGCAGGAGGGTCGATTTCCCCGAACCGCTCGCACCGATCAGTCCCACCACCTCGTGATCGTCGACGACCAGATCGATCCCCCGGAGGACCTCGAGGTGGCCGAACGACTTCCGGAGGCCTTCCACGCGCACGGCCTGGGTCACGCCGCGCCACCGGCCTGTCGACGCCGTCGATCTCGGGCGATCAGCCAATCGATGAACCGCGACAGCGGGATCGTGATCACGACGAAGAAGAACGCCGTCGCCAGCAGCGGCGTGAAGTTGAACGTGGCCGAGCTGTCGATCTGCCCTTGCCGGAACGCTTCGATCACGCCGATGAGCGCGACCAGGGCGGTGTCCTTCTGCAGACCGAGGAAGTCGTTCAGGAGCGGCGGGATGATCCGCCGGATCGCCTGCGGTAGGACGACGTACCGCGTCGACTGCCATCGGGTCAACCCCAGGGAGCGCGCAGCCGCCACCTGGCTCTCGTGAACCGACTCGATGCCCGCGCGGTACACCTCCGCGACGTAGGCCGTGTAGACCAGCACGAGGGACACGACGGCCCAGAAGAACGGGGACTTCGGCACCCCCTGGATCTGCAACGCGGGGGCGCCGAGCCCGAGCGCGTAGATCACGAGCACGGTCGGGATGCCTCGGAAGAGGTCCGTGTACGCGGCGGCGAGGATCCTGATCGGGAAGAAGACCGGCCCCGGCAAGCTCCGGAGCACGGCGACGCCCAGCGCGAGGATGAGCACGAAGACCTCGGCGATCAGGAAGAGTTGGATGTTGACGAGGAAGGCCAGCCCGACGCCGGGCAGCGAATCCCGGAGCTCCCGCCAGTTCAGGAACTTGTCGCTGAACTCCTCCCAGCCTGCGGAGTTCACGGCCACGACCACGATCAGCGTGAGGAAGAACGCCGTGCTCGCGAGCGCGATGGCGACGGCGCGGCGGCCCTCGACGCGGGTCCCACCGCCGAGGATCCGGGAGCGCCGGTCGCCCGCGGGGAGAGGCTCCGGCGGCAGCGGCG
Source organism: Actinomycetota bacterium (assembly GCA_044865955.1). GTDB lineage: Bacteria > Actinomycetota > UBA4738 > UBA4738 > HRBIN12 > JAJNBA01. Next base: position 8,842 of record JBIOTM010000023.1, on the reverse strand, counting down.
CCCCCGGTGGTGTCGAGCTCATCCCGTGAGCCGACGCACGATGCCTACTGCAGGACCCGGTACGTGAGATCCGCCAGCCACCGGTCTTCGAGGGACCGGAGGGTCCCGTCGGCCTCGAGGGCGGCGATCGCGATGTTCACGCACTCGACGAGCGGGTCGTCTTGCTCGAACACCAAGCCGAAGTGTTCCCCCTGCTCGGGGAACTGTCCGACGACGACGCCGTGCTTCGCCTGTCCGATCAGGACGTTGACGTACGCGGTGGGCGCATCGACGACGTACCCGTCGATCTGCTCGTTGTTCAGGGCCTGGATCACGTCGACCGATCGATCGAACACCCTCGGTTGCCGGTCCGGCTGGATCACCTCGTCGATCAGGTCCAGGCTCGTCGTCCCGATCTGGACCCCGAGCTGGTAGGGCTTGAGGTCCGCGATGCTCGTCGCATCCGCGATGGGGGTTCCTTCGTTCACCACGAGCGCCTGGCTGACGTCGTAGTAGCCGTCGCTGAAGGTCACCGCTCCTTCACGCTCGGGTGTGACGGAGATCTGGTTGATGTCGAAGTCGAAGTCTTTCGGGCCAGGGGCGTACGAGTTGTTGAACGGCACCGCGACCCACGCCACCTGGTCGTCCGAGAAGCCCAGCTGCTCCGCGATCGCGTACGCGACGGCCGACTCGTAGCCCTCGCCGCTGTAGGGGTTGCCGGTCCCCTCGTCGGGCACGCCCTCCCAGGGTCCCTCCTTGCCCGTCCCCGCGACCCAGGGTTGGAAGGCTGGGACATCCGTGCCGATCGTGAGTGCTCCCGGTTCGAAGAGGTCCCCGGCATGCGCGTCCGCGCACGCGGTCGCCGTCATCGCCTCCTCGGGAGATCCGGTGGGACTCCCACCGGCCGGGGTGCTTTCCTCCGCGCACGCGGCCGCGACCAACGCCGTCGCCGCTAGCGCCAGGATCCACTTCCGCATGGAGGCCACCCCCTCGTTCGCGTGGAGCGCGGAGCCTAGCACGCCCCCTAGCGGCGCGGCTCCCAGCTGAAGAAGCGGGCGGCGAGCACCAGGCCCACGACGCCCCAACCCCCGACGATGGCGACGTCCCACCAGTCGAACGTGAACGGGTGGATGACCCCGAACGGGGTCCGGGCCGTCACGTCCCCCAGGAACCCCGCGCGCATCGCGTCGGCGAAGTGCTTCACGGGGAAGAGGTTGGCTACGGTCGAGATCCACGCCGGCGCGTCCTTGTCGATCGGGATGAAGATCCCCGACAGGAACAGCATCGGGAGGATCGTCGCGTTCACGATCGGCGGCGCGGCATCGGCGTTCGGGATCAGGGCCGTGAGGGCCAGGGCCAGGGCTGCGAACGCCAGCGATCCGGCGAGGAACGTCACGACGAACTCGACCAACGGCGTCCCGGTGGGCAGCGGGGAGTCGTAGACGAGGAGTCCGAAGACCAGCGTGATCACCACGAGCAGCGCGCCGACCGTCATCGCGTGCACCACGCGGGCCGCCATGTACGACCAGGCGGGAAGCGGGGTCCCCCGCAGCCGCTTCAGCAGCCCCTGGTCCCGGGCGAACGCGGTCTGGATCGCGATGTTCGTGAAGCAAGCCGAGATCACCCCGAACGTGGCCATCGCTCCCACGTAGTACGTGGACGTGGCGAGGTCGAACCTGACCGGGAGGTTCGGCAGCTGCACCTGTCCCCCGCCCAGGAGCGACGTGAAGATCACGAGGAACATCAACGGGAACGCGAACGTGAAGAAGGCTGACGCGGGGTTCCGCCAGAACGCCTTGTTCGTGAAGCGGAGCTGGCGCACCGCCTGGGCCGACGCGCTCATCCCATCCCCTCCTCGCCGCCGGTCAGCTCGATGTAGACGTCTTCGAGGCTCGGCTGCGTGACCTCGAGCACGTCGTACGCGAGGCCGCGCTCGAGGGCCCAGGCCGTCAGGTCGTGGACCACTTTCGTCGGGTCGTCCGTCCTCGTCTCCCGCGAGCCGTCCGGGAGCGCCGTCGTGTCCGCGAGATCGAGAGCAGGCCGTTTCCCATCCGGGAGCCGGAACCTGACTCGGGTCTGCATCCGGTCGCGGCCTGCGAGCGTGCCCGGGGTCCCCTCGGCGACGATCTCGCCCTTCGCGATCACGGCGACACGACTCGCGAGGTACTGGGCCTCGTCCATGAAGTGCGTGGTGAGGAAGATCGTCTTCCCGATCCCCGTCAGGTTCTTCACGATCCCCCACGCGTTGCGTCTCGCGTTGGGGTCGAACCCCGTCGTCGGCTCGTCGAGGAACAGCAGCTCGGGGTCGCCGGCGAGGGCGATCGCGACGTCGAGACGGCGTTGCTGCCCGCCCGAGAGCTTGTTCACCCGCGTGCGCCGCTTGTCCGCCAGGCCCACCAGGTCGATCACCTCGTCGACGTTCCTGGGCGACGGGTAGTACCCGGCGTACAGGTCGACGGTCTCCCGGACCGTGAGGTAGGGATCCACTCCGGTCGATTGGAGCACGATGCCGATCCGCCGCTTGAGCTCCACGCCGCCCCTGGCCGGGTCGCGGCCGAGGACGGAGGCCTCGCCGGCCGTCCGCTCGCGATACCCCTCGAGGATCTCGACGGTCGTCGTCTTCCCGGCGCCGTTGGGACCGAGGAGGGCGAAGACCTCGCCCCGATCGACGTGTAGGTCGATGCCGCGGACGGCCTCCACGTCGCCGTAGGACTTCCGCAGTCCCTCGACGTCGATCACACGCTCGGACATCGGGACGCAGCCTATCCGTCCGCGGTCACAGCGGTCGGCGGCCGGAGAACCCCGTTTGTTCGTCGTGGTACCAGGCCACGTGGTCCTCGCCCAGCCGCCAGCAGAGGAAGACACGGCGCCCGTCGAGCTCGGCCGGGAAGTCGATCAGACCCGTCTCCGGATCGCGGAGCAGGATCCCCCGGTCCGCGAGCCACAGGAGCTCCGAGCGGAGCGCCTCCTGCGCGCGGAACCAGTCGCTGCCCTCGACCCCGCCCCCGTCGATCTCGACGGCGGATGTGATCCGCTCGCTCGTCTCGATCAGGCGCTGCCGCGCCTCCCTGAGGCGCGGCAGCCGCCGTCGCAGCTCGTCGAGCTCCGCGTTCGCCTCCTCGGCCGTGAAGGAGCGCTCGTCGGTCACCCGGCCACCCCCAGGAGGGTCGGGAGCTGCCGGAGGTCCGTCACGCGCGCTCCCTCGTGACGGGGGAACCGGTTCCTCCGGTCGACCAGGACGGGGAACATGCCCAGGGCGGCGGGTGGGTCGACGTCGAACTCCGGGTTGTCGCCGACGTAGACGGACTCGGACGCGGCAACGCCCGCCCGGTCGAGGGCCAGGCGGTAGATCCGTTCGTCCGGCTTCTCGACCCCCTCGATGCCGGAGATCACCCGGACGGGGAACGTCTCCACCAGCTCATGGACCCCGAACCACTCCTCGAGCCAGGCCTCGAAGTTCGACACCACTCCCAGCAGCAACCCCGCGCCGGCGAGGGCGGCCAGGGCCGGCCGGACGTCGTCGAACAGCACGTAGTTCTCCATGCGGGTGAACTCGCGGTAGAGGGTGGAGGCGAGCCCGTCGCCGTGGGGCACGCCCAGCTCGCCCAGCATCCGCTCGTACACCGACGTCCAGAACCGGCGCGACCGCTCCGGCGAGGTCGTCCACAGCAGGTTGTCGCTGGCCGCCTCGGAGAACCGGGTGAAGATGTGGGCGGAGGCCTCCCGGACGTCGTCGACGGTGCGCTCGTGGCCCGCGCCGGCGAGGACCCGCACGAACAGGTCGGCGAAGGAGGGATCGACGTGGACGAGCGTCTCGCCGACGTCGAAGAAGACCGCACGGACGCGCACGCACCGAGGATAGTCGCGGCTCAGTCGCCGGCGCGGGCCACCAGCTCTTCCCACAGCCGGTCCACCTGCCCCTGGAGATCGCCCGGCGTGCCTTCGTTGTCGATGAGGACGTCCGCGACCTCCGCCCGTTGCTCGTCGCTCGCCTGGGCGGCCATCCGGGCGCGCACGTCCTCCTCCGTGAGACCTCTGTCGGCGATCACGCGCGGCACACGGACGTCGGCGGAGGCGGTCACGACGACGACCCGGTCGAACGCCGGGGCGAGCCCCAGCTCCGCCAGCAGTGGCGTGACGTACACGACGATGCGGTCGGTGTCGCGCAGCTCCTCCACCCGCTCCGCGAACAGTCGTGCCACCTGCGGATGGACGATCCCCTCCAGGTTCGCCTTCAGGACGGGGTCGGTGAAGATGTCCTTGGCCAGCAGGCCGCGGTCGAGCTCACCCTCCGGGCCGACGACGCGGGTCCCGAAGATCGTGACGACCTGCTGGTAGCCGGGCGTGCCCTTGGCGATCGCCTTCCGAGCGAGCTGGTCGGCATCGATCACGACGGCCCCCCGCTCCTCGAGCATCCGGGCGACCGTGGACTTGCCGGAGCCGATACCGCCGGTCAGCCCGACCAGGAGCACGCCGGCGCGTCCTACTCGGTTCTGCCCTCGCGCCGCTTCAGGTCCTCCAGGATCGCCTCCAGGGAGACCTCCTCCTCGTCGGCCTCGGGAGCGGCCTCCGCCGCGGGCTCGGCCGTCGTGGCCGCGGGCGCGGGCGCTTCCTCAGCGGGCTCGTCCGGCGCCTCGGGCGGCACCTCCGCGGGGGCGACCTCGAGCGAGGGCGCCGCCTCCACCGGCTCGTCCGTCTCCGCTTCCGCGACCGCGTCGAGGACCGCCTGTGGGACCTGGACCGTCGCGACCAGCGCCTCGGCGCTCTCCCCCTCGGGCTCCGGCTCCACCTCGATCTCGGTGGGCTTCGGCGCCGGCGCCGTCACCTGCCGCATCGACAGGCTCACGCGGCGACGGGACACGTCCACGTCCACCACCTTGACCTGCACCTCGTCGCCTACCGAGACCACGGACTCGGGCGCGTCGACGTGCTCGTGCGAGAGCTCCGAGATGTGCACCAGTCCTTCGATGCCCTGGGCGACCCGGACGAACGCGCCGAACGGCACGAGCTTCGTGATCTGGCCCGAGATGACCTCGCCCGCCTTGTACTTCCGTTCGAACTCCTTCCAGGGATCCTCCTGGGTCGCCTTCAGCGACAGCGACACGCGTTCGCGCTCCAGGTCGACGTCGAGCACCTCGACCTCGACCTCCTGGCCGACCGCGACGACCTCGCTGGGGTGGTCGACGTGCTTCCACGACAGCTCCGAGACGTGGACGAGGCCGTCCACTCCGCCGAGGTCGACGAACGCCCCGAAGTTCACGATCGACGAGACCGAGCCCTTCCGGCGTTCCCCCTTCTGGAGGTTCTCGAGGAACTTCTTCCGGCCTTCGGACTGCGACTCCTCCAGGAACGCCCGGCGCGACAGGACCACGTTGTTCCGGTTGCGGTCCAGCTCGATGATCTTGCACTCGAGCTCGGTGCCGATGTACGGCTGCAGGTCACGCACCCGGCGCAGGTCGACCAGGGAGGCCGGCAGGAAGCCGCGCAGCCCGATGTCCAGGATCAAGCCGCCCTTGACCACCTCGATCACCGGACCCTTGATGGTTCGTCCGGAGGCCATGGTCTCCTCGATCCGGCCCCAGGCGCGTTCGTACTGGGCGCGCTTCTTGGAGAGGATCAGGCGTCCTTCCTTGTCCTCCTTCTGCAGGACGAGCGCCTCGATGCGATCGCCGACCTTCACGACCTCGCTCGGGTCGACGTCGTGGCGGATCGAGAGCTCCTTCGACGGGATCACGCCCTCGGACTTGTAGCCGATGTCGAGGAGGATCTCGTCACGATCGATCTTGACGACCTCCCCCTCCATGATGTCGCCGTCCTTGAAGTCCCGCAGCGATGCCTCCATCGCCCGGATCAGCTCGTCGGGGGTGTAGTCCTCGCCCTCAGGTTCCGGGGTGACGATGACGGGTTCGGCAGCCGCGGTGGTCTCGTCGTCCGGGGTCTCGTCGGCGGCCGGGTCCGCCGTGGTCTCGGTGTCGCTCATGCGTCGATGCTCCTTCCGGCAGGCGGGGCTCAACCGCATCGCGGGTTGGGATTTGCGACGCGGCGCGCGAGCGACCCGCGAGCCGTGATGAAGGGTAGGTGAGCAGGGGAAACGCCGTCAACGGGTCAATGGCCTTCGGGGGCGGCTTCCGACCAGTTCGCCCCCAGGCCGACGTCGGCCCTCAGGTCCACGTCGAGGTCCACGGCGTGCTCCAGGCGGTCCCGGATCAGGTCCACGGCCTCCTCCGCCCGGTCCTTCGCGACCTCGAAGACCAGCTCGTCGTGGACCGTGAGGAGCATGTGACAGTCGAGGTCGGGGCGTTCGCGGAGCGCCCGGTCCACCCCGATCATCCCGACCTTGAAGACGTCGGAGGCGCTGCCCTGGATCGGAGCGTTCAGCGCCTGCCGGCGCCCGAGGTCGCGGACCCGAGGGTTGGCGGCCTGGAGCTCGGGGATGTACCGCCGGCGCCCGAGGAGGGTCTCGGTGAAGCCCTCGACCGTCGCGCGGTCCACCTGGCGGAAGAGGTACTCCTTGATGGCCGGGAACCCCTCGAAGTAGGCGTCGATGAACTCCTGGGCCTCGTCCGGTGTGATGCCGAGCCGGGTCGCCAGGCCCCAGGCGTTCATCCCGTAGGCGAGCCCGTAGTTCACGGCTTTCGCACGCCGGCGCATCTCCGCGTCGACGTGCTCCGGCGGCAGATCGAAGACCGTCGCCGCGGTCGCCGCGTGGATGTCCTGGCCGGAGTCGAACGCCTCCCGCAGGCCCTGGTCCCCCGAGAGATGCGCCAGGATCCGCAGCTCGATCTGGGAGTAATCGGCCACCAGCAACACCTGGTCGTCCGCCCCCGGGATGAAGGCCCGCCGGATCTGGCGACCGAGCTCCGACCGGATCGGGATGTTCTGCAGGTTGGGGTTCGAGGACGACAGCCTGCCCGTGGCCGCAACGGTCTGGTTGAAGGAGGTGTGGAGCCGGCCGTCCCTCGCGTCGACCAGCTTCGGGAGCGCCTCGAGGTAGGTCGAGTTCAGCTTGTCGAGCTCCCGCCAGGAGAGCAGCGCGTCGACGATCGGGTGAGCGTCGCGGAGCTTCTCCAGGACGCTTGCGTCGGTGGACAGCTCCCCCTTCGGCGTCCGCCTGCCGGGCTGGAGCCCCAGCTGGTCGTAGAGGATCGCGCGCAGCTGAGGAGGCGAGTTCAGGTTGAACTCCTGGCCCGCGTGCCGGAAGACCTCTGCCTTCAGGGTCGCCATCCGGTCGCGGACCGACTCACCCATCTCCTCGAGGTACGGGACGTCCAGGCGGACCCCCCGAGCCTCCATCCGGGCCAGCACCGAGGCGAGCGGCAGCTCGACGTCCTCGAGGAGCGGCCGGAGCCCCTGGCGGTCGATCTCCTCTTCGAGGACCGGCGCCAGGAGCGCCACGGCGGCGGCCTCAGCGGCCACCCCGCGCCACGGGTCCTCGGTGAAGAGCTGTCCCTCGCCCTCCTCGTCGTGTCCCCCGAGGACGTCGGTGCCCAGGTAGCGTTCGCACAGGAACGCCAGCGGGTAGTCGGCGGTGCCGGGCTCGAGGAGGTAGCCGGCCAGCAGCGTGTCGAACGCCACCGCGCCCAGCACCGCCCCGGCGCGGAGCGTGATCCGCTCGAGGCTCTTGGCGTCATGGGCCCAGATCGGTGCGCCGGGAGACGCCAGACGCTCTCCCACTGCGCCCAGCCCCTCGAGCGGCGCGTACGCTGCCTGCGCCCCTCCCGCCGAGGCCGCGAGGCCGACGACACCGCCGCCCTCCTCCTGGATGGCGATGCCCAGCGGACCGTCCGCGAGCAGGCGCGCCATCTCGTCCGGGCTCACCTGGCGGAGGTCCAGCTCGGCCACGTCGACCTTCGGCTTCGCGTCCTTGGCCAGCTCCATCAGGCGGTCGAACAGACTCCGGAACTCGAGCGAGGTGAACAGGCGGCGAACCTCCTCCACGTCCCACTCCCCCATCACCGCCTCCTCGGGCGCGATGTCGAGCGGGACGTCGGTCACGATGCGAGCGAGGTCCTTGTTGAGGACGAGCCGGTCCCCGGCGGCCTCGATGTTCTCCTTCAGCCGGCCCTTGAGCTCGTCCGTCCGCGTCAGCAGCTCCTCGACCGATCCGTACTCCTGCACGAGCCGTGCCGCCGTCTTGTCGCCGACGCCCGGCACCCCCGGGATGTTGTCCGACGTGTCGCCCTTCAGGGCCACGTACTCGAGGTACTTCGTCGGCGGGATGCCGTAGCGCTCCTCCACGGCGGCCTCGTCGAACCGGGCGATGTCCGAGATGCCCCTCCGGTTGAACATCACGCCGATCCCGGGCTTGACCAACTGGAAGAAGTCCCGATCCGCCGTGACGATCGTGGCGTCGATCCCCTGCGCGGCGGCACGGACCGCGAGCGTCCCGATGGCATCGTCCGCCTCGTGGTCCGTCACCAGCAGCATCGGGATCCGGAGCGTCTCCACGACCTCCTGGATCAGGCCCAGCTGCGGCCGGAAGTCCTCGGGGGTCTCCCGGCGCCCGGCCTTGTACTCGGCGTCCATCGCCAGCCTGGCCACGGGCGTGCCGACGTCGAACGCGACCGCGATGAGGTCCGGACGCTCCTCCGTGAGCAGCTTGATCAGCATCGAGGTGAAGCCGTAGACGGCGTTGGTGACCTGACCGGTGGTCGTGGCCAGGCTGCTCGGCAGGGCGAAGAACGCCCGGTACGCGAGGGAGTGCCCGTCGAGGATCAGCAGGCGGCGAGGGGGATCGGGGCGCGCCACGGCGCCATCCTAGCCCTGGGGTGCGACGCCTCCGGGCGCCCCGGCGCGCCCCGATATCCGTTGTCGTGGCGGGCGGCCTCGCGCTCGCCGGGCCGGCGTTCTTCGCGGTGCTGCG
>JBIOTM010000022.1:0-5125 GCA_044865955.1 Actinomycetota bacterium | reverse complement strand
GGTCGACGCCCTTGAGGGCGTCGACCTCGCCGAAGGACTTCTTCAGGCCGTCGGTCTGGATGATCGGGTCGGACATAGGCGGCAGAGACTACCGGGGGACCGGGACACCGGCATCCGCGCAGGCAGCGGCCTCCTCCACGCCAGCCTGAAACATGGTAATCCGGATTACCACCTCGGAATATCATGGGATCGATCGCCGTTCCTCTCGGTGGAAAGGATCACGGGACATGAACGAGCTCGACATCCAAGCCCTTCCGCTGCTTCCGCTCACGACCGGGGTGGTGCTGCCCGGCATGGTCGTCACCCTCACCCTCGAATCGGACGAGGCCAGGGCGGCGATCGGCGCGGCCGCCGAACGGGACGACGCCCACGTGCTGACGGTCCCACGGGTGGAGGGACGCTACGCGCGGGTCGGCGTCGTCGCGAAGATCGAGGACGTGGGCCGCATGCGCAACGGCGTCGAGGCCGTCGTGATCCGAGGGCTCCGTCGCGCCACCCTCGGCCTGGGGGTGCCCGGGACCGGCGAGGCCACCTGGGTGCAGATCGAGCCGGCGGTCGAGGTCCCGCCGACCGCGCGCGCTCGGGAGCTGGCTCGCGAGTACCTCGCCGCCGCGGAGGCGATCACCGACGCGCGGGGCGTGCCCGGGGTGGGCGAGTTCCTCCGGGGCGTCACGGATCCCGGTCAGCTGGCCGACACCTCCGGATATTCGCCGGACCTCTCGTTCGAGCAGAAGGTGGAGGTGCTCGAGACCCTCGACGTCGAGGCCCGTCTGGAGAAGGTCCTCGGCTGGGCCAAGGACACGCTCGCCCAGATCGAGGTGAAAGAGCGGATCCGCGACGAGGTGGCCGAGAACCTCGAGCAGCGCCAGCGCGAGGTCCTGCTGCGCGAGCAGATGGCCGCCATCCGCAAGGAGCTCGGGGAGGACGGGGCCGAGAACGTCGCCGAGGAGTACCGGACGAGGATCGCCGAGGCCGAGATGCCGGAGGACGTCCGCAAGCAGGCCGAACGGGAGCTCGGCCGGCTCGAACGCACCTCCGAGCAGTCGCCCGAGTACGGCTGGATCCGGACGTACCTGGACTGGCTGCTGGATGTCCCGTGGTCCGTGAGGACCGAGGACAAGCTCGACATCGGCGAGGCGCGCGAGGTGCTCGACGCCGATCACGAGGGCCTCGGGGACGTGAAGGATCGGATCCTCGAGTACCTGGCCGTGCGGAAGCTCCGAGCCGAGCGCGGGCTGGGCGAGGCCGGCGGTCGTGGCTCCGGGGCGATCCTCACGCTCGTCGGACCGCCCGGCGTCGGCAAGACCTCGCTGGGCGAGTCCGTGGCGCGCGCGCTGGGCCGGCGGTTCGTCCGGATCTCCCTGGGTGGGATCCATGACGAAGCGGAGATCCGCGGGCATCGCCGGACCTACGTCGGGGCCCTGCCCGGCCGGATCGTCCGGGCGCTCAAGGACGCCGGCACGAAGAACCCGGTGATGATGCTGGACGAGGTGGACAAGGTCGGCGCCGACTGGCGCGGCGATCCTTCGAGCGCGCTGCTCGAGGTGCTGGACCCGGCGCAGAACCACACGTTCCGGGACCATTACCTGGACGTCGACCTCGACCTCTCGGAGGTCCTGTTCATCACGACGGCGAACGTGTCGGAGACCATCCCCGGTCCGCTCCTGGACCGGATGGAGGTCATCCGCATCGACGGCTACACGGAGGACGAGAAGGTCGCGATCGCCCGGCGCCACCTGTTGCCCCGGCAGGTGGAGCGCCAGGGCCTGCGTCCCGAGGAGGTGGAGGTCGCCGACGACGCCCTCCGGGGCGTGGTCGGCGACTACACCCGCGAGGCGGGCGTCCGCAACCTGGAGCGGGAGCTCGGCAAGATCCTCCGCAAGGTCGCGACCAAGCTCGCCGCCGGGGACGAGGAGACGCCGGTGACGGTGAGGGCCGCCGATCTCCGCGCCTACCTCGGGAGGCAGAAGTTCTTCTTCGAGGCCGCGGAGCGCACGGCGGTTCCCGGGGTCGCGACCGGTCTGGCCGTCACCGGGACCGGCGGCGACGTGCTGTTCATCGAGGCGACGCGGGAAGAGGTGGCCGAGGACGGCCTCACGCTCACCGGGCAGTTGGGCGACGTGATGAAGGAGTCGGCGAGGATCGCCCTCTCCTACGTGCGTTCCCACGCGTCGGACCTCGGCATCCCCGCGGAGCGGCTGCGGGGTCGGTTCCACGTCCACGTGCCGGCGGGGGCGGTCCCCAAGGACGGCCCCAGCGCCGGTATCGCGATGACCACGGCCCTCGCGTCGCTGCTGTCCGGCCGATCCGTCCGGGCCGAGGTGGCGATGACCGGGGAGGTCACGCTGCAGGGGCGGGTCCTGCCGATCGGCGGCGTGAAGCAGAAGGTGCTCGCGGCGCACCGCGCCGGCCTCAAGGAGGTCGTGCTGCCGGCCCGGAACGAGGGAGACGTCGACGACGTGCCGGAGCAGGTGCGCGAGCAGATCGCGTTCCACCTCGTGGACGACGTGTCCGAGGTCCTCGCGATCGCGCTCGAACCCGAGCGCGCGGACGCGACCGAGGTCACCGCCGCCTGACCGAAGGGAACCCCTCTCCAACCCGATCCGACCGTGGTGCTCAGAGCCGCGGCGTGCGGCTCTTATCCTGAGGCGGTGCCCCCGGGCCTCGAGCTGATCGATCTGCGTCGCCGCTTCGGCGACGTGGTCGCGCTGGACGGCGTCGGCTTCGGCGTGGACGAAGGGTCGATCGTCGGGTTCGTCGGACCGAACGGTGCGGGGAAGACCACGGCGATGCGGATCGCGCTCGGCGTCCTGGAACCCGACGGCGGAGAGGTCCGATGGCGCGGACGCGTGGTGGACGGCACGGCGCGCCGGCGGTTCGGCTACATCCCGGAGGAGCGAGGCCTCTATCCCAAGATGCGGGTCCTCGAGCAGCTCGTGTACCTGGCGCGGCTGCACGGCGTCGGCCGTGCGGCCGCGCGCGCCCGCGGCGGGGAGATCCTCGAGACGCTCGGCGTCGCCTCCCGGTCGAGGGACAGGGTCGAGAACCTCTCGCTCGGGAACCAGCAACGGGTGCAGCTCGCCGCGGCCCTCGTCCACGAGCCGGACGTCCTGGTGCTGGACGAGCCCTTCTCCGGACTGGACCCGGTCGGCACCGACGTGCTCGTCGAGGTCCTCCGCCGCGAGAGCCACGGCCGCGGCGCGCCGATCGTCTTCTCCAGCCACCAGCTGGAGCTGGTGGAGCGCATGTGCGACGGCGTGGTGATGATCGTCGACGGCCGCGTGGTGGCCCGAGGGACGATCGAGGAGCTGCGCGCGTCGCGGGCGCGCCGGCTCCTCCGGGTGGAGGTCGCCGGCGCGCCCGGCGAGTGGTTCGGATCGATCCCCGGCATCCGGCTGGATGGGCAGGTGCCGGGCGGGGTCGTCCTCGAGCTGTCCGACGGGATCGACGACCAGCGGGTGCTCGACCTCGCCCGTTCGGTCGGGGACGTCCGGCATTTCAGCCGGGTCCGGCCGACGTTGTCCGAGCTGTTCCGGGAGGTGGTGGCGTCGTGAGGCCCGAGCGAGCGACGACCGATCGCGGGATGTGGCGCGTCGTGGCGGCCCGGGACTTCCGGGTTCGGCTCCGTGACAAGGGGTTCGTGATCTCGACCCTGATCACGCTCACCGTGCTGTCGACCTTCATCCTGATCCGCGCGCTGGGGGGAGGACCGGACTCGTTCGACCTCGGATACGTCGGAGACCGGGCGGTGGCGGACCGGGTGGCGGCGCTCGCCGATCGCGGTGGCATCGACGTCTCGGTGGTCGCGCTCGACGACCAGCGGTCGGCGGACCTGGCCCTCCGCGACGACCGCGTCGACGCGGTGATCGTCGGGGACCTCGCCGACGTGCGCGAAGGCTCCGCGTCGCTGCGGGTGCTGCGCAGCCCCCCGGACCTGTTGGATCAGCTCGTCCAGGCCGCCGCGATCGGGCTGCGGATCGATCGTGCGCTCTCCGATGCGGGCGCGTCCGACGCCACGGTCGAGCAGCTGCAGGACCAGCATCCGCTGGATGCCTCGGCGATCCTCCCACCGGACCCCGACCGGAACGCCAAGGCGTCGGTCGCGTTCGTCGCCGTCCTCCTGCTCTACGGACAGCTCTTCGGCTACGGCGTCTGGGTGGCGACCGGGGTCATCGAGGAGAAGTCCTCGCGCGTCGTGGAGGTGCTGCTGTCGGCGATCCGAGCGAGGCAGCTGATGGCGGGCAAGATCGCGGGGATCGGCTCGCTCGGGTTGATCCAGCTGGTCTCCATCGCGGCCTTCGCCGTGACGCTCGCGTCCGTCACCCACGTGATCGACCTCCCGGCGAACTCGCTGTCCGCCGCCGCGTTGACGATCGGCTGGTTCGTGCTCGGCTTCGCGTTCTACGCCTCGCTGTTCGCCGTGGCCGGAGCGCTCGTGTCGAGGATGGAGGAGCTCCAGAACGCGATCGTGCCGATCAACCTCGTCGTCTTCGCGTCCTTCTTCATCTCGATCGGCGGGGTGCAGGATCCGGATTCCACGATCGCGAGGGTGGCGTCGTTGCTGCCGATCTCCTCGGCGCTCGCGATGCCGGTGCGGATGGTGCTCGGGTCGGCGACGGGTTGGGAGGTCGCGGCTTCGCTGGCGATCGTGCTCGGATCCACCGCCCTCCTCATCCCCGTGGCGGGCCGGGTGTACGCGGGCGCCGTGCTCCGGACGGGCGCGAAGGTCCGGCTGCGCGACGCCTGGCGCGCGGCCGCGTAGCGGCGATGCCCGCCGGGTGGACGCGGGAGAACGTGCGGCACGCCGCGTCGATGCTCAGATATGCCCCGAACCCGGCAGCCACCGTCTACGACTCGATCGGCCCGGACTTCTTCCTCGCGCTGGCGCCGGGCTGGCTGAACCTCGGTCTGTGGGAGGGGACCGGGGGGGATCCGGACGAGGCCCCGCGGGCCGTGCGCCGTCTCGTGGAGCGGCTGGCCGCGGACCTTCCGGCGGGCGGCGACGTCCTCGACGTCGGCAACGGTCTCGGCGCGCAGGAGGGGGTGATCGGCGAGGTCGCGAGCCCTCGCTCGCTCACGGCGGTGAACATCACGTGGTCCCAGCTGGTGGCGGGGCGCGGGGGCC
>JBIOTM010000021.1:0-17809 GCA_044865955.1 Actinomycetota bacterium | reverse complement strand
CATCGCGGGCGATCGCGTCGGGAAGGGAGCCCGCCGAGAGCGCGTCCCAGACGCGGCGCTCGGCGTCGTCGAGATCGGGAGGTGGTGCTGGGGGAACCGCCCCCTCGATGCCGAGGTCGTGGAGGAGATCGTCGGCACCGCGGATCAGCGTGGCGCCGTCCCTGATGATCTCGAGCGGCGTCTCGGCGAGGGGGCTCGTGACCGGGCCGGGGACCGCGAACACCTCGCGACCGAGGTCGAGCGCGTGATCGACGGAGATCCTCGAGCCGCTCCTCGCCATGCCCTCCACGACGACGAGCGCTCGAGCGAGCGCCACGACGATCCGGTTCCGGGCGGGGAACCGCTGCGGCTCCGCCGGGACGGCCGGCGGATACTCGCTCACGATCGTGCCCGTCGCCGCGATGCGGCCGATCAGCTCACGGCTGCTCGCCGGGTACGCGACGTCGATCCCCGAGCCGAACACCGCCACCGTGCGACCTCCCGCCTGGAGGGCGCCGCGGTGAGCCGCCGCGTCGATCCCGTGCGCGGCCCCTGAGACGACGGCGAGCCCGGCCGCCACCAGCGCCCGGCCCAGATCGGCCGCGACGTCACGCCCCAGCGACGAGCACTTCCGCGCGCCGACGATCGCGACCCGCTCGACGTGATCGCCCAGGGGTCGGCCGAGCACGAACAGGCACGCCGGCGGATCCCTGAGGTCGTTCAGGCGGTCGTCGTACTCGGGATCCGCCGGCGTGACGATCCGAGCACCCGCGGCTTCCACGCGCGCCGCCGTGACGGCCGGGTCGACCTGGGGGAGCCATCCGCGGTCGCCCTCGCTCCCGATGGTGCCTCGCCGGACCGACCCGATGCACGCAGCGGCCGATCCGGACCGCCACGCTTCCGCGTGCAGGATGAGGGGACGCAGACCGCGCAGCTCCGAGAGCGTGAGCAGGGCCCGCCGCTCCTCGTCGCCGACACCGAAACCGGGAGGCCACCCGCGTGGCGGCGGTGGCTCCGGATCAACCAGCACGGGCCAGCACCTCCGTGCCGAAACCGCTCCTGTACGACAACGCCTCCGCCAGATGCTCCGACTCCACCCGCTCCGCACCCGCCAGGTCGGCGACGGTTCGCGCGACCTTGATCGCGCGGTCGAAGCCGCGCCCGGTGAGCGCCATCGTCTCGACCGCCTTCGTGAGGAGCGCTTCCGCGTCGGGGGCGAGGACGCACGTCCGGCGCGCGACCGGCCCGGGCAGGTGGGCGTTGCAGCTCACGCCCAACGGCTCCCACCGCCGACGTTGCCGGTCGCGCGCCTCCTCCACCTTGGCGCGAGCGATCTCCGATGCCTCGCCGGGCGACGAACCCAGCAGCTCCTGCTTCGTGAGCCGAGGGATCCGCAACCGGATGTCGATCCGGTCGAGGAGCGGTCCCGACAGCTTGTTCCGGTACAGCTGGATCCGATCCATGCGGCAGACGCACTGCCTGAGCCCATCCCCGTCGAACCCGCAGGGGCATGGATTGGCCGCAGCGACCAGCGTGAACCTGGCTGGGAACTCCACGGACCCCACGGCCCGCGTGATCACGACGCGTCCGTCCTCGAGCGGTTGCCGCAGCCCCTCGACGGCGTCCCGGCGGAACTCGGTCAGCTCGTCGAGGAACAGCACGCCGTGGTGGGCCAGGCTCACCTCGCCGGGCCGGACGTAGGTGCTGCCCCCGCCGAGGAGGCCGACGGTCGAGACCGAGTGGTGCGGCGCGCGGAACGGCCGCACACGCAGGAGCCCCCTGGAGGAGCCGAGGAGCCCCGCGACCGAGTGGAGCTGGGTCGCCTCGAGTGACTCCTCGCGCGACAGCTCGGGGAGGATCGTCGGGAGGCGCCGGGCGAGCATCGTCTTCCCGGCCCCGGGAGAGCCGACCATCAGCATGTTGTGACCGCCGGCCGCGGCGACCTCGAGCGCACGGCGCGCCTGGGTCTGGCCGCGCACCTCCGACAGGTCGACGGTGGCGGCGGGCGTCGTCTCCTCGGGGGGCGAGACCACCCCGGGTGGCGCCCACGTCCCTCGGAGGAACCCCACCGCCTCCGAGAGCGTCGCCGCTCCGACGACCTCGAGCCCCTCGACCTGCGCGGCCTCGACGGCGTTCCCAGCCGGCACCACGACCCCCTCCAGACCTGCCCGTGCGGCGGAGATCGCCACCGTGAGGATGCCCGGCGTGGTCAGGAGCTCGCCCTTCAGCGACACCTCACCGGCGAAGGCGAAGGAACGGAGCCGTTCCGCCGGCACCTGCCGGGTGGCCGCCAGCACGCTCATCACCAAGGGAAGATCGAGACCGGGACCTTCCTTCCTGACGTTGGCGGGCGCGAGGTTCACGACGACGCGACGCAGGGGCCACTCGAGCTTCGCCCCCTCGACCGCGGGGCGGATCCGCTCGCGCGCATCCTGCACACCGGCGCCGGGGAGGCCCGTGACGATCAGCGCGGGCAGCCCCCGACCGACGTGCGCCTCCACCGTGACGACGCGACCGCCCACGCCGAGCACCGCCACCCCCAGCACCCGCCCGTACATGGAGGCCGCACGATACCGGCGACCACCGACACGAACGTGCGCTGGCGATCCCGTGGAGGATCGCGCTCTGAGCCCGGCGGGACCCTCGCGATAGCATCCGCCGATGGCGGACCCGCTCGACCATCCCGAGCCCGAGCTGATCGACGTCCGCGATCCCGAGCGCTCCCGGGCGGCGCTCGAACACCTCGGCGTCCGCACGTGGACCGCGGCGCTCGACTGGCTCTACGGGTACGCGCAGGAGCGTCCGACCGCTCCCGACCCGTACCCCGAGATGCGCCGCACGTTCTTCGGCGGGACCGGCGCCCCCGCGCCGGCCCCGGCGGAGGGTCGCTCGTCCGGCGAGATCCTCGCCGAGTTCCGCGAACGCGTGGCTCCGTTCGCCTACGCGGCACAGCATCCCGGCTCCTACAGCTACTTCACGCCTCCCCCGCTCCCGATGGCGATCGCCGGGGAGACCCTCGCCCAGTGGCTGAACCAGGGGATCGACGTCTGGCTCTCGGGCATGGCTGGTCCGCTCGTCGAAGAGGAGGTCGTCGGCTGGCTCCGCGACCTCGTGGGGTACGGAGACGGCTCGTGGGGCGTGCTCACCAGCGGCGGCGTCATGGCGAACGTCATGGCGCTCGCCGTCGCCCGCGACGCTCACCTCCCAGGCCTGCTTGGGATGAGGGGCCCGCCGCGCGGGGCGCGGCTCGACGGCCTCCGCCTGTACGCGTCGGATCAGGCCCACTTCTCGATCGAGCGCGGGCTCGACCTGCTGGGGTTCCCGGAGGGGACGCTCGTCACCGTCCCGTCCGACGAGGACCACCGGCTCCGTGCCGGACCTGTCGCGGAGGCCATCGTCGCGGACCGGGCCAACGGCCTCACGCCGTTCGCGATCGGGGCCGTCGCCGGGACCACCAACACCGGCTCGATCGATCGGATGGAGGAGCTGGCCGACCTGGCGGCCGGGGAAGGGCTCTGGCTGCACGTCGACGCCGCCTACGGAGCGGCGGCCCGGCTGTCACCCCGGGAGGCGCCGAAGCTCGCCGGTCTCGAACGCGCCGACTCCCTCACGGTCGACCCGCACAAGTGGTTGTTCCAGCCCTACGACATCGGCGGCCTGCTCGTGAAGCGACGGGAGGACCTCCTCCGGACCTTCCACCGGGAGCCGGAGTACTACGACGTGTCGGGCCCCGACGAGCGACCGCTGCATTGGTACCAGTACTCCCTCGAGGGGACGCGGAGGTTCCGCGCGCTGAAGCTCTGGCTCTCGTGGAAGCACCTCGGCTCCGAAGGCTTCGCCCGATTGATCGAGCGCACCGTCGACCTGGCGCGCCATCTCGCCGAGCGTGCGGAACGATCCGGGTTCGAGGTGATCGAGCCGGAGCTGGCGGTCGTGTGCCTGCGGCTGTCTCGACCCGGGCTCGAGGATGCTCGGGTCGATGAGCTCCAGCGCCGGCTCCAGCGCGCGCTCGAGATCTCGGGCGTCGGCTGGGTGTCCACCACCAGGCTCCGCGGACGGACTTGGCTTCGCGCAGGCGTGATCAACTACCTCTCGACGGAGGCCGACGCCGACCGTATCGTCGACACGCTGCTCGACGCCTCAGAACGCATCCTCGAAGAGCTCCACGGCTGAGCGCGCGCCCCGCACAGCCACGCTCGCCACGTCGAACCGGATCCCCCTCGGCCGATCGCCCCTCGACTGGAGGAACAGCTCGGCCAGCCCCCGCAGCTTCGCCTGCTTCCGCCAGGTGACGGCCTCGTAGCCGCCACCGAACACGCTCTCCCGGCGGGCTTTCACCTCGCAGAAGACGAGGACCCCGTTCCGCTCGACCACCAGGTCCAGCTCGCCCAGCCGGCACCGCCAGTTCCGCGCGACGACCCGGTACCCGCGACGCCGATACGCGGCGGCCGCGGCGTCCTCTCCGGAGACACCGGTCGAGCGCCTCACATCCACCCGGCGAACGCTACCGGCCGGAACCGACAGGCGACGGCGTCAGACCTCGGGCGAGTCCGGGATCGCGGTCCCGTCCTGACGCAGCTCCTCGACGTTCACGTCGTGGCGGGTCACCACACGGACCGACGACACGAACCGCGCCGGTCGGAACATGTCCCACACCCAGGCGTCCGAGAGCTGGACCCGGACCCACCCGTCCTCCAGGTGCTCGATCTCCACCCGGTTCGCGAGGTAGAAGCGGCGCTCCGTCTCGATCACGTAGGCGAACATCGGGAGCACGTCCCGGTACTCCCGGTAGAGCTCCAGCTCGCGCTCCTCTTCGAAGCGCTCGATGTCGTCCTCGTTCATCGCGCCTCATGCTCTCACGCGAGCACGTCGGCGGACCGTCCGAGGCCCGGCAGCGACACCTGCCCCACGCACGCGAACGACAGGCGATGGATCGGCGAGGGCCCGAGACGGTCCAGGACCTCCAGGTGCTCGGGGGTTCCGTAGCCCTTGTTGTGGTCGAAGCCGAACGCCGGATAGCGGTGGTGGAGGCGGTTCATGATCCGGTCTCGGGTCACCTTCGCGACGATCGACGCCGCCGCCACGGAGACCGCCACGGCGTCACCCTTCTTGATCGCCAGCGAGGGGCACGGCAGGCGGGGGACCGGGAAGCCGTCGGTCAGGGCGTACTCGGGCACCGGGTCGAGCGCCCGGACGCAGCGGCCCAGCAGAGCGAGGTTCGAACGGTGCAGGCCCCGGCGGTCGATCGCGGCCGGTGGGACCTTCGCCACGACGAACGACGCAGCGGCGACGATCCGTTCGTACGCCACCTCGCGCTGCGTGCGGGTCAGGACCTTCGAGTCGTCGATGCCCTCGGGATCGAAACCCTCGGGCAGGACGACCGCCGCCGCCACGAGCGGTCCGGCCAGCGCGCCGCGTCCGGCCTCGTCGGCACCCGCGACGCGTGTGAATCCCTGCTCGCGGAGGGCCCGCTCGTAGCGCACCAGGTCTCCCGTCAGCCGATCCCTCCGATCCGCCCGAGCGGCCAGGCGATCACGAACGCCTCGCCGATCACCTTCTCCTCGGGCACGTAGCCGAGCCCACCTGGCGGCGCGAACCTCGAGTCGCCCGAGTGGAGCCGGTTGTCGCCCAACACGAACAGCATGCCATCCGGAACGGTCTGGGGTCCGAAGCTCCGCGTATCGATGTCCGGAGCCACGTACGGCTCCCGCATGCGCCGGCCGTTCACATAGAGGATGCCTTTCCGGAGCTCCCACGTGTCGCCGCCGAGGGCCACGACGCGCTTGATGAAGTCGTCGTCCTCCGGACGAGCGACGCCGATCCCCTCCCCCAGCCAGTGCAGGAACCCTCCGGCGGCCCCCCGGTCCGCGTGCGGCCCCGGGTGAGGGTCCGAGAAGACGACGACGTCACCGTACGTGACGTCGGAGAAGGCCGTGCAGATCCGGCACACCAGGATCCTGTCGCCCGGTTGCAGGGTCGGCTCCATCGACACGGACGGGATGAAGAAGGCCTGGACCAGGAAGCTCTTGATCAGGATCGCGAGGATCAGCGCCGCGGCGACGAGCGGGACGAGCTCCCGGACGACGGCCGCGAAGCCCTCGGGTTCCTGACGGTGCCTGCCCTGGTGGCGTTCGGGAAGCAGGTGGCGGCCGGCGGGGCGCCCGTCGGACGCGGCGAGGTCGGCCTCAGGATCGTTCGTCTCGGACGGCGCCGGGCCGGCCGCCTCGGCCGGATCCCGCCTGTCGGCCACTCAGACCTCTGCTCGCTCCTCCGCCTCGTCGGCGGATGCGTCGGGGACACCCTCGGGCTCCGTGCCTGTGGCCGCCTCCCCCTCGTCCTCGGATGCACCGGGCGCGAGGTCGGCGGCCGTCTGTGCCTCCTCCAGCACCTCGACGGACTCCGGGGCGACGGCCTCGTCGGCCTCGTCCTCGCTGATGCCCATCGCCTCCATCGCTGCGAGCTTCGCCTCGTCGATCCGGCGCTCCTTGATCCGTGCCTTCTTCCCCCGCAGGTCCCGGAGGTAATAGAGCTTCGCCCGCCGGACGTGCCCGCGTTGCAGGACCTCGAGCTTCGCGATCGACGGCGAGTGGAGCGGGAACGTTCGCTCGACCCCGACGCCGAACGAAATCTTGCGGACCGTGAACGTCTCGCGGAGTCCCCCTCCGGAGCGACGGATCACCACACCCTGGAAGACCTGGACGCGCTCGCGGTTCCCCTCAACGACCCGGACGTGGACCTTGACCGTGTCGCCCGGACGGAACTGGGGGATGCCTTTGCGCAGGTAGGACTGCTCGACGAGATCGGTGGTGTTCATGGCGGCGGCTGGCAGGATACCAGCGGTCCCTCACCCGACCGAGTTGCGTCGATGGCGTGTCGTTGATCGCGGCACTGTGACGACCGAGTGGCGGAACGGTGGTGTCGCGGTCGCCCTCCTTGAGGGCGCGGAGCCCGGGGCGGACCATCGCCGCATGGGCCGCGAGCCGCCACCGAGCCTGGCGCACCCCGAGCTCGTCGTGGCGTGGGCGGCCGGTTTCGGCCTGGCGGCCGACCTGCTCCTCGATGGCCCGCCCGGCGTCGGCCTGCCCGCCGTCGCCGGGGTCGCCGCCCTGGGCCTCCTCGCGCTCACGCGGCCGCGCGCTCCCGCGGTCCTGTTCCTCGCGGTCGGATCCCTGCTGGTCTCGTTCGCGGTGGTGCGAGCGAGCCCCGTGCTGGTGGGGCTCGACGTCTCGACGGCGGTGGGACTGTTCGCCCTCGCGGGCGCGTTCGCCCGCGAGGGCGAACCGCTCCGCGCCGGCCTCCGGACCTACGCGGTCCGGGGCGTGGCCTGGATCGCCTCGGTCCCCGACTCCGTGGTGCTCTTCCTCCCGCCGGTGACCCGCCTCCTGCCTTCGAAAGGGCGACTCCCCCGCGTTCCTCGCCCGCTGTTGATCGCGCTGCCCGCCGGCCTGACCTTCGCCCTGCTCTTCGCTTCCGCGGACGCCGTCTTCGCCGACCTCCTCCGGACGCCGTTCGAGCACCTGCCCGTCCGGGAGCTGCCGAGGCATGCCGCGATCGTCGGCACGGGCGCGCTCGCGTTCGTCACGATCGCGGTCCGGGCCATGGTCCCCGTACGGACCTCCGCGGCCGAGGAGCCGATCGGGAGTGGCTCGCTACGGCCCGCCGACTGGGCCACCTTGCTGATCACGGTCGACCTCCTCTTCACGGCGTTCGTCGCCGTGCAGTTCGTCGCCCTGTTCGGCGACGGAGACCGTGTCGTTCGGGACGCAGGCATCACGTATGCCGCGTACGCTCGCTCGGGCTTCTGGCAGCTGCTGGCCGCCGCATCGCTGACCGGAGCGGTCCTCGCCGCGGCGTGGATCGGGGGCCGGCCCTCGCCCGGCCGTCAACGGGCCTGGTTCACCGCGCTGGCCGTCGTCATGGTCGGCCTCTCGGTGATCGTGCTCGTGAGCGCCTTCCGCCGCCTCGTCCTGTACGAAGACGCGTTCGGTTTCACCTGGCCGCGCGTGCTCGGTCACGCGGCGACGATGCTCACCGGCGCGCTCCTCGCTTGTGGCCTCCTCGCGATGCTGCTGCGACGGACCGGCCGGCTGCCCGCGGCCGCCCTCGCGCTTGGCGTGCTCACGATCGCAGCCCTCAACCTGCTCGACCCCGAGGCGTTCATCGCGGAGCGCAACATCGCGCGGGCCGTGGCCGGCCACGAGCTCGACACCGGGGAGCTCGCCTCGCTCTCCGCCGACGCCGTCCCGGCGATCGTGGACGCGCTGCCGCGGTTGGGCGCACGTCGACGGTCGGCGCTCGAACGATCGCTCGCCTGCCTGCGGCAGGAGCTCCGTCAGGACGTCGAGCGGTACGGCTGGGCATCCTTCAACGCGGCGCGAGACATCGCCCTCGAACGGCTGATCCCGATGCCGTTACCTCGCTGCTAACGGCCCAGATCGGGACGGTTCCTGCGGGTCTTCTCCAGGGCCGCCCGGCGCCGCCAGCGCTCGATCTCGCCGTGGTCGCCCGAAAGCAGGACGTCGGGCACCCGCATGCCGCGGAACTCCGCCGGCCGCGTGTACTGGGGATGGTCGAGCATCTCGGGGCGGGCGAAGGAGTCACGCTCGTGGGACTCCTCCTTCCCGATCACTCCCGGGACCAGTCGCGCGACCGCCTCGATCACCACGAGCGCGGGGATCTCGCCCCCCGCGAGGACGTAGTCGCCGATCGAGACCTCCTCGGCCGGGAGACCTTCGACGACGCGCTCGTCCACCCCCTCGTACCGCCCGCACAGCAGCGTGAGGTGCGCCTCCGTGGCCAGCTCGCGCACGAACGCCTGATCCAGCCGACGGCCGGCGGGCGAGAGGAAGAGCACCCGGCCCCGGTCGGGATCGAGCGACTCGACGGCCGCGAACAGGGGCTCCGGTTTCATCACCATGCCGGGGCCGCCGCCGTAGGCCTCGTCGTCGATCGTGCGATGGCGGTCGGTCGACCAGGCTCGCAGGTCGTGGACCCGCACCTCGATCAGCCCCTCCGCGATCGCCTTGCCCAGCAGGCTCTCCGCGAGCGGACCGTCGAGGATCCCCGGGAAGATCGTGAACACGTCGAAGCGCACGCCGCGAGGCTAGCAAGGCCCCGTTGCGCCGCGGGTCACGGAGCGGCAGGATGACGCCCGACCGGCCGCCGAGCCGGATGGAGGAGCGATGACGCCGATCGTCCTGGTCGTGCTCCTGATCGTGGGGTTCGTGATCGCGATCGACGCCGTCCGCCAGCGGCGGATCCGCGCGAGCCGTGCGATCGACCTGCGCGGGCTCATGACCTCACGCCTCGCCGAACACGGCGCGCCGGTGCTCGGCCGGGCGTTCGTCACGGCGCTCGAGGCGCCGGTGTCGGTGCACGCCGACGTCCATGCCACGCTCGAAGCTCGGCTCGAGCTCGCGAACCTCCGGCCCCGCCTCCAGGATGGAGCCGAGGTCAAGATCTTCCGTCTCCGATGGGGGAACGACTACGCCATGCTCGCTCGCGCCGACCGAGAGCTCCACTACCGGCTCGACGTCTGGGAAGCCGAGCTCCTGCCGAAGATGGACGGCACGCGCACCGTCGGCGAGCTCGTCGTGGAGCGGATGGGCGCCGGCGGTGGCCTCGACGCGGAGCCGGTGACGGATCTCGTCCTCGCCCTGTACACGGGCGGGTTCCTCGATCCAGCCCCGCTCGCCACGGACGAGCTCATCGCGGATCGACTCGACCCGGCGTCACCGGCACGCAAGAAGCTCAAGCGGTTCGGCAAGACGCTCTCGATCGAGTGGAGGGGTGCCGAGCGGCTCGTCCGCTTCTGCTACCGCTGGCTCCTGCGGCCGTTCTTCCGGTGGCCGGTCGCGCTCGTGTCGGGGGCGATCGCGCTCGCCGGCCTCATCGCGTTCTTCGACGTGTTCGAGTCGGGCAGGTTCACGATCGCCGAGCGGTCGGCGCCGATCGAGTCGGTGATCCTGCTCGGCCTCGCCTTCTTCCTCACGTTCATGCACGAGCTCGGCCATTCGGTCGTGATCGTCCGGTACGGACGGAAGGTGAAGAGCGCCGGGTTCATGATCTACTTCGGATCGCCCGCGTTCTTCGTGGAGGCGAGCGACAGCCTGATGCTCGAAAGGCGGCAGCGGATCCTCCAGTGCTTCGCGGGCCCGTTCACCGAGCTGGTCATCGCGGGTCTCGCGGCGATCGCGGTCTTCAGCTTCCCCGATGGCCCGGCGGCGGCTGTGCTCTACAAGTTCGCCTTGCTGAACTACCTGGTGATCTTCCTGAACCTGATCCCGCTGCTCGAGCTGGATGGGTACTTCATCCTCTCCGACCTGATCCAGGTCCCGGACCTGCGACCGCGGTCGCTCCAGTTCGTCCAGCACGACCTGTGGCACAAGCTCCGGGCGCGCGAGCGCCTCACGCCGCAGGAGTGGGGACTCGGTGGCTACGGGATCGCCGGCATCGCCTTCACGATCTTCTCCCTCGTGACCGGCTACTTCTTCTGGGAACAGGTCTTCGGCCAGCTGATCGTGGGGCTGTGGGAAGGCGGCATCGGGTCGAAGTTCCTGCTGCTCCTGCTCGGCCTGTTCCTGGCCGGGCCGATCGTCCGCGGGCTGTTGAAGCTCGCCACCACCGTGATCCGACGTGCGCGCGCCGTGGTCCGGGCGATCCGTTTCCGCCTCGAGACGGCCTGGAGGGTCGAGGCCGCGGGGCTGATCGACGCGCTTCCGGCCTTCGACGACCTTCCGGAAGACGTTCTCTCCGACCTCGCGGGTCGCGTTCGCCTGCGGATCGTCCACGCCGGGGAGCCGGTCTTCCGCCAGGGCGACCGACCGGACGCTCTCTACGTCGTGCGCGCGGGCATCGTCCGGATCGAGGACGAGGACCGAGAGACGGGCGACACGCGCGTGATCCGGACGATGGGCCGTGGTGAGTCGTTCGGGGAGATGGGCCTGCTCGGCGCCCACCGCCGTCAGGCGACCGTCAGAGCGACGGACGAGGTCGAGCTCTTCAAGGTCGACAAGGGCACGTTCGATCGGCTCCTGGCCGAGGAGATGCGGGCACCTGACTTCGGTCACACGATGCAGGCGCTCGCCGAGCTGCGGGAGCTCCCTGTCTTCGGCGGTCTCGACTCGGAGCAGCTCACCGAGCTGCTCGAGCACGGCCAGTGGACCACCGTGGCCCCGGGCTCCGACGTGATCACCCAAGGCGACCCGGGGGATCGGTTCTACGCGATCGCGTCCGGCCGCGCTGAGGTGATCGTGGACGGGCGCCCCGTCGGCCCGGTCGGGAAGGGGATGTACGTGGGCGAGATCGCCCTCCTTCGCGACGTCCCGAGGACGGCGACGGTACGGGCGTCGACGCCGATGAGGCTCTTCGCCCTCGATCGGGAGGGTTTCGAGCTCGTCGTGGCCGACGCGTTCCGGCG
Organism: Actinomycetota bacterium; assembly: GCA_044865955.1. Classification (GTDB taxonomy): domain Bacteria; phylum Actinomycetota; class UBA4738; order UBA4738; family HRBIN12; genus JAJNBA01. The sequence continues at coordinate 6,411 of JBIOTM010000021.1, read as the reverse complement.
CGGTACGCTGCGCCCCGCCGCTGACCGGATCTCGCAGCACTGAGGAGGGCGGATGGACTGCTGGCACTGCCGCAGGAACGCCGTTGGGACCTGCAGGTTCTGCGGTCGGGGGGTCTGTGAGGACCATGCCGAGACGCAGCCGTTCATCCTGGAGCTGTTCCGGGGCAAGGAGTCCACGAGGGCGCTGGTGGTCGAGGACGCGCTCTGGTGCGGTGCGTGCTCCCCTCGGCCGGACCCGATCGACCTCCCCGAGCTCGACGCCTGAGGTGTGACGCACGTCACAGCCACGGGCCGATGGGCGTCACATCCGAGAGCCGATGGGCGTCACACCGGATCGTGTGACGAACGGCACCACCCCCAGGTGACGTGCGCCACCGACCTCCGGTGACCCGCGAGACAAGATGCGTGGGTCGGTGTGGGCCCTCGGGCCCCGGATGAGACTCGGGAGGAGGACCCCGAATGGCGGAGAAGAAGATCACGCCGAAGGCTGCCGGTGGCAGCACGAAGCAGACCGGCGACCGAGCTGCGGCTCGCGTCTCGCTCAGGCAGACGAAGCGTCAGACGAAGCGCCAGACGAAGCGCCAGACGAAGAAGCAGATCTGACCGACGAGTCACGACCTTCGGGAGCGGGGGCCTTCGGGCCCTCGCTCTTTCGCGTCGCGGACTGGCCCGGAGGAGGATGCCCGGGCTAGGCTCCTGTCATGCGGCGGACCGAAGACCTCCAGGTGGGCAAGGTCATGGCCGGCGCGCCGTTCCTGGGGGAGGTGCCGCAGGCCGCGCTCGACCGCTTCGCCGCGCAGGGGGCCGTCCACCGCTACCGTCGGGGGACCTACCTGTGCCATCAGGGCGATCCCGACGGCGACGTGTTCTTCCTGGTGAACGGGCGCGTCGAGATCAGCTCCGAGACGGCGAACGGGAACCGGGTGCTGCACGCGACGCTCGACACGCCCGGCTTCGTCGGCGAGCTCTCCGCCCTGGGGAAGATGCCGCGCACGGCGAGCGTGCTCACGCTGGACGACTCCGACGTGTGGTCGATCGGCTCCCAGTCGTTCCTCGAGTTCGTGACGGCCGAGCCGACGGCTTCGCACGCCTTCCTCCAGGCTCTCGCCCGGCAGGTGCGCGAGCACCAGTCCTTCGCCGACGACCTCCTCTACCTCGACCTGAAGGGTCGCGTCGCCAAGCGGCTCCTCCAGCTGGTGACCCCGAGCCTCGACGAGCTGCCCAGCGACGGCGTGATGGTGCCCGCCGTGACGCACGTCGACCTGGCGAGCCTCTGCGGGGGGAGCCGCGAGAACGTCACCCGGATCCTGACGGAGTGGCAGCGCCGGGGCCTGATCGAGCGGCAGGGGCACAGATACGTGTTGAACAAGGTCGCGAGCCTGGCGAAGATCGCCGACCTCTAGCCATCCTCCGGCGCCGTGAGCCCGGGGACGTCGCGGACGACGATCCTTCTCGCCGCCACGTCCACCTCGATCAGGAGGTCCGCCAGGGCTGGCACCAGCGTCTCCCTCCCCGCATCGTCGACCGCGACCCAGATGTCGTTCGCGGGGTTGGGGATCACTTCCTTGAGGGTCCCGAGCGACCGTCCCGATCCGGTCTCCACCGCGCAGCCCTCGAGCTCGTGCGACCACCATTCCCGCTCGCCGAGCGCCGGCAACCAGGATCGCGGGACGACGAGGGTGGCCCCGCGGAGCGACTCGGCCGTGCTCCGGTCCGGGACCTCGGCGAACTTGACGAGCATCCGTCGACCGTGCCGCCGACTCGTCTCGATCGTCAGCGAGCGACCGTCCTCCAGCAGGACCGCGCCGCCGGGGCGCCACCGGTCGGGGTTGTCCGAGCGGTTCTGGATCGAGACCTCGCCGCGGAGCCCGTGGACGCCGGTCACGATGCCGACGACGACGGTCGGCTCGTCCACCTCAATCTTCGATGTCGACCATCGCGCCCTGCCCCTGGCGCTGCGCCGCCGCCCGCACGACGACCCGGATCGCCTTCGCGGTCCGGCCGCCTCGCCCGATCACCTTGCCCATGTCCTCGGGCGCCACGTGGACCGTGTACCGGGGCCCGCGTTCGTCGAACGTCTCGGAGATGGAGACGGCGTCGGGCTCATCGACCAACTCCTGGACGAGGAACTCGACGAGGTCCTTCACGCGTCGTCGGCGCTCGTGGACCCGGCGGCCGCCTCGTCCGTGACCGGTGGCTCGACCCCCTCGTCGACCTCGGCGGCCGGTGCCTCGGCGGCGTCGGTCTCGGGCGCAGCGGCCCCGGCTTCGACCTTCTGCTTGGCCTTCTTGGAACGCCTCTGCCTCGGCGCGCGCTCCTTCGCCGGCGCCGCCGCAGCGGAGGGCCGCTCCTTCACGAACTCGTCCCAGATCCCGATCTTCTGCAGGAGGTTCCGGACCTGGTTCGATGGTTGCGCGCCGACACGAAGCCAGTGCAGCGTCCGCCCCTGATCGATCTCGATCACGCTCGGGTCCTCGAGGGGGTGGTACGTGCCGATGTTCTCGATGAACCGGCCGTCCCGCGGGCTCCGCTGATCCGCCACGACGACGCGGAAGGAGGGGCGCTTGTTCGAACCCATCCTGCGCAGCCGGATCCTCGTCGTCATGCCTGGCGCGTCCTTCCCTTCGCCTCGGGCCTATCGCCTCGGGACCTTCGGCACCCCGAACATGCCGGGGAGGCCCCTGCCGCCGCCCATCATCGTCCGCATCATCTTCCGCGCGCCCTCGAACTCCTTGAGGAGCGTGTTGACGTCGGAGGTGGTGGTCCCCGACCCGCGCGCGATCCGCAGGCGGCGGGACCCGGAGATGATACCGGGATCCCGTCGCTCCTCCGGCGTCATGGATAGGATCAGCGCCTCGGCCTGCCGAAGCTTCCCATCGTCGACCTGGTCGGCGATGTCCTTCATCGCGTTCTTCCCGCCCGGGATCCCCGGAAGCATCTTCAGCAGATCCTGGATCGGGCCGAGCTGGCGCATCTGTCGCAGCTGCGCGAGGAAGTCCTCGAGGGTGAACCGGTCGGTGAGCATCTTCTCCGCGGACGCCCTCGCCTCGTCCGCGTCGAGCCGATCGGTCGCCTTGTCGATCAAGCTCAGCACGTCGCCCATCCCCAGGATCCGGCCGGCCATCCGGTCGGGGTGGAACTCTTCGAGGTCCGCGGGCTTCTCGCCGACGCCCGCGAAGAACACGGGCCGGCCGGTGACGGCCGTGATCGAGAGCGCCGCTCCGCCGCGGGCGTCCCCGTCGAGCTTCGTCAGCACGAACCCCGTCGTGTCGACCTGGTCGAGGAACCGGCGAGCCTGGACGACCGCGTCCTGACCCGTCATGGCGTCGCACGCCATCAGCACGTGATGGGGTTTCAGGGCCTCACGGATCCGACGGGCCTGCTTCATCATCTCGGCGTCGACGTGCAGCCGTCCGGCGGTGTCGACGATCACGACGTCGGCACCGCGGCGCTCGGCATCCTTCAGCGCGTTCTTGGCGACCTTCACTGGTTCGCCTCCGTCCGAGACCACGGGAACGTCGATCTCGCCCCCCAGCGTGAACAGCTGCTCGACGGCCGCGGGACGTTGGAGGTCCGCGGCGACCAGCAGCGGGCGACGTCCGCCCTTCTTCAGGCGGAGAGCGAGCTTGGCGCACGCCGTCGTCTTCCCCGACCCCTGGACGCCCGCCATCATCACGACGGCGGTGCGCGCTGATGGGAGCACGAAGGGCCGGTGGTCCCCGCCGAGCGTCGAGCGAAGCTCCTCCCGGACCACCTTGATCACCTGTTGCGCCGGAGTGAGGCTCTTCATCACCTCCTCGGAGAGCGCGCGTGCGCGGACCCGCTGGAGGAACGCGTCGGCCACCTCGACGGCGACGTCCGCCTCGAGCAGGGCGGTCCGCATGTCGGCGAGCGCGTTGTCCACCTGTTTCGGGTGGAGCTTGCCCCGCGAGCGGAGCTTCTTGAAGGTCGCGTCGAGCCTGGCGGTGAGCGTGTCGAACATGAGGGAACTCCGGAGCCGGGCGGCGCCCGGGTCAAAGGGATCCTACTCGCCCGTCGCCCGGCCCTCCGGACCGAGGACCTGCTCCACCGCCTGGAGGAGGGCGATCGGGCTGAACGGTTTCGTGAAGTAGTGATCGGCTCCGCTGGCCATCGCGGCGGCGCGCCCCTCTTCACCGGTTGCGGTCACGACGATCACACGCACCTGGGCCGTCGCCGGGTCGCTCTTCACCGCGGAGAGGACCTCGGATCCGGCGGTGCCCGGGATGCTCATGTCGAGAAGCACGAGGTCGGGCGGTGCATCGTGGACCGACGCGAGCGCCTGGTCGCCGTCCGACGCCTCGTCGATGTCGAACCCCTCCCCTTCCAGCACCAGGCGCATCGCCTCCCGCATCGTGGGGTGATCCTCCACGATCAGGATCCGTGCGCTCACGCCGCCAGGATCCTCTCCGCGAACGCGTCCGCCCGGAACGGCTGAAGGTCGTCGGGTCCCTCGCCCGTGCCGACGAACCGGACGGGGACGCCGAGCTCCTCCCGGACCGCCAGCACGACGCCGCCCTTCGCCGTCCCGTCGAGCTTCGTCAACACGACCCCCGACACGTCCACCGCGTCTGTGAACGCCCTGGCCTGGGCGATGCCGTTCTGACCCGTCGTCGCGTCCAGGACCAGGAGGGTCTCCGAGACCCGGGCGCCGGCCTTCTCGACCACGCGACCGATTTTGCGGAGCTCGTCCATGAGCGGGGTCTTGGTGTGGAGCCTGCCCGCCGTATCGACGATGAGGACATCGGAGCGGCGTGCCGAGGCGGACTTCACGGCGTCGAAGACCACCGCGCCGGGGTCGGCGCCGCGCTCCTGCGACACGAGGTGGGCTCCCGCGCGCACGGCCCAGACCTCGAGCTGTTCGCCGGCCGCGGCACGGAACGTGTCGGCGCCGGCGATGCTCACGGTCCGCCCTTCGACCGCGAGCCGCCGGGCGAGCTTCCCGATCGTGGTGGTCTTCCCCGTCCCGTTCACCCCGACGACCAGGACCACGCCGAGGCCATCCGGCGGCAGGGACAGCGGCACGTCCGGTCCGAGGATCGCGACGATCTCGTCCCGGAGGATCTCCTCCGGGTCGGCATCGGCGCCCCAGCGCTCACGGACGCGGTCGACCAGCGCCGAGGCGGCCGCCGGCCCGACGTCGGCCTTCAGGAGGATGTCGTGGAACGCGGCCCAGTCCCCCTGGCCGGCCCCCCTCCCGAGCAGGGTACGGACCCGAGCCCCCAACCCCTCGCGGGGAACGGGCAGAGGCGGCTCGACGGTCGGAGGAGGCGGCGCCACCTCGGTGGGCCCCGTCCGGATCCGATCCGTGCGCTTCCTGGCGTTCGAGAGCCGGAGGAAGACGAACCCCAGGGCGACGGCCACGAACAGGATGGCGATGGCGATCTCCACGCCAGGAAGCTAGCCGACCCGCTCGCGCTCCGGCACCTCGACCAGCTCGGTCTCGGCTCTCTCGTCGTCCTCGAGCGGGTGCTCGTGCTCCAGCCGCTGGCACAGGACCCTCGTCGTCCCGTCCTTGTTGAGCGAGACGCCGTACATCATCGACGCGATCTCCATCGTGCGCTTCTGGTGCGTCACGATCAGCACCTGGGCATCACGGGCGAAGCCGGCCACCAGTCGTAGGAACCGGTGCAGGTTGAGGTCGTCGAGGGCGGGCTCGACCTCGTCCATCAGGTAGAAGGGCGACGGTCGCGCCGTGAAGATCGCGAAGAGGAAGGCCAGCGCCGCCAGGGATCGTTCGCCGCCGGAGAGGAGGGAGATCCGTTTGACGCGTTTCCGCCCCGGGCTGGCCTCGATCTCGATGCCCGCTTCGAGCGGGTTGGTGGGATCGGTCAGCACCAGGCGGCCCTCACCGCCCGGGAACAGCTCCTTCACGAGCCGTTCGAACTGGGTCTGCACGTCGCGGAACGCTCCGTCGAACGTCTCCTGGATCTGCCGATCCACCTCCGAGACGAGCTCCAGCAGGTCCCGGCGCGCCTTCCGGACGTCGTCCAGCTCTCGCTGCATGAAGTCGTGGCGTTCCTGGAGGACCTCGAACTCGCCGGTCGCGAGGAGGTTCACCCGACCCAGCAGCCCGAGACGACGCTGCACCAGCTCGCTCGCCTTCTCGAGCGAGACCACCGAATCCTCCTCGTCGAGCGTGGCCAGCGCCTCCTCGGGGTCGACCCCGTGCCCCTCTCGAAGCACCCGTTCGGCGTCGCGGAGGCGCCGCTCGATGTCGCCGCGGAGACGGTCGTCATCCTCGTAGGTCTCCCGCAGCCGCTCGAGCTCCATCGAGGCATCCCGCCAGGCCTTGTTGATCTCGGCTTCGCGGGACGCCGCGGCGCGCTCCGCCTCCGCTGCGGCGTCCCGCTCCTCGGTGGCCCGTGCCGCTCGGTCGGCGGCGCGGGGGGG
>JBIOTM010000020.1:0-33562 GCA_044865955.1 Actinomycetota bacterium | reverse complement strand
TCCTGAACGCCGCCGGTGACAAGAAGATCCAGGTGATCAAGGAGGTCAGGGCGCTCACCAGCCTCGGGCTCAAGGAGGCGAAGGATCTCGTGGACGGCGCCCCCAAGCCGGTCCTCGAGAAGGTCACCAGGGAAGCGGCCGACAAGGCCAAGGAACAGCTCGAAGCCGCGGGAGCGACGGTCGAGATCAAGTAGGTCACACGGGATCGGGGCGTGCGCGCCACGCCCCGTTCCCGCGCTCGGAGGCCGTGTGCTAACGTGCGCCGGGACCCGAGGGCAGGGGGGCGACGCATGCGGCAGAGCGACGGCAAGCACTTCGGTCAACGACTGCGCGAATCGCGGGTCAGCGCCGGACTCAGCCAATCGGAACTCGAGGACATCTCCGGTATCCCGAAGGCACGGCTGTCCCGGTACGAGAACGGACACGTCGAGCCGTCCATCCAGACCCTCGCCCGCCTCTCCCGAGCCCTGAACGTCTCCGAGGCCTCCCTGCTCGGCGACCAGCGGGCGATCCTGGAGGACTTCTTCAACGTCCTGTACGACCGTGGCGTCCGGATCACCTCCAGCGAGCAGGGAGCGCGGATCGCGAACGCCGTCGCCGATCTCCTGGAGGGCGTCCAGGGGTCGCAGCTCGTGACGGCCGAGGCGTCGTACACGCAGGTGCCCGAGGCGGAGGACGTGCACGTCGCTCCGCCCGTCCCGGCGGCGCCGGTCCTGGGCTGAGGACCCTCTCGGGCGCCGTCAGACGTACCGCAGCTCCAGGTCGACGGGGCCGGCGCGAACGCCGGAGAAGGCCGCGGTCCGACCGTGTCGTTCGATCGCCGGCGAACCGGATGCGATCGTCGATCCCTCGGGCAGGCTGATCCGCACCTGGTAGCGGATCCCCGCGATCGTCGGCTGGGGGACCAGCCGAAGGACGAGCTCGTGCACCCCTTCGACCGTCCGGACCGCGTCGTCCACCGCGTAGGTGGCCGTGAGCGTCGTCGACTCGGCCCCGCGGACCGTGACGGAGCCCGTCACCGTCGAAAGGCCCAACCGCGCGCCGACCTCGATCGGGCTCGGGCGGCTCGTCTCCGCGACGACGTTCCGCGCGTCGGCGGGGAGGTAGAGCGTGACGTCGGCCGCGAAGGTCCCCACCCCGACCCCCGCCGCCGGCCGACCGAGCAGGACCGACGGAGGGCCCGTGCCCGCCGCCCGGTTCTCGAAGAGGACCTCGGTCCGGACGGACGCGAAGCCGTCGGGCCGGACCGCCACGTCGTACCGGATGGCCACATCGACCAGCGCCCCGACGTGCGAGGAGCTCGTCGATGCCCAGGACGCGACGACGGGAAGGAAGCCCCTGCCGCCGAACCGTGCGCGCCCGTCCAGACCGAGGGCCTTGACCAGGCGTTGCTCGTCCGGGCGGACCAGGTAGACGGCGAGGTGCCGGTCCCGGGCGTCGGCGGCGGTCGCCAGCGCGAAGGACTCCACGCCGGGTCGCCTCGCCAGGAACTCCAGCAGGATCCGGGACACCCAGGCGGCCTGGAGGCTCGATGCCTTCCTCGGCGAGCTCCCGAGGAACGCGTCGATCTCGAGGGCATCGGTCGTGGTGCGGTCGGAGAACGGGAGCTTCCTCCCGGGGACCTCGACGTCCCCGATCGCCCAGACCAGGTCTTGGAGCGCGACCGCATCGAGCCTGATGACGCCGTCGAGGCGAGGGAACCCCACCTCCTTCGCAGCCACCGACAGCGCCCGAGCCGTCGTGGGCCAGTCGGGCGAACCGGGGACCCGCGCGATCGCCTCCGGCGCGGGCGCGAGAGGCTCGATCGTGAGCGATCCGTCCGCCGCCGTCAGCACGCCGACGGCGGTGGGAGCGCCGCCCCCCGGACGGGGCACGCCGAGCGAGGGGACGCACACCAGGTACCGCCGAGGCTCCTCCCCTCCGAACATGGCCGGCATCAGGTGGATCACGTCCCGGAGCCGTGATGCGAGATCGGCCCGCAGCTCCAGTCCCTCGAGGGCGTCGCGGTAGCCGACGGCCACCGGTCCGATGAGCCGGCCCTCACCGGCCGCTTCGAGCCGTTGGAGCGCCTCCCGCAGCCGGGATACGACGGCGTCCATGCTCGGCGCCGCGGCCTCGAACGCCGGGATGTCCAGCCGGCCCGCGGCGGTCGAGGCCGGGAGCCCGATGTCCGTCCACGCGAGGTCGCGCGACACGCGCACCATCGTCGTTCCGGCTCGAGCCGTGGCCCCCGAGGACTCGGCCACGGCCGCCGCCGCGTCGATGTTGTCCCCGACCACGGGCAGAAGGCCGGCGATCGCCATCGAGGGGTGCCCCACCGCTCCGAGCGCATCGTCGGCCGCGCCCGCCGCCGCAACGAAGTGGGGCGCCGCCGCCTCCGGATCCCCCGTGACGATCGATCCGATCGCGACCCCGAGCTCGGAGCGGGCGCGCGTCAGGTTGCGCAGCAGCGACGTGCCGGCCCAGACGCCGTCCAGGACCACCAGGATCGCGAAGGTCGCGAGACCCGCCCCGACGGCGAGGGCAACCCGTCTCCCGGGGGTCCTGGGGCGCCACCGGCGAGGCGCGGCGGGTTCCGAGGCCATCCTCGCCGAACCCTATCGCCGGCAAGGACACTGCACCATGAAGGGGCTCGGGGCAGGGCTCCGAAAGGGCCCTCCGCCGGGTTGACCCCGCCTGGCCCGAGGCGTACCCTCACAGGAACCCGCCGTGGGCAGGCAGGCGTCCTTGACGACGCCTGTCTCATCTCGTACACTGCTCGATTGCCGTGCCGTCCACCGCGCCCTGCCGTGCGCCCATGACGTCTCCCGGGAGGGGTTCTTTTTGCCTGACCAGCTCGTTCCTGTCCGGAACCGTGTCAGTTTCGCCAAGCTCGACGAGGTCCTCCAGCTACCCGACCTGGTTGCCATCCAGAAGGATTCCTTCGATCGGCTGCTGAAGGAAGGCCTCAAGGAGGTCCTCGAGGAAGTCTCGCCGATCGAAGACTTCACCGAACAGTTCCAGCTCTATTTCGGCGCGCACGAGTTCCGGGAGATGAAGTTCTCGGAAGAGGAGTGCCGCGACAAGGACATCACCTACTCCGCTCCGTTGTTCGTCGAGGCGACCTTCGTCAACAAGGTCACCGGCGAGATCAAGGAGCAGGAGGTCTTCCTCGGGGACTTCCCGATGATGACCGATCGGGGGACGTTCATCATCAACGGGACCGAGCGGGTCGTGGTCTCGCAGCTGGTGCGCTCGCCGGGCGTCTATTTCAGCAAGGAGCCCGACAAGACCTCCGACAGGGACGTCTTCATCGCGAAGATCATCCCCTCGCGAGGAGCGTGGCTCGAGTTCGACGTGGACAAGAAGGACACCGTCGGGGTCCGGATCGACCGCAAGCGCCGGCAGAACGTGACCGTCTTCCTCAAGGCCCTGGGGTTCAGCGCCGACGAGATCTTGAAGCTCTTCGGCAACGCGCAGTCGATCCAGAACACGCTCGAGAAGGACCACGTCGAGACCCAGGAAGAGGCCCTCGAGGACATCTACCGGAAGCTCCGGCCGGGCGAGCCACCCACCGCCGAGAGCGCGAAGACCCTGCTCGAGAACCTGTTCTTCAACCCGAAGCGCTACGACGTGGCGCGGGTCGGCCGGCACAAGGTCGACAAGAAGCTGGGGTCGGCCGAGGGCGATCTCCAGAAGCAGCTGCGGGCGCACCACCGGTCGCTGGGAGAGCTGGACAACCCCGACAAGAAGGCCTGGGAGCAGGTCCGGTACCGCGTCCATTCCGCGATGCAGAAGGACGAGGCCACCGGGCAGGGCGCCCCGAAGTACAAGGCGATCCTCACCTTCGAGGACATCCTGAAGACCGTCGCCTACCTCGTGAAGCTCCACGCGGGCGAGGAGGGCTACGACCCCGACGACATCGACCACTTCGGGAACCGCCGGATCCGTTCGGTCGGCGAGCTGATCCAGAACCAGATCCGGATCGGACTCTCGCGCATGGAGCGCGTGGTGAAGGAGCGGATGACCACGCAGGACGTGGAGGCGATCACGCCGCAGACCCTGATCAACATCCGTCCCGTGGTCGCCTCGATCAAGGAGTTCTTCGGGACCTCGCAGCTCTCGCAGTTCATGGACCAGACGAACACGCTGGCCGGGCTGACCCACAAACGCCGACTGTCTGCGCTGGGCCCCGGTGGCCTGTCGCGCGAGCGGGCCGGCTTCGAGGTCAGAGACGTGCACCCGTCCCACTACGGACGGATGTGCCCGATCGAGACGCCGGAGGGTCCGAACATCGGCCTGATGGGATCACTGTCCAGCTTCGGCCGCATCAACGAGTTCGGCTTCATCGAGACCCCGTACCGCCGCGTCGAGAAGGGCAAGGTCACCGCCAAGATCGACTACCTGTCCGCCGACGAGGAGGACCGCCACGTCATCGCCCAGGCGAACGCCAGGATCGCCGGGGACGGCACGTTCCAGGACACCCAGGTGCTGGTGCGCCGCAAGGGGGGCGAGGTGGACCAGGTGTCCCCCGACGAGATCGACTACATGGACGTGTCCCCGAAGCAGCTGGTCTCGGTGGCGGCCGCCCTGATCCCCTTCCTGGAGCACGACGACGCGAACCGCGCCCTGATGGGCGCGAACATGCAGCGGCAGGCGGTGCCGCTCCTGCGCGCGGAGGCCCCGCTCGTCGGGACGGGCATCGAGTTCCGGGCCGCCGTGGACGCCGGCGACGTCGTGCTCGCGGACGAGCCCGGCGTGGTCGAGGACGTCTCGGCCGAGGCGATCGTCGTCAGGGAGAAGAACGGTAAGCCCCGCACGTACGACCTGATCAAGTTCCGCCGGACCAACCAGGGGACGAACTTCAACCAGAAGCCGGTGGTCGAGATCGGCGAAAGGGTCGCGAAGGGGCAGGTGATCGCGGACGGCCCATCCACCGACCTCGGGGAGATCGCCCTCGGCAAGAACCTCCTCGTCGCGTACATGCCGTGGGAGGGACACAACTACGAGGACGCGATCATCATCTCCGAACGGCTGGTCAAGGACGACGTCCTCACCTCGATCCACATCGAGGAGCACGAGGTCGACGCACGCGACACGAAGCTCGGGGCCGAGGAGATCACCCGGGACATCCCCAACGTCTCCGAGGAGATCCTGAAGGACCTCGACGAGCGGGGGATCGTCCGCATCGGCGCGGAGGTGAACCCCGGGGACTACCTCGTCGGCAAGGTCACGCCGAAGGGCGAGACCGAGCTCACGCCGGAAGAGCGACTGTTGCGCGCGATCTTCGGCGAGAAGGCCCGCGAGGTCCGGGACACGTCCCTCAAGGTGCCGCACGGCGAGTCGGGGAAGGTCATCGGGGTCCGCGTGTTCAACCGGGACGACGGCGACGAGCTGCCGCCGGGCGTGAACCAGCTGGTCCGCGTCTACGTGGCCCAGAAGCGGAAGATCTCCGACGGCGACAAGCTGGCGGGCCGGCACGGCAACAAGGGCGTGATCTCGACGATCCTGCCCGAGGAGGACATGCCGTTCCTCGAGGACGGCACGCCGGTCGACATCATCCTGAACCCGCTGGGCGTGCCGTCGAGGATGAACCTGGGGCAGGTGCTCGAGGCGCACCTCGGCTACGCGGCGATGGTCGGGTTCGCCAAGGACGGCTCGGACCACTCGGGTCCGGTTCACGTGGCCACCCCCGTCTTCGACGGGGCCAAGGAGGACGAGATCCTGGCGGCGATCGGCAGCTCCCACGCGAGCGCCGACGGCCAGAAGCTCGTGAACGAGATCGGCAAGGCTCGGCTGTTCGACGGACGGAACGGCCAGCCGTACGCGGAGCCCGTGACGGTCGGCGTCGCCTACATCCTGAAGCTGCTCCACCTCGTGGACGACAAGATCCACGCCCGGTCGACCGGCCCCTACTCGATGATCACCCAGCAGCCGCTGGGCGGGAAGGCCCAGTTCGGCGGGCAGCGGTTCGGTGAGATGGAGGTCTGGGCGCTGGAGGCCTACGGCGCGGCCTACGCCCTCCAGGAGCTGCTCACGATCAAGTCGGACGACGTCCTGGGCCGGGTGAAGGTCTACGAAGCCATCGTGAAGGGGGAGAACATCCCCGAGCCGGGCATCCCGGAGTCCTTCAAGGTGCTGATCAAGGAGATGCAATCGCTCTCGCTGAACGTCGAGGTCCGGTCGGCCGCCGGCGAGGAGATCGAGCTTCGCGAGACGGACGAGGACGTGTTCCGAGCGGCGGAGGAGCTGGGCATCGACCTCAGCAGGCGCGAGCCCGCGGGGGCGGACTTCGACTGATGGGCGGCGGGAATAGGCGAACGTTGAACATGATGCAGGGGTGGGTGCTGGCGAGGCTGGCAGGCGGGAGGCCTACGTGCTGGATGTGAACTACTTCGATGAGCTCCGGATCGGGCTGGCGGCAGCCGACCAGATCAGGGCGTGGTCCAACGGCGAGGTCAAGAAGCCGGAGACCATCAACTACCGCACCCTGAAGCCGGAGAAGGACGGCCTGTTCTGCGAGCGGATCTTCGGACCGACGCGGGACTGGGAGTGCCACTGCGGCAAGTACAAGCGGGTCCGGTTCAAAGGCATCATCTGCGAGCGCTGCGGCGTCGAGATCACGCGGTCGAAGGTGCGGCGGGACCGGATGGGCCACATCGAGCTGGCCGCCCCGGTCACCCACATCTGGTACTTCAAGGGCGTCCCGTCGCGCCTGGGCTACCTCCTGGACATCGCCCCGAAGGACCTCGAGCGGATCATCTACTTCGCCGCCTACGTGATCACCCGGGTCGACCACGAGCGCCGCCACAAGGACCTGCCCGCGATCGAGGAGGAGATCGAGGCAGAGAAGCGTGAGATCGAGGCCGAGCGCGACGACCAGGTCAAGCGGCGGCTGTCCGATCTCGAGGAGCGGCTGAAGGAGCTCGAGACCGAGGGCGCGAAGGGCGCGCAGCTGTCGGCCGCCAAGCGTGAGGCGCAGCGCGACGTGGAGCGGATCCACGAAGCGGCCGGACGCGACACGCAGCACCTCGACGACGTCGTGGCCGCCTTCAAGGGCCTCAAGGTGAAGCAGCTGGTCGCGGACGACGCCGTGTACCGGTCGCTCCGCGAACGGTTCGCCGACTACTTCGACGGCGGGATGGGCGCCGAGGCGATCAAGCGGCTGCTCCAGGACTACGACATCCAGACGGAGGGCGACGCGCTCCGCGATCAGATCGAGAACGGCAAGGGCACGAAGCGACTGAAGGCGATCAAGCGCCTGAAGGTCGCCTCGAACTTCGTCGACGGGCGCTCCAATCCCATGGGGATGGTCCTGGACGCGATCCCCGTGATCCCGCCCGATCTGCGGCCGATGGTGCAGCTGGACGGGGGCCGGTTCGCCACCTCGGACCTGAACGACCTGTACCGGCGCGTGATCAACCGGAACAACCGACTCAAGCGGCTGCTCGACCTCCAGGCGCCGGAGATCATCGTGAACAACGAGAAGCGGATGCTGCAGGAGGCCGTCGACGCGCTGTTCGACAACGGCCGCCGCGGCCGTCCCGTCACGGGTCCGGGGAACCGTCCGCTGAAGTCGCTCTCCGACATGTTGAAGGGGAAGCAGGGACGCTTCCGCCAGAACCTGCTGGGCAAGCGGGTCGACTACTCGGGACGTTCTGTGATCGTCGTCGGCCCGGAGCTCCGCCTGCACCAGTGCGGGCTCCCGAAGCAGATGGCGTTGGAGCTGTTCAAGCCGTTCGTGATGAAGCGCCTCGTGGATCAGAACCTCGCGCAGAACATCAAGAGCGCGAAGCGGATGGTCGAGCGGGCCCGTCCGCAGGTCTGGGACGTGCTCGAGGAGGTCATCCGGGAGCACCCGGTCCTGTTGAACCGGGCGCCGACGCTGCACCGCCTGGGGATCCAGGCCTTCGAGCCGGTGCTGGTGGAGGGCAAGGCCATCAAGATCCATCCGCTGGTGTGCGCGGCGTTCAACGCCGACTTCGACGGGGACCAGATGGCGGTGCACGTGCCGCTGTCGGCGGAGGCGCAGGCCGAAGCGCGGATCCTGATGCTGTCGACGAACAACATCCTGTCGCCGGCGCACGGTCGACCGATCGCCACGCCGTCGCAGGACATGGTGCTCGGGCTGTACTGGCTGACCCTCACGCAGAACGAGGACGCGAACGACGAGGACATCCCGGTGTTCGGCTCGACGGCCGAGGCCCTCCTCGCGCTCGACCGGGGATATCCGTTGCACGATCCGGTCCGGGTGCGGCTGGCCGGCAAGGCCCTGCCCGACGAGCTCCTGCCCGAGGGGTACGACCCCAAGGCCGAGGGCTGGAAGGGTCGCACGCCGGTGATCCGGACCACGATCGGCCGGGTCGTGTTCAACGGGGCGTTCCCCGACGACTTCGAGTTCCGCAACGAGCCGGTCCTCAAGCCGGACGTCGCTCGCCTGGTCGACGAGGTCGTGCACCGCTACGACCGCGCGCAAGTGGAGGTCGTCCTGGACAACCTCAAGAACCTGGGGTTCCACTACGCCACCCGGGCCGGCGTGACGCTGGGGGTCGAGGACGTCACCACGCCGCCCGAGAAGCAGAAGATCCTGGACGAGCACGAGAAGCGGGCCCAGAAGGTGGAGCAGCAGTACAAGAAGGGCATCATCACCGACGACGAGCGGCGCCAGGAGCTCATCGAGATCTGGACCCAGGCCACGGACGAGGTCAAGGACGCCATGGAGGCCCAGTTCACGACGACGAACCCGATCTACATGATGGCCAACTCGGGCGCCCGAGGGAACATCATGCAGATCCGTCAGCTGGCCGGGATGCGTGGTCTCGTGGCGAACCCGAAGGGCGAGATCATCCCGCGCCCGATCAAGTCGAACTTCCGCGAGGGCCTGTCGGTCCTCGAGTACTTCATCTCCACGCACGGCGCCCGGAAGGGCTTGGCGGACACGGCCCTGCGGACCGCCGACTCGGGCTACCTCACCCGGCGCCTGGTGGACGTGGCGCAGGAGGTCATCGTTCGCGAGGAGGACTGCGGCACGGACCGTTCGATCACGGTCCCGGTGAACGTCACCCGTCCCGACGGCACCACGGTCAAGGCGGCGCACACGGACACCTCGCTGTTCGGTCGTGTGCTCGCCGAGCACGTGAAGGTCGACGGGAAGAAGATCGCGTCGGCCGGCGACGAGCTCTCCGACGAGCTGGCCCAGGCGGTCATCGACTCCGGGGTCGGGACGGCTCAGGTCCGCTCCGTGATCACGTGCGAGGCTGAGATCGGCGTCTGCCAGGCCTGCTACGGGCGTTCGCTGGCGACGGGGCGTCTCGTGGACATCGGCGAGGCCGTCGGCATCATCGCCGCCCAGTCGATCGGCGAGCCGGGTACGCAGCTCACGATGCGGACGTTCCACACGGGGGGCATCGCCGGCGAGGACATCACGCACGGTCTCCCCCGCGTGGTCGAGCTGTTCGAGGCCCGGAACCCCAAGGGCATGGCGCAGATCACGGAGCTCTCGGGCGAGGTGAGCATCGAGGACGACGACGAGAAGCACGTCCGCCGGATCCGCGTCACCGACGAGACCGGCGACATGGTCGAGTACCAGGTCTCGTTCCGGGCCCGTCTGACGGTCGCCAGCGGCGACATGGTCGAGGTCGGTCAGCAGCTGACCGAGGGTTCGGTGAACCCCCACGAGAAGCTGCGGGTCGAGGGCGTGCTCGCCCTCCAGCTGCACCTGGTGGATGAGGTCCAGCAGGTCTACCGGTCGCAGGGCGTGACGATCCACGACAAGCACATCGAGCTGATCGCGCGCCAGATGCTCCGGAAGGTGCACATCATCGAGCCGGGTGACACCGACCTGCTGCCGGGCGATCTGGTCAACCGTCGGGTCTTCGAGGAGACGAACCAGGAGGTCGTGGAGTCGGGCGCGGTGCCTGCATCGGCGAGGCCCGTGCTGCTCGGCATCACCAAGGCCTCCCTGGCGACCGACTCGTGGCTCTCGGCGGCCTCCTTCCAGGAGACCACCCGGGTGCTCACCGACGCGGCGATCCAGAGCAAGGCGGATCCGCTCCTGGGGCTGAAGGAGAACGTGATCATCGGCAAGCTGATCCCGGCCGGCACGGGCATGAGCCGCTACCGCAACGTGGCCGTGAAGATCAAGCCCGAGGCGATCCCGGAGTACTGGCTCGCGCGACAGCGCGAGCTCGCCGAGCTCGCCGCCGAAGGCGGCGGCGAGCCGGCCCTGGTCGGGCTCTCCCGCCAGCAGGCCGAGCGGATGCTCGGCGGCGTGTCCCGGGCGGACGAGGAGTAGCCGCCGCCCCGGCCCGGCGGCGCGCCCGGTAAGGTAAGGGAGTCTCTCCGCGCAGGCCGGCCCTCACGCCGGGTGGCACCCGGCGCGGTGGTTGACATCCCGTGCTCACGACCAGTAGCTTTGGCGGTCGCGCCCGAGCACGGCGACGAGGTCGGGCGCCCCGGTTCCGGTCCGGAGCCAGCACTCTGGGGGTGACGGTGCCTTCGCGCTGCGCCCCAAGGGGTCCTGACCGGGAACAGGGATCGATCCCTGAAAAAGGAAGAGTGCAGACGGAAAGACCATGCCTACCATCCAGCAGCTCGTACGGAAGGGCCGGTCGCGCCCGAAGAAGAGGACGAAGAGTCCCGCGCTGAAGGGTTCCTCGCAGCGGCGCGGCGTCTGCACGCGCGTGTACACGATGACCCCGAAGAAGCCGAACTCGGCCCTCCGCAAGGTCGCCAGGGTCCGTCTCACCTCCGGGATCGAGGTCACGGTCTACATCCCGGGGGTCGGGCACAACCTCCAGGAACACTCGATCGTGCTGGTCCGCGGCGGTCGCGTCCGCGATCTGCCCGGCGTTCGGTACAAGATCGTCCGGGGCACCCTCGACACCGCGGGCGTCCGCGACCGCCGCAAGGCACGCTCCCGGTACGGCGCCAAGAAGGCGGGCGAGTAGCCATGCCGCGCAAAGGCCCCGCCGTACGCCGGGGGATCACCCCCGATCCCGTGTACCAGAACCCCCTCGTCACGCAGCTCGTGAACAAGGTGCTGCTGAACGGGAAGAAGACGGTCGCGGAGCACATCGTCTACGAGGCGCTCGAGCAGATCAGCCAGAGGACCGCCAACGACCCGGTCATCACCCTGAAGCGCGCCGTGGAGAACGTCCGACCGATGCTCGAGGTGAAGTCCCGCCGGGTCGGCGGGGCCTCGTACCAGGTGCCGGTGGAGGTGAAGCCCGCGCGCGGCACGACGCTGGCGCTGCGGTGGCTCGTGAACTTCTCCCGCGCCCGGCGGGAGAACTCGATGGCCGAGCGGCTCGTCGCGGAGATCATGGACGCCTCCAACGGCCAGGGTGCGTCCGTGAAACGGCGGGAGGACATGCACAAGATGGCCGAGGCCAACAAGGCGTTCGCGCATTACCGATGGTGATCGACGAGGAACACCCGACCGGCCCGCAGGGGCCGGTTTCCCGTGTGGAGGGAACCCGATGATGGCGGTTCCCGCGGAGACGATGCAGGTGACGATGGTGGCGGCGACCGAACAGAAGGTCAAGGACGGCGGCAAGGGGCTCGCGATCCGCGAGTACCCCCTGGCTCGCACGCGCAACATCGGCATCATGGCGCACATCGACGCGGGCAAGACCACCACGACGGAGCGGATCCTCTACTACACCGGCAAGGCCTACAAGATCGGCGAGGTCCACGAGGGCACCGCGCAGATGGACTGGATGGTCCAGGAGCGCGAGCGCGGCATCACGATCACCTCGGCCGCCACGACGTGCCAGTGGAAGGGGCACTGGATCAACATCATCGACACGCCGGGGCACGTGGACTTCACGGTCGAGGTGGAACGGTCCCTGCGGGTGCTGGACGGCGCGGTCGCCGTCTTCGACGCCGTCGCCGGCGTGGAGCCCCAGTCAGAGACGGTGTGGCGCCAGGCCGATCGCTACCGCGTCCCCCGGATCTGCTTCGTCAACAAGATGGACCGCACCGGGGCCAACTTCGCCCGCACCGTCGAGATGATCGTCGACCGCCTGCAGGCCACCCCGCTGGTCCTGCAGCTGCCCTGGGGGAGCGAGGCAGACTTCCGCGGCGTGATCGATCTCGTCCACATGAACGCTCACTACTGGGAGGGCGACATGGGCGAGGAGTGGCGCGACACGGAGATCCCAGCCGAGTACGCCGAGACGGCTGCCGCGGCCCGTCACGAGCTGTTCGAGAAGCTCGCCGACCACGACGAGTCCGTCATGGAGAAGTTCGTCCACGAGGAGGAGCCCACGACCGACGAGCTCGAACGGGCGATCCGCCGAGCGACGCTGGCCGGCGACGGGGTGCCCGTCCTCTGCGGCTCCGCGTTCAAGAACAAGGGTGTCCAGCCGCTGCTCGACGCGATCGTCGGGTTCCTCCCCTCACCCGCGGAGGTCCTCCCCGTGCAGGGTCACCTCCCGAACGACGAGGACACCCACGTCGAGCGGGCGCCCGAGGACACCGAGCCGTTCTCCGCGCTCGCGTTCAAGATCATGTCGGATCCCTACGTCGGACGGCTGACCTACCTCCGCGTGTACTCGGGCGTGCTCCGGGCCGGCACCCACGTGGCGAACGCCACCAAGGACCGTAAGGAGCGCATCGGTCGGATCCTGCAGATGCACGCCAATCACCGTGAGGACAAGGAGGCGGCATACACCGGCGACATCGTGGCCGTGGTCGGCTTGAAGCACGCGACCACGGGCGACACGATCTGCGACCCGGACCACCAGGTGGTCCTCGAGTCCATCAGCTTCCCCACGCCGGTCATCTCCGTCGCCGTCGAGCCGAAGACCAAGGCCGACCAGGACAAGCTGGGGAGCGGGCTCGCGAAGCTCGCCGACGAGGACCCCACCTTCGTCGTCAAGTACGACGAGGAGACCGGCCAGACCGTGATCTCCGGCATGGGCGAGCTGCACCTCGACATCATCGTGGACCGCCTGAAGCGGGAGTTCTCGGTCGACGCCAACGTCGGGAAGCCGCAGGTCGCCTACCGCGAGACGATCCGCCGCGAGGTCCACAAGGTCGAGGGCCGCTTCATCCGCCAGACGGGCGGTCGCGGCCAGTTCGGCTACGTGGTGATCGACCTGGAGCCCACGGGCCCCGGCGGCGGCTACGAGTTCCTGAACAAGATCGTGGGCGGCAAGATCCCCCGGGAGTACATCCCTGCGGTCGACCAGGGGATCCAGGAGGCGCTCGACAACGGCGTGCTCGCCGGGTACCCCATGGTCGATCTCCGGGCGACGCTGACGGACGGTACCTACCACGAGGTCGACTCGAACGAGATGGCCTTCAAGATCGCCGGCTCGATGGCGCTGAAGGCCGCGGCCCGCAAGGCCGACCCTGCGCTGCTCGAGCCGGTCATGGAGTTCGAGGTGACGACCCCAGAGGAGTTCATGGGCGACGTGATGGGCGACGTGACGGCGCGGCGCGGCCGGATCGAGCGCATCGACGAAGTCGGCGGGCAGAAGGTGATCCGTGTGTTGGTCCCGCTGGCGGAGCTGTTCGGCTACGCGACGGACCTGCGGTCGCGCACCCAGGGCCGAGCCGCGCACAGCCCGATGCAGCTCCACGCGTACGCGGAGGTGCCGGCGCAGGTGTCGAAGGAGATCGTCGCCCGGGTCTCGGGCGAGTAGGGCCACGGACGGGGAGAGGACAGATGGGCAAGAAGAAGTTCGAGCGGACGAAGCCCCACGTGAACATCGGCACGATGGGTCACATCGACCACGGGAAGACGACGCTCACGGCCGCGATCACCAAACGCCAGGCCGAGAAGGGCATGGCCGAGTTCACCCCCTTCGACGAGATCGACAAGGCCCCCGAGGAGCGCGAGCGCGGCATCACCATCGCCATCGCCCACGTGGAGTACGAGACCGACGCGCGCCACTACGCGCACGTGGACATGCCCGGTCACGCCGACTACGTGAAGAACATGATCACCGGCGCCGCGCAGGTCGACGGCGCCATCCTGGTCGTGTCGGCCGCCGACGGGCCGATGCCCCAGACCCGTGAGCACGTGCTGCTCGCCCGCCAGGTGGGGGTGCCCTCGATCGTGGTGGCCCTCAACAAGTGCGACATGGTCGACGACGCCGAGCTGCTGGATCTCGTCGAGCTCGAGGTGCGGGAGCTCCTCACCTCCTACGAATACCCCGGGGACGACGTCCCGGTCGTGCAGATCTCCGCGCTGAAGGCCCTCGAGGGTGACGAGACCTGGATGGCCAAGGTCGACGAGCTCCTGCAGGCTTGCGACACCTACATCCCCGAGCCGACCCGGGAGACCGACAAGCCGTTCCTGATGCCGATCGAGGACGTCTTCTCGATCACGGGGCGGGGCACGGTCGTCACCGGCCGCGTGGAGCAGGGCGTCCTCAAGAAGATGGAGGAGGTCGAGATCGTCGGGCTCCGTGACACGCGCAAGACGATCGCGACCGACCTCGAGATGTTCCGGAAGCTCCTGGACGAGGTCCGGGCCGGGGACAACGTCGGGGTCCTGCTTCGAGGGATCGACAAGGACGAGGTGGAACGGGGCCAGGTGCTGGCGAAGCCGGGCTCGATCACGCCCCACACCGAGTTCGGGTCGAACGTCTACGTCCTGTCCAAGGAGGAAGGCGGTCGGCACACGCCGTTCTTCGACGGGTACAAGCCGCAGTTCTACTTCCGCACGACGGACGTCACCGGGATCGCGCACCTGCCGGACGGCGTGGAGATGGTGATGCCCGGCGACAACGTCGAGATGCGGGTCGAGCTCGACAAGCCGATCGCGATGGAGGACGGCCTCCGCTTCGCGATCCGAGAGGGTGGCCGGACCGTCGGGGCCGGCCGGGTCACCAAGGTCATCACGTAGGCGAACGAAGCGAGGGGACGGACAGTGGCGGGACCGAAGATCCGGATCAAGCTCCGGGCGTACGACCACCGGATGCTGGACGTGGCGGCACGCGACATCGTCGAGCACGTCACGCGCACCGGCGCGAAGGTGGTCGGACCGGTCCCGTTGCCGACCGAGCGCTCCATCTACACGGTGATCCGCTCGCCGCACAAGTACAAGGACTCCCGGGAGCACTTCCAGATGCTCACGCACAAGCGCCTGATCGACATCGTGGACGCCACCTCGAAGACGGTGCAGGAGCTGCAGCGGCTGAACCTGTCGGCCGGGGTCGACATCGAGATCAAGTTGTAGGGGCGATGGCTGAGACGAAAGGGATCCTCGGGACGAAGCTGGGTATGACCCAGATCTTCGACGACACCCGTGCCGTGCCGGTCACGGTGATCAAGGCGGGGCCGTGCGTCGTGTCCCAGGTCAAGACGAAGGACAGCGACGGCTACGACGCCGTCCAGCTCGCCTTCGGCGGCGTTCGGCCTCGCGATCTGACGCGGCCGATGAAGGGCCACTTCGATCGGCACGACGCCACGCCGGGGCGGTACGTCGTCGAGCTGCGGACCGACGACGCCGGGAGCTACGAGCCGGGCCAGGAGATCAGGGTCGACGTGTTCAGGCCGGGCGACCTCGTGGACGTGGTCGGCGTCTCGAAGGGCCACGGGACCAGCGGCGTGATGAAGCGCCACGGCTTCCACGGTCTGAAGGCGAGCCACGGCACGGAGCGCAAGCACCGAGCGCCCGGGGCGATCGGTGCGTGCGCCACCCCGAGCCGCGTCTTCAAGGACATGCCGATGGCCGGCCAGTTCGGCAACGTTCGCGTGACCGTGCTGAACCTCGAGGTCGTCCAGGCGGACGCCGAGCGGGGCCTCCTCCTGGTGAAGGGTGCGGTCCCCGGTCCGAACGGGGGCCTGGTCATGGCCCGGTCGGGGGTCAAGGCGCCGGCGGACAGGGGTGCCGCCTGATGGCCTCGATCGAGATGCGCGACGCGTCGGGCGCGAAGGTCGGCAGGCGCGACCTGCCCGCCGAGTTCTTCGAGTCGAAGGTCAGCGTGCCGCTGATGCATCAGGTCGTGGTCGCCGGCCTCGCCGGGATCCGCGGGGGCACGCACTCGACGAAGACGCGGGGCGAGGTCCGCGGCGGCGGCAAGAAGCCCTGGCGCCAGAAGGGCACGGGACGCTCCCGCCAGGGGTCGATCCGCTCGCCTCAGTGGGTCGGCGGCGGCGTGGCCCACGGGCCGACACCGCGCGACCACTCCATGCGGGTCAACAAAAAGATGCGGCGGGGGGCGCTCCGGTCCGCCCTCACGGACGCACTGCAGTCCGGGAAGCTGGCGGTCGTCCGGGACCTCGCCGTGGACGAGCCCAAGACCCGGGAAGCGGCGCGGGTGCTGGATGCTCTCGAGCTCGACGGACGGATCCTGGTCGTCCTGCCGGTGCCGAGCGAGGGAGGCGTGATCGAGAAGTCGTTCCGGAACCTCCCGAACGTGAAGCTCGCCTACGTCGGCGGCCTCGGGACGTACGACGTGCTGCTGGCGGATCGGGTGCTGTTCACCGATGCGGCGCTCGACCGCCTGACCGGGGCGCCCGAGCGGACGCCTGCACCCGAGCGGACCCGCCGGCCGTCGACCACGAGCGAGGAGGTGGGGGGATGAACAAGTCGCATCGCGACGTCATCGTCCGACCGATCGTCTCGGAGAAGTCCTACGCGGGCATCGAGCGCAACACCTACACGTTCTTGGTGGACCCGCGGGCCAACAAGACCGAGATCAAGGAAGCCGTCCAGGCGATCTGGGACGTCCGCGTGACCTCCGTCAACACCTTGAAGCGTCGCGGCAAGCTCAAGCGCCGCGGGTGGACGCGTGGTCGCCGTCCCGACGAGAAGCGCGCTGTCGTCACGCTCGCCGAAGGCGACCGCATCGAGATCTTCGAGGGAGGGTCGTAGCCATGGCCGTCCGCAAGTACAAGCCAACGACCCCGGGCCGGCGCGGCGCGAGCGTGTCCACGTTCGACGAGATCACGCGCGGGAAGCCCGAGAAGTCGCTGCTGGCCAAGGGACGGAAGAAGGCCGGTCGGAACGTGCACGGGAGGATCACCACCCGTCATCAGGGCGGCGGCACGAAACGCCGCTACCGGATCGTCGACTTCCGCCGGAACAAGGATGGGATCCCTGCGAAGGTCGCCACCATCGAGTACGACCCCAACCGGAGCTCGCGGATCGCGCTGCTCCACTACGTGGACGGCGAGAAGCGGTACATCCTCGCGCCCGAGGGCGTTCGGGTGGGTGACGTGCTGATGTCCGGGGAGAGCGCCGAAGTCCGGCCCGGGAACGCCCTGCCGCTCCGCAACATCCCGGTCGGTACGGTCGTCCACGCCGTGGAGCTGAAGCCCGGCGCCGGCGCGCGGATGGCGCGGTCCGCCGGGACGAGCGTCCAGCTGATGGCCAAGGAGGGCAGGCTGGCCACGCTCAGGCTGCCCTCCGGCGAGACGCGCACGGTCCCCTCGACCTGCAAGGGGACCGTGGGGGTCGTGGGCAACGCCGAGCACGAGCTGATCGCCCTCGGCAAGGCCGGGCGCGCCCGGTGGAAGGGCAAGCGACCGTCCGTGCGCGGCGTGGCGATGAACCCGGTCGACCACCCGCTCGGCGGCGGGGAGGGGAAGGCCTCGGGAGGGCGACATCCGTCGTCGCCGTGGGGGAAGAAGGAAGGCCGTACGAGGAAGAAGAACAAGGCGTCGAACAAGCAGATCCTGCGGCGTCGCGGGAAGGGGCGTGGCTGATGGCCAGGTCGGTGAAGAAGGGTCCGTTCGTGGACGAGCACCTCATGGTCAAGATCGCGGGGATGAACGAGCGAGGCGAGAAGAAGGTCGTGAGGACCTGGTCGCGCCGATCGACGATCGTCCCCGACATGATCGGTCACACGATCGCCGTGCACGACGGGCGCAAGCACGTCCCGGTGTTCGTGTCGGAGGCGATGGTCGGGCACAAGCTCGGCGAGTTCGCACCCACGCGCACGTTCCGCACCCACTCGCGGGAAGAGCGGAAGACGGGTCTGAGGTAGATGGAAGCCCGAGCCACGGTCAAGTACCTCCGGACGTCGCCGCGGAAGATGCGGCGGACGGTGGATCTCATCCGCGGTCAGCACGTCCAGGAGGCACGTCGGATCCTTCACTTCTCCACCCTCGGCGCGTCGCGCGACCTGGGGAAGCTGCTCGACTCCGCGGTCGCCAACGCCGAGCAGCGGCCCGGCGTGATCGCGGAGAACCTCGTGGTCTCGGGTGCGTGGGTGGACGACGGACCGACGTTCCGTCGGTTCCGACCGCGCGCCTACGGGCGCGCCACCCGTGTTCGGAAGCGCACCTCGCACGTGACGCTCGTGGTCAAGACGATGGGAGACGAGGAGTAGTGGGACAGAAGATCCACCCGTACGGGTTCCGGCTGGGGGTCATCTACCCCTGGAAATCCAACTGGTACGCCAACCGGCGCGACTACATCGAGGCGCTCCACGAGGACGTCTGGATCCGGAAGCACATCCGCTCGCGTCTCTCCAGGGCCGGCATCTCCTCGATCGACATCGAGCGCAAGGGCGACCAGATCTGGGTGTACATCCGCACGGCCCGCCCGGGGATCGTGATCGGCCGCAAGGGCGCCGAGGTGGACCGGCTCCGCAAGGACGTGGAGCGGTACACGAAGAAGCGCGTGGACGTGAAGGTCGAGGACATGAACCAGGCTTCCAGCGAGGTGCGACCCGACACGGACGCGGCGCTCCTGGCGCAGGGTGTCGCCGAGCAGCTCGCGGGCCGCGTCGCGTTCCGACGGGCGATGCGGCGTGCCGTCCAGACCGCGATGCGGGCCGGCGCGCTCGGCGTCCGGGTCGCGTGCGCCGGCCGCTTGGGCGGCACGGAGATGGGCCGGCGGGAGTGGTACCGGGAGGGCCGCGTCCCGTTGCATACGCTCCGCGCGAAGGTGGACTTCGGCACGGCCGCGGCGCGCACGACCTTCGGCGCGATCGGCGTGAAGGTCTGGGTCTACCACGGCGACGAGGTGCCGCACCGTGAGCAGGAGACCGAGCGGGCGCTGGCCCGGGCCCATGCGCGGGCCGAGAAAGGCGATCGGCCCGCTCGATCCCCCGGCCGGCCACGGACGCCCACCCCCGGCGAAGCGCGACCGACTGGAGACGCCGTCCGGGCGCAGGACGTCCCGGAGGTCGAGGACGCCCAGAAGGCCACGGCCGAAGACGGCGGGCAGCCCGAGGATGCCACCGTGCCGACGGCGGATGCCCCGGCCCCGTCGCAGGGCGGAGGTGAGGTCTGATGCTCGCGCCCAAGCGCGTGAAGCATCGCAAGGTCCACCGCGGACGGAGGCGTGGCCTGGCCAAGGGCCACACGGACATCCAGTCGGGGGACTACGCCATCGTGGCCATGGAGCCGGGGTGGATCACGAACCGACAGATCGAGGCTGCACGCGTCGCGATCACCCGGCACATCCGGCGCGGCGGCAAGGTCTGGATCACGATCTTCCCGGACAAGCCCGTGACCAAGAAGCCGGCGGAGACGCGGATGGGGTCGGGCAAGGGCAACCCCGAGGGCTGGGTGGCGGTGGTGAAGCCGGGCCGGGTCATGTTCGAGCTGGCCGGCGTGCACGAGCGGCTCGCCCGCGAGGCGATGAGTCGGGCACAGCACAAGCTGCCGATCAAGACGAAGTTCATCACCCGGGTGGGGGAGTAGAGATGCCCAGCAAGGCCGCCGAACTGCGAGAGCTCACCGACGAGCAGCTCCTCGAACGGGCGGAGTCTGCGCGGGAGGAGCTGTTCAACCTGCGGTTCCAGCTCGCCACGGGGCAGCTCGACGACCCGTCGACGATCAAGAAGGTCCGCCACGAGATCGCGCGGATCGCCACGGTGATGCGGGAGCGTGCCCTCGAGGAGGAGCTGGCTGCGATCGCGGCCACCGGGTCCGGCGAGCCGGGGACCCATGCCGAGGAGGAGCCGTGAGCGACCAGCAGATCACGAGCGAACGCGGCCGTCGCAAGGTCCGGACCGGCGTGGTCGTCTCGGACGGCATGGACAAGACGGTCGTCGTGCGGATCGACCGCGCGTTCCGTCACCCCCTCTACGGCAAGACCGTGCGCCGCTCGAAGAAGCTCGCCGTGCACGACGAGGCGAACGAGGCTCACGTGGGAGACCGGGTGCGGGTCGCCGAGACCAGGCCGCTGTCGAAGACGAAGCGCTGGCGGCTCGTGGAGATCGTGGAGAAGGCCAAGTGATCCAGCAGGAGACGAGATGCCGGGTGGCGGACAACACGGGGGCGAAGGAGCTCCTGGTGATCCGCGTCCTCGGGGGATCGGCCCGCCGCTACGCGAGCCTCGGCGACACGGTCGTGGGTACGGTGAAGGACGCGCTGCCGGGCGGTGGCGTCAAGAAGGGTGAGGTCGTGAAGGCCGTCGTCGTGCGCACCGCGAAGGAGCGCCGACGCGCCGACGGCTCGTACATCCGCTTCGACGACAACGCCGTCGTCCTCCTCACCCCGGACTCGAGGAACCCGCGGGGCACGCGCATCTTCGGCCCGGTGGCTCGGGAGCTGCGTGACAAGCGGTACATGAAGATCGTTTCGCTCGCACCGGAGGTGCTCTAGATGCCGGGAGTGGACATCAAGAAGGACGACACGGTCCGCGTGATCTCGGGCAAGGACCGCGGGCGGGAGGGGCGGGTCGTGCGCGTCCTGCCCCGCGAGGGACGGGTCATGGTCGACGGCGTCGCGATGGCCAAGAAGCATCAGCGCTCGACCGGTCGCCGGGCGCGGGGCAGCTCGCAGCAGCTGTACCAGGCGGGCGGCATCATCGATGCCGAGATGTTCGTGAACATCTCGAACGTCCAGGTCGTCTGCTCGGCGTGCGGCAAGGCCACCCGGATCGGTCATCGGGTTGAGGGCGACCGCAAGGTCCGCTTCTGCCGGAGATGCGAGACGGAGATGTCATGAACGCCACGACGGCCGACTACGCGCCCCGACTCCGGCGCCGCTACCGCGAGGAGTTGGTCCCGAGGCTCCGGGACGAGCTCGGCCTGTCGAACGTCATGCAGGTGCCCCGTCTCGAGCGGGTCGTCGTCAACATGGGCGTCGGCGAGGCCGTCAAGGACGGACGACTCCTGGACGCGGCCCTGGAGGATCTGGCGACGATCACCGGGCAGAAGCCGGTGGTGACCAAGGCCCGGAAGTCGATCGCGGGGTTCAAGCTCCGGGAGGGCATGGCGATCGGAGCCAAGGTGACGCTCCGTGGCGCTCGGATGTGGGAGTTCATGGATCGCCTCGTGTCGCTCGCCCTCCCCCGCATCCGGGACTTCCGGGGCCTGAACCCCACGTCGTTCGACGGGCACGGCAACTACACGCTCGGCGTGACGGAACAGCTGATCTTCCCAGAGATCGACTACGACAAGGTACTGAAGGTCACGGGCATGGACATCACGATCGTGACGACGGCACGGACCGACGACGAAGGACGAGCGCTCCTCGCCGCCCTGGGCTTCCCCTTCGCCCAGCCGGTGGCGCAGGGCTGAGGGACGAGACCATGGCGAAGACCGCGTTGATCAACAAGCAACGGAAGCAGCCGAAGTTCCGCGTGCGCGGCTACACCCGCTGCCAGCGGTGCGGGCGTTCGCGGGCGGTGTTCCGCAAGTTCATGCTCTGCCGGATCTGCTTCCGCGAGCTCGCCCACGTGGGCGAGCTGCCGGGGGTGACCAAGTCCTCATGGTGACGAAGTTCTCATCGAACGTCTCCGATCCCGTCGCGGACCTGTTGACCAGGATCCGCAACGCGAACCTGGCCTACAAGGACGAGCTGGTGACCCCGGCGTCGAAGCTCTCGGATTCCGTCCTGAGGATCCTCGAGGCCGAGGGCTACATCGGAGGCTACGGACGCGAGGGTGAGGGGGTGCACGAGGCCTTCCGCATCCGGCTCAAGTACGGGGACAAGCGCCGTCGTGCCATCACGGGTCTGCGCCGGATCTCGAAGCCGGGCAGGAGGATCTATCGCGGTCGCGACGAACTCCCGCGGGTCCAGGGGGGCCTCGGGGTGGCGATCATCTCCACCTCGAACGGCGTGATGACCGACAGGGAGGCTGCCCGCAAGGGCATCGGCGGCGAAGTGCTGGCGTACGTGTGGTGATGATGAGATGAGTCGGATCGGCAAGCAGCCCGTCGAGATCCCGAGCGGGGTCGAGGTCAGGGTGGACGACGGCAACGTCGTCACCGTGCGCGGCCCCCGGGGCGAGCTGTCGCAGGTGATGCACGCGACGATGCGGATCGTGGCGGAGGAAGGCTCGGTCCGCGTGGAGCGTCCCGACGACGTGGGTCTCAGCCGGAGCCTCCACGGGCTCACCCGTTCGCTCGTCGCCAACATGGTGGAGGGTGTGACGAACGGCTTCGAGAAGCGGCTGCAGATCGTCGGCGTCGGCTACCGCGCTGCCCTGAAGGGCGGGGACGTCGAGCTGCAGGTGGGCTACTCGCACCCGGTGCTCGTCCCGCAGCCGGACGGTATCGAGTTCGAGGTTCCCACCCCGAACCAGATCGTGGTGCGGGGCACCGACAAGCAGCTGGTCGGGGAGATCGCGGCGAACATCCGCAAGATCCGCAAGCCCGAGCCGTACAAGGGCAAGGGCATCAGGTACGAGAACGAGTACGTCCGCAAGAAGGCCGGCAAGGCGGCGAAGGGGGCCACGGCGTGATGGACGCCAAGGCGAAGCGGATCGCACGCGTCCGGCGCCACGCCCGCGTGCGCAAGAAGGTCACGGGCACGGCGTCGCGGCCGCGCCTGGCGGTGTTCCGCTCGAACCGGCACATCTACGTGCAGCTGATCGACGATCTCGCGGCCGCGACGCTCGCCGCCGCATCGGACGCGGAGGTGGCGAAGGGTGCGAAGGGTGGGGACGGCGGCGCAGGCAGCGGCAAGATCGACCGGGCCAAGGAGGTCGGGAAGCTGATCGCGGGCCGGGCGAAGGACGCCGGGATCGCGAGCGCCGTGTTCGACCGCGGGGGGCGGCAGTTCCACGGCAGGGTGGCCGCGGTCGCCGAGGGAGCGAGAGAGGGAGGACTGCAGATCTGATGGTGCGACGCTACGACGCGAGGGAACAGGAGAAGAGCCCGTACGAGGAGCGGGTCATCTTCATCAACCGGGTGGCCAAGGTCGTCAAGGGCGGCCGTCGCTTCTCGTTCGCCGCGCTGATCGTCGTCGGGGACGGCGCGGGTCGCGTCGGTGTCGGCTACGGCAAGGCGAAGGAGGTGCCGGCCGCGATCGCCAAGGGCGTGGAGGAGGCGCGGCGCAAGATGTTCGAGGTGCCGATGATGGGGACGACGATCCCGCACGAGATCGTCGGCGAGGCCGGGGCCGGCGTCGTGCTGTTGAAGCCCGCCGCACCGGGGACCGGAGTGATCGCCGGGGGTCCGGTCCGGGCGCTGGTCGAGGCCGCGGGGATCAAGGACATCCTCTCGAAATCGATGGGGTCGTCGAACCAGATCAACATCGTGAAGGCGGCCGTCGCCGGGCTGCAGGCGCTGCGGAAGCCCCACGAGGTCGCGCGCATGCGGGGACGGGAGGCTCATCAGGTGGCGCCCAAGCCGATGCTCGAGGCGGTGGCGGCGGCGGAGGCGCGAGCCCAGACCGCGCGGGCCGAGGCGCTGACGGAGGTGTACGGTGACCAGGCTTAGGGTGACGCAGGTCCGCAGCGTGATCGACCGTCCCCGGGACCAGAAGGACACGGTCCGGCGCCTGGGTCTCCGCCGGGTCCGCCACACCGTGATCAAGGAGGACCGCCCGGACATCCGCGGGATGCTGGACAAGGTCCGTCACCTCGTGAGCGTGGAGGAGGTCGACTGACATGAAGCTGCACCACCTCCGCCCCGCCGAGGGCGCGAAGCAGGAGCGCACCCGCGTCGGTCGCGGGCGCGCGGGCGCCCGGGGCAAGACGGCCGGGCGCGGCACGAAGGGCACGGGCGCCCGCGGCGCGCTCCGTCCCGGTTTCGAGGGCGGCCAGATGCCGTTGATCCGTCGCGTCCCGAAGCTGAAGGGCTTCCAGAACCCGAACCGGATCGAGTACGCGCCCGTCAACGTGGAGGTCCTGGGCCGGTATTTCGACGGCGAGGTCACGCCGGACGCCCTGTACGCGCACGGCCTGGCGCACAAGGGTTCGAGGGTCAAGGTGCTCGCTCGTGGGCAGCTGGACAAGGCGCTCACGGTGAAGGCTCACGCGTTCTCGAAGGCGGCGATGGAGAAGATCGAGGCGGCGGGAGGGACCGCCGAGGTTCTGAGCTGAGCTACCCTTAGATCACCGTGCTCAAGGCGTTCCTGAACGCGTTCCGGATCCCGGACCTCCGCGCGAAGATCCTCTTCACGCTGTTCATCATCGCGGTGTTCCGGCTCGGGTCATACATGCCGGTGCCCGTCGTCGACATCGGGATCTTGAAGCGTGCCCTCGAGCAACAGGCCCAGGGGGGGTTCCTCGACATCATCAACCTGTTCTCCGGTGGGGGGCTGTCGCACCTGTCGATCTTCTCGCTGGGGATCATGCCCTACATCACCAGCTCCATCATCATGCAGCTGATGACGGTCGTGATCCCGAAGCTCCAGCAGTGGCAGGAGCAGGGCGAGACCGGCACGAAGAAGATCAACCAGTGGACGCGCTACGTCACCGTCGTCCTCGCGTTGCTGCAGTCCACCGGGCTGGTGTTCCTCTTCCACAACCCGAGCGCCTCGCAGATCCCCGACGTCTTCCGGCCCGGCGACTTCACGGGTGCGCACGTGGCGTTCATCGTGCTGATCATGACCGCCGGCACCGCCTTCATCATGTGGCTCGGCGAGCTGATCACGCAGCGGGGCGTGGGCAACGGGATGTCGATCCTGATCTTCACGAGCGTGATCTCGAGGCTCCCGGCCGAGGGGGGCGCCATCCTGGCGCAGGGGGGCACCGGCAAGTTCATCGCGATCATGCTGATCGGGGTCGGCATCGTCGTCGCGGTGATCTACGTCGACCAGGGGCAGCGGCGGGTGCCGATCCAGTACGCGAAACGCGTGGTGGGGCGCAAGATGACGTCGGGCGGCAGCACGTACCTGCCGCTCAAGGTCAACCAGGCGGGCGTGATCCCGATCATCTTCGCGACCTCGGTCCTGTACTTCCCCGCGCTCCTCGCGAGTGTCTACCACGCGGAATGGTTCACCAGCTTCGTCACGAACCACCTCCGGAACCAGCGCAGCCTCGTCTACATGGCGTTCCTGGCCCTCCTGATCATCTTCTTCTCGTACTTCTACACGGCCATCCAGTTCGACCCGGTCCGGACGGCCGACAACCTCCGGAAGAACGGCGGGTTCATCCCGGGGACGCGGCCAGGACCGCCCACCGCCGACTACCTCAACCGGATCCTGATCCGGATCGGACTCCCCGGAGCGATCTTCCTCGCGGCGATCGCGTTGATCCCCACGATCGTGTTCGCCTACTGGGGCCTGTCGCAGTTCCCGTTCGGAGGCACGTCGATCCTCATCGCGGTGGGTGTCGCGCTCGAGACGATGAAACAGATCGAGTCGCAGCTCCTGATGCGACACTACGAAGGCTTCCTGGGGTAGGGGTCCGACCACCGGTGCGCCTCGTGCTGTTGGGCCCCCCCGGCGCGGGCAAGGGGACGCAGGGGCTGATGCTCTCCGAGCGCTACGGGATCCCGCAGATCTCGACCGGCGAGATCCTCCGGGATCACGTCCAGCGCGGCAGCCGGCTCGGGATCGCGGCGCGCGGCTACATGGACCGCGGCGAATACGTCCCCGACGACCTCATGGTGTCGATGGTCAAGGATCGGCTCGCCGAGCCCGACGCCGAGAAAGGCTTCATCCTGGATGGCTTCCCGAGGACGGTCGCGCAGGCCCGCGCACTGGAACGGGCGCTCGAGGAGATGGGCACCCCGTTGACCGTGGTGCTGAAGTTCTCGATCGGCGGCGAGCTCGCCGTCCGGCGTCTCCTCGGGCGGTACACGTGCCAGAACTGCGGCCGGACGTACCACGTCGAGTTCAAGCCCCCCGCGCGGGAGGGCGCGTGCGACGTGTGCGGGGGGAGGCTCGAACGCAGGGCCGACGACGACGAGCTCACGATCCGGCGGCGCATCGCCGTCTATCGCGAGCAGGCCTCACCGCTCGAGATGTTCTACGTCGAGCGGGACCTTCTCTATCAGGTGGATGCCGAGGGAACGCCGGACGAGGTGTTCGATCGCACGGCGAAGATCGTGGAGGACATCGGTTGATCATCCGGAAGTCGCGCGAGGAGCTGGCGAGGATGCGGAAGGCGGGTCGCATCGTCGCCGGCACGATCGACGCGGTCCTGGCGGCCGTGGCCCCGGGGAGATCCACGCTGGACCTCGATCGGGTCGCCGAGCGGTTCATCCGCGAACGGGGCGGCGTGCCGTCGTTCAAGGGCTACCGCGGCACGTACCCGGCGTCGATCTGCACCTCGATCGACGCGGAGATCGTCCACGGCATCCCGTCGGGGACGCGGAGGCTCAAGGACGGGATGCTCCTCTCGCTCGACTTCGGGGCCATCTGGGAGGGGTTCCACGCCGACGCCGCGGTGTCCCTGTTCGTCGGCGGCCAGGCGCCGTCCGAAGAGGCCGCCACGCTCTCCAAGGAGACGGAGCATGCCCTCTACTCGGCGATCGACGCGATCCGGCCGGGCGGCCGGCTCTCCGACATCGGTCACGCCGTGGAGGCCGTGGCGAGCGAGGCGGGCCTCGGGATCATCCGCGAGTACGGTGGTCACGGGATCGGACGGAGCCTCCACGAGGAGCCGTTCATCCAGAACTGGGGGCCGCCCGGGCGAGGGCCGGAGCTGCGGCCGGGGCTGACGATCGCCGTGGAACCGATGCTCACCCTCGGTGGGGAGGAGAACCGGATCCTCGCGGACGGGTGGACCGTCGTGACCGCGGACGGCTCCCTGGCAGCGCATTTCGAGCACACCGTCGCCGTCACCGAGGACGGTCCGGAGATCCTGACGGCCCGGGACTGAAGCGTCGTGGACACGTCTGCGCACCCCTCCGTATACTTGTCGTTCGCCCCTGTTGGAGGCCGTGTTCGCATGTCCGGCAGCAGGGCGGAACCCGTTCGAAGGAACCAGTGGGAGCGTGCCGAAGGACGACGTCATCGAGGTCGAGGGTACGGTTGTCGAGCCGTTGCCGAACGCCATGTTCCGGGTGGAGCTGGAGAACGGGCACAAGGTGTTGGCCCACATCTCGGGGAAGATGCGGATGCACTACATCCGGATCCTCCCCGGGGACCGGGTGAAGGTCGAGCTCTCGCCGTACGACCTCACCCGCGGACGTGTGGTGTATCGGTTCAAGTAGGGCCGAACGGGCCCAGGGAAGGGAGCGGATGAAGGTCAGGCCGTCGGTGAAGAAGATGTGCGACCGGTGCCGGGTGATCCGGCGTCGGGGCGTCGTGATGGTCATCTGCTCCAACCCTCGGCACAAGCAGCGGCAGGGATAGGACCGAGGAGGCTCATCGCATGGCACGGATCGCAGGCGTCGACCTTCCCCGCGACAAGCGGCTGGACATCGCGCTGCGCTACATCTACGGCATCGGCCCGACCCGCGCGTACGAGATCGTGGCCGGCTCGGGCGTCGAGGGCGGGACCAAGGTCCGCGACCTCTCCGAGGACGAGGTGCTCAAGATCCGCGCCTACATCGATCAGAACCTCAAGATCGAGGGAGACCTGCGTCGCGAGGTCGCTCAGGACATCAAGCGGAAGATCGAGATCGGCTGCTACCAGGGGATCCGGCACCGCCGGTCGCTCCCCGTCCGCGGGCAGCGCACGCACACCAACGCGCGGACCCGGAAGGGGCCGAAGAAGACGATCGCCGGCAAGAAGAAGGCGCAGGCGAAGAAGTAGGCCGAGGACAGAGGGGATCGATGGCGAAGCCCAAGGCGAAGAAGGCGCGGCGACGGGAGAAGAAGAACGTTCTCCACGGGCAGGCGCACATCAAGTCGACGTTCAACAACACGATCGTCACGATCACCGACCTGCAGGGCAACACCCTCTCCTGGGCGAGCGCCGGCAACGTCGGGTTCAAGGGCTCCCGCAAGTCGACGCCCTTCGCCGCGCAGCTCGCCGCCGAGAAGGCGGCGCGTCAGGCGCAGGAGCACGGACTGCAGAAGGTGGATGTATTCGTGAAGGGTCCCGGCTCCGGCCGCGAGACCGCGATCCGTTCGCTCGCCGCCACGGGCCTCGAGATCTCGGGGATCTCAGACGTCACGCCGGTACCGCACAACGGCTGCCGGCCGCGCAAACGCCGCCGCGTGTAGCGGTCGGCCAGCCCGGCGTCGAAGGGGCGACCGGGACGTATCACGACGCGGGGTAGGTATGGATGATCCCCCGCCGGAGGAGGAAGCACCGTGTTCATCGTCGCAAGACCGCAGATCTCCGAAGACGAGGTCTCGCCCGTCCGTTCGAAGTTCACCATCGAGCCGCTCGAGCCGGGCTTCGGCTACACCGTCGGCAACTCGCTCCGCCGAACGCTGCTCTCGTCGATCCCCGGAGCCGCGATCTCCTCGGTCCGCATCGACGGTGTGCTGCACGAATTCTCGACGATCCCGAAGGTGAACGAGGACGTCACGGACATCATCTTGAACCTGAAGGAGCTCGTGATCCGCTCGGACCTGGAGGAGCCCTCCACGATCTACCTGAAGGCGAAGGGACCGGCCGAGGTCACCGCGGGAGACATCGCGCCGCCCGCGGGGGTGGAGATCCTGAATCCCGATCTGCACATCGCCACCCTGAGCAAGGGGGCGTCGCTCGAGATGGAGCTGATCGTGGAGCGAGGTGTCGGCTACCGGATGGCCGAGAAGAACAAGAAGCCGAGGGACCCCATCGGCGTGATCCCCGTCGACTCGATCTTCTCGCCGGTCCGCAAGGTGTCGTACGCGGTCGAGGACACGCGGGTCGAGCAGATGACCGACCGTGACCGGCTGATCCTCGACGTCGAGACCGACGGCTCGGTCACGCCGCGCGAGGCGCTCGCTTCGGCCGGTGGGACCCTGCTCGAGCTGGTGCAGCTGTTCTCCCAGCTGGCGGAGGCCGCCAGCGTCTCTGTCGGCCCGGCGGAAGACGAGGACCAGCCCAGCGACTACGCGATCACGGTCGAGGACCTGAACCTGTCGGTCCGCTCGTACAACTGCCTGAAGCGCGAGGGCATCAACACCGTGGGCGACCTGGTGCAGAAGTCCGAGTCGGAGCTCATGGACATCCGCAACTTCGGCCAGAAGTCCATCGACGAGGTCAAGGCCAAGCTCGAGGAGCTCGGCCTGGGCCTCCGGGAGGAGTAGCGGCGGTGCCGAAACCGAAGAAGGGGCCTCGCCTGGGCTCGAGCCCTGCGCACCACAAGCTCCTGCTCTCGACGATGGCGGCGCAGCTGTTCGTCCACGAAGGGATCGACACGACGGAGGCGAAGGCCAAGCAGCTCCGGCCGTTCGCGGAGCGGCTGATCACGTTCGCGAAGCGCGGGGACCTGGCGGCGCGCCGCCAGGTCCTCCGCGACATCACCGATCGCGACGTCGTCGCGAAGCTGTTCCACGACATCGCGCCACGGTTCGAGGAGCGGGAGGGCGGATACCTCCGGATCCTGAAGCTCGGCCCGCGCAAGGGCGACGGCGCCCCGATGGCGCGGATCGAGCTCGTGGAGCGCGAGACGATCTAGGAGGCTCCGAGGACCACCGTGCAGCTCGGGAACGGCGCCGGGCTGGCCAGCTCCGGGTACCGGCCCAACCTCGACGGTCGGACCGAGCGATGCTCGGTGAGCGCGGGGACCGGTCGCAGCGATCCCGCGCGGGAGGCGTAGAACGTCCGCACCACGTCGTAGCGCCCGTCCTCGACGTCGTAGTCGGCGGTCGAGCTGACCAGGACGGCCCCGCGGTTCGGGACGCAGTCCACCCCGGTGAGGTGGACGACGCTCCCGGCGTACTCGAAAGAGCCGCTCGCGAGGGGGACGAGCGCTCCGGCGTGGACGCCGTAGAGCTGGAGGAAACCGGTCGACGCCCCGCGCCAGATCACGACGGCGATCTCGAGGCCGGGACGGTGATCGAGCTCCACGAGCCCGGCGAGCCCAGGCGGGCCGATCATGATCCCCGTGGAGGGCTCGATCTCCGTTCGCAGGACCCGCCGTCCGGTGTCCACGATCAGCCGGGCTCGGCACGTAGCGGGGTCGGCCCATCGCGCCCGAGTCCGCACCGCGTCGGGCGCCCCGTGTCCGTCGACGTCGCCGGTGAGTGCCCGGACCTCGTCGGGGAAGACCTCGTCGGCGTCGTAGCAACGGACGGGTTCCACACCGACGGCGGTCACCGCCGATCCGGCGATCAGGAGCGGGATCACGATCGCAGCCACGGCGGTCCGCATGGGGCCGAGTATGCGCCTGCTCTCCGCGCAGGCACCAGCCCCGTCGCGCGGCGACGAAGTCGGATACTCAACCGATGCCGACGCTGCGGCTGACGCTCGCGTACGACGGGACCGGATTCCACGGGTGGGCGCGGCAACGCGACCCCTCGGTCCGCACCGTCGAAGGGATCCTCCGCGAACACCTCCAACGCGTCCTCCGGGAGCCCGTGGACCTCTCGGTCGCCGGGCGGACCGATGCCGGCGTCCACGCGCGCGGACAGGTGGCCTCGTTCACCACGGGGTCCTCCGTGGCGCCGGAACGCCTCCAGCGGGCCCTGAACGGCGCCCTGGCCCCCGAGGTGGTCGTCGTCGACGCCAGGGCCGTCCCGGACGGATTCGACGCTCGCGCGTCGGCGACCTCGCGTCGGTACGTGTACCGGATCCGGGACGCGGAGCTGCCCGATCCGTTCACGGCTCGGTTCGTGTGGCACCGGCCCGGGCGACTCGCGTCGACGCCCATGCGGGCGGCCGCGCTGGCGCTCGTGGGCGAGCACGACTTCACGAGCTTCTGCCGGGATCCCGGCGGCGGACGGTCGACCGTTCGGGACCTTCGGCGCCTGACCGTCAGGAGATCGGGAGAGACGGTGGAGATCCGGGCGGAGGCGAACGCCTTCCTGCACCAGATGGTCCGTTCGCTGGTGGGGACCATGGTGCTGGTGGGCGAGGGGAAGCTCGACCCTGCCGCGGTCGGTGCGATCCTGGCCGCCCGCGACCGGTCGGCCGCCGGCGCCGTCGCACCGCCCCACGGGCTCACCCTCGAACGAGTCGTCTACGGCCGGCGGCTTTGACGTGGAGCCGTTTCCGCAGGTAGCATGGGCCGTCGGCCCCGCCGGGCCGACATCTTCACGATGAAGACCTACTCGCCGAAGCCTGAGCACATCGAACGCCGCTGGTACGTGATGGACGCCAGCGAGCAGGTCCTCGGGCGCGTGGCGTCGGAGGCCGCGGTGATCCTCCGAGGCAAGCACAAGCCGATCTACGCGCCGCACATGGACGTCGGCGACCACCTGATCATCGTGAACGCGGCGAAGGTGGTCCTCACCGGCGGCAAGGAGACGAAGAAGGTCGCCTACCGCCACTCGGGGCACCCCGGCGGGATCACCGGGACGCTCTACGAGGACCTCCTGGCGAGGAAGCCTGCGTTCGCGGTGGAGAAGGCCGTCAGGGGCATGCTCCCGAAGAACCGCCTCGGCCGCGCCATGATCAAGAAGCTCCACGTCGTCCCGGGTCCCGAGCACCGTCACCAGGCGCAGAAGCCCGTGGACTGGGCGATGGGGACGCGTCCCGCCTGGCACGGACTTCCGGAGCGGGGACCCGTTCCCGGGGCGGGCGAGCCCGCCCCGGCGGAGGAACGGCCGGCCCGGAAGAAGGGGCCGGCGCCCGAGGATGGGCCCAGGCCACCGACGAAGAAGGCGGCCACGACCAGGACCGCGGCGACGAAGACGACGACGAGGGCGCGGGCGACCCGGAAGACCGCGGCGGCGAGGAAGCCCGCCGCGACCACGAAGGCCACGGCGGCGAGGAAGACGACGGCCAGGAAGAAGCCCGCCGCCACGACGAGGCGGAAGAAGGAGACCTAGGTGGCGACGGCGGAGAAGCTCTCCACGGGTCGGCGGAAAGGAGCGATCGCCCGCGTTCGACTCGTGTCCGGCAGCGGTGAGTTCCGGATCAA
Organism: Actinomycetota bacterium; assembly: GCA_044865955.1. GTDB lineage: Bacteria > Actinomycetota > UBA4738 > UBA4738 > HRBIN12 > JAJNBA01. The sequence continues at coordinate 1,577 of JBIOTM010000020.1, read as the reverse complement.
CGGGCGGCCGCTCGACGACTACTTCCCCACACGGGTCCACCGCATGGTCGCCCAGTCCCCGCTCCGGTCGATCGGCCGCGACAAGGAGTACGACGTCGTCGCCACGATCCACGGGGGCGGCGTGAACGGACAGGCCGGGGCCCTCCGCCTCGGGATCGCCCGAGCCCTGATCGAGCTCGACCCCGCGCTGCGCGCTCAGCTCAAGACGGAGGGCTTCCTGACGCGCGACGCTCGGGAGAAGGAGCGCCGGAAGTACGGGTTGAAGAAGGCTCGCAAGGCGCCGCAGTACTCGAAGCGCTAGCCCGGCGGCACCTCGACGATCGTCAGCTCCTCAGGCGGCAGTGCGAGCGCACCGGCCTCGGACGCGGCGAGGAGCTCCTGCGCCCGGTCGGCGTCCGCGTCGGGGACGAACAGGATGACCGGACCCATCCGGTACGGACCTGAGCCCTCGCCCTTGGCGAGCACGTCGATCCCGTCCGACTCCAGCAGCCCGCGCGCGAGGAGGCCGCGGACCGGATCGGAGCTCTCGTAGACACGGACGAGCCTCACGCACTCATCATCGCGGGATGCGGGGCGTCCGTCCACGGTCGTTCGCCGAGCGTTCTCGGCTCGTCCACCCAGGATCGTGTCGGCAGCGCCTATCCTGGCTCAAGGGAGGGAGGCCACCGTGCCCGACGTACCCGAGGTGCTGTTCGTCTGCGTGCACAACGCCGGCAGGAGCCAGATGGCGGCGGCGTTGCTCGAGCGGGAGGCGGGGGGCAGGGTCCGGGTTCGATCGGCGGGCTCAGAGCCTGCCGATCGGCTGAACCCCGGCGTCGTGCCGGCGATGGCCGAGGTCGGGATCGACCTCTCGGCGGAACGGCCGAAGCTGCTCCGGAACGAGGCGGTCCGTTCGGCCGACGTCGTGATCACGATGGGGTGCGGGGATGCCTGTCCCGTCTACCCGGGGATCCGGTACGAGGACTGGGACTTGCCGGACCCCTCGGGCAAGCCGGTCGAAGAGATCCGCCCGATCCGGGACGAGATCGGTCGGCGCGTGCGGTCGCTGCTGACGGACCTGATGAGCAGGGCGGGGTCGGGCACGAGCTAGGCGGACAGCGCCGAGCGAAGGGCCTCGAGCGGCTCCCTGCGGACCTTGTAGAAGACCCACTTCCCCCGTCGCTCCCGGTCGAGCAGTCCAGCCAGGTGGAGGATCTTCAGGTGATGGCTCACGGTGGGCTGAGACAGACCCACCGGCCCGGTCAGGTCGCATCCGCACGCCTCGGTGTCCGGACACGAGGCGATCAAGCTGAGCAGCTGCAGCCTCGCGGGGTCCGCCAGGGCCTGCAGCGAGGTCGCCAGCGTGTCCGCGTCCTTCGCGCCGAGGGGAGCGGACAGCAGCGGCGGGCAGCAGGCATCGATCTCCTGGAGCAGCTTCATCCAGGTCATATTGACACATGTCGATACGAGGGGCCAACATATCGACCGTCCTCGATATGAGTTGGAGGAGGTGACCTCCCACATGGACGTGCTGCGCGACCCCTGTTGCCCGCCCGACTGCTGCCCGCCGGGCTGCTGCTAGGAGGAGGGGGCGGGAC
>JBIOTM010000019.1:0-2742 GCA_044865955.1 Actinomycetota bacterium | reverse complement strand
GCCGACCCGATGTTCGTGGAGCACCGGCGCGAGATGAGCCGGGCGATCCGCGACGCGCTCCGAGCCTCGCGCGTCGGGCACGTGGTCGCCCTCAGCACGGTGGGCGCCGCTCTGGCGAACGCCCCGGGGCCGCCTGGCGGGCTTCATTGGTTCGAGCGAGATCTCGGCGAGCTCGAGACCAACGTGCTCGTGCTCAGGTCCGCGGCGTACATGGATTACCTCCTTGCCGCGGTGCCGATGATCCGGGCGCAGAAGGTCAACGGCAGCGCCATCAAGGCCGACGTGCGGTTCCCCACGGTCGCCACGCAAGACGTGCCCCGATCGCCTTCGTTGCCCCCGCCATCGTGACGTCCTCCGGCCCGAGGAGCAGCTTGACCTCGTGCCCGGAGAAGTCACGCCTCCGCAGTCTCTCTGCAGCTTCACGCGCCACGTCTTGCGTGGCGACCGTGGGGAACCGCACGTCGGCCTTGATGGCGCTGCCGTTGACCTTCTCCCCCTGGATCATCGGTATCGCGGCGAGGAGGTAGTCCATGTACGCCGCGGACCTCAGCACGAGGACGTTGGACTCGAGCTCGCCCAGATCTCGCTCGAACCGATGAAGCCCGCCAGGTGGCCCCGGGGCGTCCGACAGATCGGCGCCCACCGTGCTGAGGGCGACCACGTGCCCGACGCGCGAGGCTCGGAGCGCGTCGCTGATCGCCCGGCTCATCTCGCGCCGGTGCTCCACGAACATCGGGTCGGCGACGTTCTCGGGAAGGAGAACGAGCGCCGCGACCGCCCCGTCGAAGAACGCTCGGAGGTCCTCCACGCTCATCGCGTCCCCGGTCACGATCTCGGCGCCGCGCCGCTCGAGGTCCGTCAGGTCCCGCGCGTGCTGGAGCGCTCGGACCTCCTCACCCGCCCCCAGCAGGAGTCCGGCCACCTTGCCGCCGACGTTCCCGGCCGCACCCATCACCGCGATCACGTCGAGTCTCCCTTCCCTCGGTCGACGAGCCGACGCTACCCAGGCAGAGGGGCGGGGGCTAGTTCGGATCACGAACTGGTACGGATCTCGAAGCTGTGCCACGCTCATCGCATGCCGGCCAGGGACGAGTACTGCCCGCTCACCCGCTCGCTCGACCTCTTCGGGGACCGGTGGGGGCTGCTCGTGGTCCGCGAGCTCCTGCGGGGCGTGAGCCGCTTCAACGAACTGGAGCGAAGCCTGCCGGGTATCTCGCGATCGACCCTCGCGCAGCGCCTACGCCACCTGGAGAAGGAGGCGATCGTGGACCGTCGCGTCGTGGGTGACGGACGGGGGACCGAGTACCAGCTCACCGACGCCGGCCGCGACCTGGCGAGGGTGCTCGAGGCGATGGGCACCTGGGGTGTTCGCTGGCTCGTCCCGCACGCGCGGCCGTCGGAGATCGACCCAGATGGGCTGATGCAGTGGATCAGGCGGCACGTCATCCTCGGCGAGCTCCCCACGCGCCGTGCAGTGATCCGATTCGAGCTGCTGGGCAGATCGCGTCGCTACTACTGGCTGATCCTCCGGACCGGGGAGGCCTCCCTCTGTCCCGAGCAACCCGGGTTCGATGAGGACCTGTTCGTGACGGCGCACCCGATCGACCTGTACCGGCTGGTGGTCGGTCAGCAGAGCCTCGCGGAGGCGATGCACGAGGGTACGGTGCGGGTAGACGGACCTCCCCCGCTCGTCCGCTCGCTCCCGCGGTGGTTCCGACTCCGCGCTTCCGGTCCGGCGATCGCGACCGGTTCCTCCCGCCGGTAGCACGATCCTGCTCTCCCTCCCCCAGTCATGCGCGCTTCATCAGCGGAGCGCGTCCGGGGGAGCTGCTGCCGCGTGTCCGGGAGCTGTTGCGTTTCGCCGCACCTGATCACGCTGGACGATCCAGGACCGAGAGATAGCCCCGCCGTCCTTCTGTCGCATCGAGGACGGGCGGGCAGTTCGCGGCGCGCATCGTCCTGACAGGCAGAGACATCGACCGCCGTACCCCCGGCCTACCTGCGGCCGGCACGCTCCCGGAAAACTCGATCTGCACCGTTTGAGCGGCCCCGGCGGGGGGAACGTAGCGACCGGGCAGATGGAACCCCGTTCGAGGAGGGAGGAGAAGGTGAGGCACCGAGCTTGGCAACGGAGTTCACAACGCCTGCGGCTGATCGTCAGCCTGGCGGTCATAGCCGCCGTGCTGTCGACGGTCGGGGCGACGCAGGCCCGGTCCGCGCAGGCGACGAGCGGACCGGAGAACCCGACGTTCACCGAGGCAGCGGCCTTCGACGTGTCGAAGCCGTTGCGGCAACTGGCCGAGACGACACCACCCTCGAGCGAGGCGACGGGGGGTGAGGTCCGTCCCGACCGCGGGCCGACGGTCGCCGATCGAGGCCACTCGAGCGACGCGGCACTCCAGTCCGAGCTGGGGACACTCGACATCCCGGCGCCGTTGGCAAACTTCGAGGGCCTGAGCAACCAGGACAACTTCGACACCTTCGGGTTCCGAGTGAACCCACCAGATCCGGACGGCGACGTGGGACCGAACCACTACGTCGAGATGGTGAACCTCGTGTTCGCCGTCTTCGATAAGGCTGGCACGAAGCTGCTGGGACCCGTCGACACAGGCACGCTGTGGGCCGGCTTCGCCATCGAGGACTGCACCGACCCCTCCGGCGATCCGATCGTCGTGTACGACCAGACGACGGACCGCTGGCTCCTCAGCCAGTTCACGACCCGCGGCCTCACGAACCCGACGC
>JBIOTM010000018.1:0-5673 GCA_044865955.1 Actinomycetota bacterium | reverse complement strand
GTGAGCTTGCTCGCCCCGTAGCCGAAGCCGACGCTTTCGGTCCGGTTGCTGCTCCCCGGGATGCTCACGACCGTGGTGATTGACTCAAGCCTCGACGACGCGTCGTAGCCGAGGGTCCAGGTCTGTCCCCCGAAGCTTGTCGCGTTGGTGCCGCCGGTGGCGGCGATCTGGGTGAGCTTGCCCGCTCCCCAGGTGAGCACGATCTTGCGCCCGAGGGCCTCGGTGACGGTCGTGAGCTGACCCGATCCGTTGTAGGTGTAGTCGATCGATTTGTCAGGGGCCGAGTCCTGCGAGACCGACGGCTTCGCCTTCGTGAGGTGCGCTCCCTCCGCGTTCTCGGCTCCCAGGGAGAACGTGTACCGGCCGCCCTCGCCGTCCACGTAGGTCCAGTTCGCCGGGCCCTTGCGGACCCACCCGGAGTTCGCGGAGGTGCCGGAGGTGCCTCCATAGATGTTCTTGTCGACGTGGGGGAAGTAGAGCACGCCGCCACCCCGGAACCGGATCTTGAGGTCGGCGTCGGCCGTCGTGTCCAGCTTGTAGAGGGCGACCGGCAGGCCTTCGTGTCCGGACCGGGGTCCGATCGCGACGTCCCACCCGGGGCCGAGCCCGTAGTTCGCAGTCGCCTGATGGTTGTAGGTGAGTCCCACGTCGAGCGGCCCGATCGGTGTGGCGTAGGAGTCGATGGGGACGTCGAGGAAGAGGTTGCCGTTCGCCTCGTTCACCTTGAGCGTCATCCCCGAGCCCACGTCGTGGGACCACATCGCGTAGCGGGGGTCGTCGCCGAGGTGCCTCAGCGACACCGTGATCTTCCGCGAGCCGGAGGCATTCTGGGTGTGCTGGGTGCCGGCGCCGTCGGTGAGGGTGCAGAACCCGAGCGGCGGGTCGCAGATGTCCCACGAGACGGCGCGCCACCAGTAGTCCTGGCCATCCACGAGCACCCCGGCGGGGACCGTGAAGGACCGGACATCGTCGTAGGGGGAGGAGAAGACGAGGTGGCTGCCGGTCCAGTTCGTCCCGTCATCGGAGATCTGGAACGACACGAGGACCTCGTCCCCGTTGGGGTCCCCCGGGATCTGGGTGACCTTGAGCGTCGGTGACTCGCTCTCCGTGACGTAGTTCGCCGCCGGCGTGTCCAGGGTGGGGTTGTTCGGGAGGTCGTTGTAAGTCAGGTACATGAAGGGGTCGGCAGTGCCGGCCGCCTCGGTCGCGTAGAACGTCTTGGGGTTGGATGCGGTGAGGGCGATCCCGTCGTTGTCCCAGTTGGCGTTCCACGTGCTCGTCGGGTCGATGATGTGCTGGAAGAGCTGCTTCAGCTGCCAGGTCCACCACTGGCCGTTGTTCGCGGCGAAGGTCGTGTCGAAGGGAGCCGACCCGATCGACGGCTGGTTGTTCCAGTTCAGGGTGCCGGCCGCGGGGAGTGGGCCCAACGCCCGTTTGGCTGCGATCCCGTTGGTGACCCCTCCGGAGGCCGTCGGGTACAGGAACAGGGTCGCGTCGTAGACGAGCCGGTCGGCCTGGGTGAGGGAGCTCATGAGGAAGCGCACGTAGGTGCGCTTGCCCGAGTCGACCTTCAAGTAGATGTTCGACTCGTAGCTGGTGGAGGCGTGCGCGCTGTCCACGTAGGCGTCCCGGGAGGGGGAGAGCTGCAGGTTCCATATCGGATCGACGATCACGGGGTAGGTAGCGTCCGCGAAGAAGGACGGATCGAACGCCAGCGCCAGCTCGATCGTCCCGCCTCCGAGGTCCTCCATCTCGTACGTGGCCGTGGCGGAGGCGATGTCGGTCGACGAGTCGTATGCGACGGGGGCGGGGATGTAGCCGACCCAGCTCCCACCCTCATCGATCACGTCCAGGCCCCCGAAGTCGTTCGGGTTGAGCGTCAGGCCGTCCGCTTCGATGGTGAACCGGAAGGTCGCCTCGTCGGGGGCCTCGTCGATCACGATCTGTTCCTGGACGCCCGTCGGTGACACCGTGTACGTGATGTCGTGGCCATCGATGGCGAGCGGATAGGTGACCGTGGACCCGTCGACGACACCCGGTGATCCGGAGGGGAGTGGGCTCGGCGTGGGTGTCGGCTCGGAGACGGGAAGGGGGCTTGGCGTGGGTGTCGGCTCGGAGACGGGAAGGGGGCTCGATGTGGGTGTCGGCTCGGTGGCTGGGAGCGGGCTTGGCGTGGGCGATGCCTCGGCCAAGGGGAGGACCTCGAGCGCGGGAGACACACCCATCGAGCCGGTGGCGGTCTGCACCGTGACCGGCGTCAGACCGGTGAGCACGAGCGGGAACGTGTAGGCGTTCCCACTCGGATCGATCCAGGTCCATCCCGAGGCCGAGGGCTGGAGCGCAGTGTCCACCTCGACCCACTCGCCGTCGGCGTTCTCTTCGTTGTGAGCTTGGGGTTCGACCAGGGCCAGGTGCTCCCCACCCCCGTCGGCGAGCGCGTAGACATCGGCGGTCTCGCTCCCGGACTTTGGAAGCAGCTCGGCCCCGGCGATGGCCTCCTCTGGCGTGAGCGGATCCCTCGCACCGGGGATCGCCGGCACGATGTCCTCGGGCCACACCCCGGGGAGGTCCGACAGATCGATGACCGGGAGGCGCTCCTCGGCGGTCGGTGGTTCGGGCGGCGCGGGTTTCGCGAAGGGATCGTTAGCGGGATCCGTCGACGCTATCGACTCAGGCCCGGGTGTCTGCGCATGAGCCGGCAAGGGAGAAGCGAGGGCCGAGGCGAGCGCGAGCGATGTCGCAAGGGAACGCCATCGCAGTCGGCGTGCCAACGGCGCTCCCCTCTATCCCAACGGCGCCCCTCGGGCACGCGATGACGCGGATGGGAACACCATCCACGGCTCCGCGCAATCAGCCGCGAGGGGGTTGCCCACTCGACCTACCGAGTTGGCGACGATCTCCCGGTCCGATCGTCGTTCCACGGACGAGGTCGTCCGTCGGTACCTGACGCAGGTCGAGACGTCAATCGGGCCGGCGCGGCATGGCCGCGTCGGCCGGCAGGAACATGCGCTCGTACTCGTAGATCCGCGCCCACGGCACGTGCACCTTGGTGAGGTGGATCGTCGCCGCGTCGACATTCACGGCGCGCTCCATCAGGAAGTCGGCCGTCCAGGGTCCGGTCTCGAACCGATCGGTCCGAACCTGGATACGTTCTCCCGCCTCCGAGCCGTCATCCACCCACGCGCGGATCTCCGCGTGCGTCTGCAGGACGACCTCCTCGAGCGGTTGGATCACCTCGCGGGTGTACCTGAGCACCCGGTGCCACGGGATGACCGTCGTCGCCCCCATCACGATCCCGCGGTCGGTGGTCTCGAAGGCTTCCGACGGGATTTCCCGGACGGAGACGCGGCCGCCCGGGTCGGCCAGGTGGACACGGTAGACGTGGGCGTCGTTCGCGCTCATAACGTGGAGAGACTAGCCCGGCCGGAGTGGTCGGGCATCGGCCACAAGACCGCCCGGCGGATCATCCTCGCGGACTAGTCAGCGGACTCGTCGAGCCGGTAGACGGTGCCGGAGATGAAGTCCACGGTCCAGAGGTTCCCGGCGGCGGGGAACGGGCCGAAGCCGACCAGCTCGAGCTGCTCGAGGACCGCGCCGCTCGACCCGTCCAGCTTGTACACCGTCCCGTCGTTCCCCGCGACCCAGTAGTCGCCCCCGATCACGATCCCGCCGAACAGTGACCCGTCGACCGGCAGGCGGTCCCTGACCTTGCCGGTCTGCGCGTCGACGCGGAGCACCTCGCCGGAGAACGAGCTCGACACCCACAGCACGTCGCCGTCGACGGCGAGGCCCTCGGGTTCGAAGTCGACGAGCGGGATGCGGTCGGCGATCCGGAGTGTCCCGGGATCGATCCGGACCAGGTCCTCACGGCCGGAGATCGTCCAGATGGAGTCGCCCTGCACGGCGAGCCCCGCGAGCGGACCTTCGACGTCGACGCGCGCCACGATCCGCATCGTGTCGGGATCGAGCCGCACCACCTGCTCGGTCCCGCCGGCCACGCCCCACAGACCCGACGGGGTCTCGGTGATGCCGAACACGCCGCCGCGGATGCGCGACCGCTCGATCACCTCACCACGCTCGGGATCGAAGGCCGTCACCCCGTCCCCCGTCTGGACCCACAGGGTCCGCCCGATCGTCGTCATGCCGCACGGGCCGCCCGGCATCCGATACGTGTCCACGATCTCGTTCGTCTCGGGGTCCACCCGGAACAGCTCGTTCCCGTCGAACGCCGTGATCCACACGCTGCCGCCGGCCTCCTGCACGGCGCACGGGCTCCCGTCGACCGGTATCTCCGCGAGGATGCCCTGCTGGAGCTGGGGCGTCGGCGACGCCGTGATCGCGGGCGTCGGCGGGGAGGGGAAGTCGCCGATCACCTGCCCGGAACAACCGGCGAGGACCCCCGCCAGGACCGTCGCGGCGAACGTCGGGCGGGAGCGGCCGCGCGGCATCGCGTCGGACGAACGACGGTCCCGGCTCACGTCCCTTGTACGTCCGCGAACCACGGACCGGCTCTGCATCGGGTCGGTCTATGCTCGGAGACGTGAGCCTGTACCGCCTCCAGGACCCCGTGCCGGAGCTGGTCGCTCCCGTGCTGATCGCCGCGTTCGACGGATGGATCGACGCCGCGGGGGCGGCGACCGCGTGCGCGAACCTCGTGGCCGAAGACGGCGAGGTGCTCGCCTCGTTCGACGTCGATTCGCTGAACGACTACCGGGCGAGGCGTCCGGTGCTCGACGTCGTCGACGGCGTGCTGGCGCGGATGCAATGGCCCGACATCGTCCTCCGTCACGCCAAGGCCGGCGGACGCGACCTCCTGGTGCTGGTCGGTCCGGAGCCCGACTACCGATGGAAGCAGCTCGGCGAGGACGTCCTCGACCTCGCGCTGCGGCTGGGCGTCGTCGAGTGGATCAGCCTGGGGGCGATCCCGGCCGCGGTCCCGCACACCCGGCCCGTCCCGGTGCTGGCGACGGCGTCCGCGGACGCGTCCCTCCGCGACGGCGAGCAACAGGGACCCGGCGGGATCCTGCGCGTGCCGGCCGCCGCGCTGTCGGCGGTGGAGATGACCGTCGCCGGCGCGGGGATCCCGGCGGTCGGGTACTACGCGCAGGTGCCGCACTACATCGGGACGTCGGCCTACGCGCCGGCCACGCTGGCGCTCCTGCAGCACCTCGAGCGACGGCTCGGGATCACGCTGCCGCTGGGTGCGCTGGGAGACGACGCCGTCGCCCAGCGCCAGCGCCTCGACGCCGCGATCGCCGAGGACGAGGACTCCCGCGAGTACCTGACGCGGCTGGAGGCGCTGGCCAGCGAGGAGCGGATGCCGACCGGCGACGAGATCGCCTCCGAGATCGAGCGGTACCTCCGGCAGACCGGGGGCCCGGACGGCGAGCCGGGTCAGCGCGACCAGGGCTGATCGTCCGGTCAGCGGCTCGCTCTCGATCCACGGGGCTTTCGCGTTCGGGAAGGATGCGCCGCCATCCATTCCTCGTGCGGTGGGACCGGCTCCTTGACCACGTGGAGGAAGTAGTACGCACCCGAGTCGCCGAGCCATCTGAAGCGCTTGCGGAGGTCCGCCACGGTCGAGTCGAAGTCGCCGTGGGAGCGGAGGTACTTCTTGAAGGAACCGAACTCCCTCCCGAGGGAGAGGATCGTCTCGGCGTTCTCGATCGTTGC
>JBIOTM010000017.1:0-11209 GCA_044865955.1 Actinomycetota bacterium | reverse complement strand
CGGGCGCGGCGCCGGTCGGCTGGAACCCCTCCGCGAACGCTTCGACCGACTCCTTCAGCGTGGTCTCGGTCTCGTCCGAGAGCTCGCCGGAGCCACGGATCGTCTGGAGCACGTCGGTTCGGGACTCGAGGTAGCCGAGGAAGTCGTCGACGAACCGCTTCGCGTCCCCCACGGGGAACCGCTCGAGGTAACCGCCCGTGGCCGTCCAGATCAGGACGACCTCTCGCTCCACGGGGAGCGGCTGGTACTGCGGCTGCTTCAGCACCTCGACCACCCGGGCCCCTCGCGCGAGCTGCTGCTGCGAGGCCTTGTCCAGCTCCGAACCGAACTGGGCGAACGCCTCCAGCGCGCGGTACTGCGCCAGGTCCAGCCGCAGCCGCCCGGCGACCTTCTTCATCGCCTTCACCTGCGCGTTCCCGCCCACCCGGGAGACCGAGATGCCGATGTTGATCGCGGGTCGCACGCCGGCGAAGAACAGGTCCGGCTCCAGGTAGATCTGGCCGTCGGTGATCGAGATGACGTTCGTGGGGATGTACGCCGAGATGTCGTTCCCCTTCGTCTCGATGATCGGCAGCGCCGTGAGGGAGCCGCCGCCGAGGTCGTCGGAGAGCTTCGCCGCCCGTTCGAGCAGTCGCGAGTGGAGGTAGAAGACGTCCCCCGGGTAGGCCTCGCGGCCGGGCGGCCGGCGGAGCAGCAACGACAACGTGCGGTACGCGGTGGCCTGCTTCGACAGGTCGTCGTAGACGATCAGCGCGTGCTCGCCGTTGTACATCCAGTGCGCGCCCAGCGCGGCGCCGGCGTACGGAGCGATGTACTGGAACGGCGCCGGATCGGAGGCGGGCGCGTTCACCACCACCGTGTATTCGAGGGCGCCGTTCTCCCGGAGGGTCTCCACGACCTCGGCGACGGTCGATGCCTTCTGCCCCACCGCCACGTAGATGCATTTCACGCGCTGCTTCGGGTCGCCGGTCCCCCAGTGCTCGCGTTGGGCGATGATCGCGTCGATGGCCACGGCCGTCTTCCCGGTCTGGCGGTCGCCGATGATCAGCTCGCGCTGACCCCGCCCGATCGCGGTCATGGCATCGATGCCGGTGATCCCCGTGTAGAGCGGTTCCTTCACCGGCTGGCGGTTGACGACGTTGGGCGCCTGGACCTCCAGGTTGCGGCGGTCCCCGCCCTGGATCGGGCCCCCGTCGTCCACCGGCTCGCCCAACGCGTTCACCACCCGGCCCAGGAAGCCGTCGCCGACCGGCACCGACAGGATCTGTCCCGTCTGCTTGACCGGGTCGCCCTCCTCGATGTGGGCCGCGTCGCCGAGGACGACGCAGCCGATCTCCGCCACGTCCAGGTTGAATGCCAGACCGAGGACGCCGCCGGGGAACTCCAGGAGCTCGTTGGCCATCGCGCGAGGGAGCCCCGAGACGCGGGCGATGCCGTCGCCGGCCTCGACCACCCGGCCGAGCTCGCCGCGCTCGACGGACGGCGTCCAGCTCTCGACGTGCTTGCGCAGCGCCTCCGCGATGTCGTTCGGATCGAAGTCTTCGAAGTCGAGTGCCATCCGCCTCACGCGCTCCCCACGAGATGCTGCCTCGCATCGGTCAGCCGGCTCGCCACCGAGCCGTCGAACATCTCGTCGCCCACCCGGGCGACGACGCCGCCGACCACGGAGGGGTCCACGACGACCTTGAGCTCGATGTCGTGGCCGGTCGCCTGCGACAGCACCCGCTCCAGACGCGCGCGCTGCTCGTCCGACAGCGGGACCGCCGTGCGGACCTCGGCCAGGGTGCGCTGAGCGCGCTCCGCGGCCACCCTGGCCAACTCCTCGGCGATGGGCACGAGCCGTCTGACCTGCCCCGCGTCCACCAGGAACGCCGCCAGCGTTTCGGTCACCGGGTGCGATCGCCCACCGAGGAGATCGGCGATCACGGCCTTCTTGTTCTCGGGTGGCAGCGCGGCCTCGGTCAGCGCCTCGCGCAGCTCCGGGTGTCGCTCGACGGCCTTCGCGAAGACGAACAGCTCGTCCTGGACGCGATCGAGGGCCCCCTCGGCCTCGGCGATGGAGAGGAGCGCCCGGGCGTACCCGCGGACCACGTCGTCGGTCGCCACTCAGCCTCCGCCCTCGTCCGTGCCGGGCGACGTGCCCCCGGCCGAGCCGTTCCCGGAGCCCACCTCGTCGATGTACTGCTCGATCAGGCGAGCGTGGGCGCGCTCGTCGAGCGACTCCCCGACGACCCGCTCCGCGAGGTTCACGGCGATCTGTCCGATCTGCTCCCGGAGCTCCTGGAAGGCGCGGTCCCGCTCCGACCTGATCTCGTCCTGCGCGCGAGCCACGGTCGCCTGAGCCTCCTGCTCGGCCTTCGCCTGGAGGTCACGGCGGAGCTGCTCGGCCGTGGCCCGGGACTCTTCGATGATCGCGTTCGCCTCTTCGCGGGCCCCGGCGAGCTGTCGCCGATAGTCCTCGAGCACCTCCTCCGCATCCCGACGGGTCGCCTCGGCCTCCTCCATCTCGCCCTGGATCTTCCGGCGTCGCTCCTCGAGGATCGTGTTGAGCTGCGGCAGGACCCATCGCCACATGAAGAAGAACAGGATGAAGAACGCGATCGCGCCGACGATCAGCTCGTTCGCGTGCGGGTACAGGTCCTTCGGATCGTTCTCCTCGACCTGTTCCGCCTGGGCGAGGACCGATGCGATGGTCGCGAGCATCATCCCGATCCCTCTAGATGATGAACGAGAACGCGATGCCGAACAGCGCCAGCGCCTCGATCAGACCGATACCGATGAACATCGTGGCCCTGACCTGACCGGCGTACTCGGGCTGTCGGGCCATCGCCTCGACGGACTTCCCGATCAGCACGCCCAGGCCGATGCCGGGGCCGATCGCGGCCAGCCCGATGACGAGCCCTCGGCCGACGGTCTCGACGGAGTCGAGGCTCCCGCTGACCTCTGCGAGCAAACGGAACATCCATTGCCTCCTTGTCTAGTGCTCCTCGGCCATCGCGCCCCCGATGTACGAGGCCGTGAGGATGGCGAAGATGAACGCTTGCAGGCCCGCCACGAAGATCTCGAGGCCGACGACCGCGATCCCGATCGCGAAGGAGAACGGCGCGAAGATCGCGAGGAGCCCACCCTGGAGCATCGCGATCGTCCCCAGGAAGAACACGGCCAGCAGGAAGTGCCCGGCCAGGAGGTTGGCCGCGAGTCGGATCGACAGCGTGATCGGACGAACGACGATCTGCGTGACGAACTCGATGGGGATCAGGAGCGGCAGCAGCCACCACGGGGCGCCCGGCGGGATGAGGACGTGCTTCGCGTATCCGACGAACCCGTGCTTCCGGATGCCCACGGCGTTGTAGATCACCCAGGACGTGATAGCCATCACGATCGGGAAGGCCACCCTGCTGTTGTGCGAGAAGTTGACCCCGGGGATCACCTCGAAGATGTTGCCGAAGAAGATGAAGAAGAAGAGCGTCGCGAGGAGCGGGAGGAACGGCTCGCCTTCCGGACCGATCATCGTCATCATGATCTGCTCGCGGACGAAGCCGATGCCCATCTCCATGATCGATTGCAGCCTGCCCGGCACGACCCGAGGCCTCCGGAACGCCAGGACGAACAGGAGGACGAACAGAACGAACGAGAGCAGGACCAGGAAGAAGATGAAGTTCATGCAGAAGCCGATCCCACCGACCTCCAGGGACGGACCCCAGCACGACCAGACGAAGTCCTTCGTCGTGGGCGGCTCGAACGCGGCCAGCACGGCGGGGTTCACCGGGCCGCGCCCTTCTCGAGCGACCACAGGTCGACCTGCATCCGGCCGGCGATCAGCTTCATCTCGACCGCCAGCAGCGCAACCGTCGTCGGCGCGAAGGCGGCGACGAAGGCGATCGGCGAGAACCACGCCAGCCGGTCGAGCAGCACCAGTGCCACGGTGAGCGTCGCGAGCCGCACCACGAACCCGCCGAGGCCCACGGCCATCAACAGGGTCGGTGAGATGCGCGCCGCCCACGCGACCGAGTAGGCGTTGCCGACGAAGTTGAGGGTGACCGCCGTGACGCCGATCCCGGCGGACCAGGCCGCGCCCGCGCCGCCGAGGAGCGCGCCGGCGACAGCGGCGATCGCGAGGACGGGCACCGAGAACGGCAGGAGCCGGCGCACCAGCTCGCGCTCCGGCTCCACCGTGGTCGTCACTCGCCTCCCCTGCCGTACCGCAGATACACGATGTAGGTGCCGCACACTGCTCCGAGGACGATCCCGATCGTCGTGAAGACGAACTCGGTATCGAGGACCCGGTCGAGCAGGTATCCCAGCCCTCCCCAGCAGCCGATGCCGCCGACCATGGTCGCCGTGATCGCCCAGCCGGTGCCCATGCCGGACCACGCGTCGCTCCTGCGAGGTCCGCTCATGGGAGGCGCACACTCTAAACGGCTGCGCCGCAGCCCGTCAAACCCCAGGCGGGCTCTTTCCGCAGGTCAGAGGCCATGTTTCGATGATCCCCATCCGAGCTTGTGAATGTTTTCACATGAATCGGGTGAGCCGTGGGTCCCTCAGGTCCGAGTCGGGTCGGCGGGCGCCGCGTCGGCGGCGGCCGCGGGCGGCGCCCCGTGCGTCCCCACGTGCTTCGGGTGCCTCGATGCCATGTGCCGGCCGTCCAGCTCGCCGTTGCGGCGGCGCTCCAGCAGGCGTGGAAGGGCCGTGACGAGGAAGAGCACCAGCGCGCATCCGACGATCGCCCCCACGACGAGCCGCGCGTCGATGACCCCGATCGCGAGGGCCGAGCCTGCGACGAGCGCCGACCACAGGTACATCAGCATCACGGCCTGACGGTGCCCGTGGCCGATGTCCATGAGCCGGTGATGGATGTGTTCCTTGTCGGCGTGCGCGATCCCGATGCCCTTGCGCGTCCGGCGCACGATGGCGAGCACGACGTCCAGGAGCGGGATCCCCAGCACGAGCAGCGGCACCAGCACCGGGAGCGCGATCACGGCGACCTCGCCCCGCGGGGGCGGCACGGGGTTGCGGCCGACGCCGGCGATCGTCGCGATCGCTACGAGCATCCCGAGCAGCATCGATCCCGTGTCGCCCATGAAGATCCTCGCGGGGTGGAAGTTCCAGGGCAGGAATCCCACGCACACGCCGACCGTGATCGCCGACAGGAGTGCGGCGACGGAGGCGGCATCGGAGGTGTCGCCGCCGCGGACCACGTAGACGAAGAACGCGGCGGCGGCGATGGCGACCATGCCGGCGGCGAGACCGTCGAGACCGTCGACGAGGTTGACGGCGTTCGTCGCGGCGACGACCCAGATGATCGTGAGCGGCACGGCCTCGTCGGTTCCCAGGATGGCGAGTCCCTCACCCGGTAGCACGAAGTAGGCGAGCTGCACGCCGAGCAGCACGAGGATCCCCGCGATGAAGATCTGCGCGGTCAGCTTCGCGAGCGCCGACGTACCGCGCCGGTCGTCGATCGCTCCGAGACCCGTCATCAGCGTGCAGGTGACGACGGCGGCCACCGGCTCGGCGGCCGTCTGGTTCATCGAGTCGAAGAACGGCAGGAACCGGGACACCGCCATCGCGACCAGGAAGCCGGCCCACATCGCGACACCCCCCACGGTCGGGGTCGCCACCGGGTGGATCTTCCGGTCCGAGGGGTAGTCGATCGCCCGGAAGCGGAGGGCGAGTCGCCTGACGAGGGGGGTCAGCCCGAAGGTCGTTCCCGCCGCGACGAGGAAGATGACCAGGTAGGCGACCACGCTGGCCACAGTCTGCGGGGGCGGTTGCCGTCCCGGCAACCGCCCCTGTCCGCTAGGGGTACAGCGGGAACCGCTGCATGAGGTCTCGGACCCGCTGGCGCGACTTCTCCTTCACGCCGGCGTCCTCGGGGGACTTCAGGGCCTCGCCGATGATCGAGGCGATCTCCGCCATCTCGGGCTCGTCCATCCCCAGCGTCGCCGGCCCCGGCGTCCCCACTCGGATCCCGGAGGGGGCGGAGGGCGGGTTCGGATCGAACGGGATCTGGTTCTTGTTCAGGGCCACTCCGGCCTCGTCGCAGACCGCCTCGGCGCCCTTCCCGTCGATGCCCACCGGACGCACGTCCGCGAGGATCAGGTGCGAGTCCGTTCCCCCGGAGATCAGGCGAAGGCCTTCGCCGGCGAGCCCGGCGGCGAGCGCCCGGGCGTCGCGGACCACCCGATGGGCGTAGTCGCGGAAGCCGGGAGACATCGCCTCCTTCAACGCCACCGCCTTCGCGGCGATCACGTGTTCGAGGGGCCCGCCCTGCATCATCGGGAACACGGCCTTGTCGATCGCCTTCGCGTGCTCCTCCTTGCAGACGATCATGGCGCCGCGGGGCCCCCTCAACGCCTTGTGCGTGGTGAACGTCACGACGTCCGCGTGGGGGACCGGCGACGGGTACGCGCCGCCAGCCACGAGACCGATGAAGTGGGAGGCATCGACCCACAGCAGCGCCCCGACCTCGTCCGCGATCTGCCGGAACGCGCCGAAGTCGATCTCCCGCGGGTACGCCGTGTAGCCGGACAGGATGATCTTGGGTCGGTGCTGCTTCGCCAGGTCCCGGACCCGGTCCATGTCGAGCACCTCGGTGTCCCGGTCGACCTGGTACCCGATGAAGTTGAACCACATGCCGGACACGTTCACCGGGGAGCCGTGGGTGAGATGTCCGCCGTGGGCGAGCTCCATCCCGAGGACCGTGTCGTCAGGATCGTTCGGCTCCAGGAACGCGCCGAACACGGCCAGGTTCGCCTGCGCGCCGGCGTGCGGCTGGACGTTGGCGTGCTCGGCGCCGAAGAGCTCCTTGGCCCGATCGATCGCGAGCTGCTCGGTGACGTCGACGAACTCGCAGCCGCCGTAGTAGCGACGACCCGGATACCCCTCCGCGTACTTGTCCGTCATCGTCGAGCCCATCGCGGCCAGCACGGCCGGGCTCGCGTAGTTCTCCGAGGCGATCAGGCGGAGGTTCGTCCGCTCCCGCTCGAGCTCGTTCCCGATCGCTTCCGCGACCTCGGGATCGGTTGCCTTCAGGGCTTCCCAGTCCGCTGCGTACTCCCTCATCGCTAGAGCTCCCCTCGTTCGATCTGCGCGATCTGGTCGAGCCTCGGGAGGTGTCGTCCCCCGTCGAACGGGGTCCCCAGCCAGAGGCGGACGATCTCCCGAGCGTACGCGGGCGCGACCACCCGTGCACCCATCGCGAGCACGTTGGCGTCGTTGTGCGCTCGCGACAGCCGCGCGACGTACAGGTCGTGGCACAGCGCCGCCCGCACACCGTCGACCTTGTTCGCGGCGATCTGTTCCCCCTGTCCCGAGCCACCCAGGACGATCGCCCGGTCCGCGTCGCCGGACGCGACCGCGCGGGCGGCGGCGGCGCAGAAGGGCGGATAGTCGACGGGCTCGGTGGAATCGGTCCCGTGGTCGTGCACGTCGTGACCTTCCTCGTGGAGGAACGTCTTCAGGTCCTCCTTGAGGGGGAAGCCGGCGTGGTCGGCACCGAGCGCGATGCGCATCAGGCCGGTCCCCGGGCGGGCCCCGGCGACGCGAGCGCAGCCGCGAGACGGCCGGACAGCTCCTTCAGCTCGTCCGCCACGGCTCGGTAGCCCTCGATCGTGTCGCCGAGGGGGTCGCGGATGTCCTCGTGCCGACGGACGGTCCCGTTCCGTGCCTCGGCCGCGGCGGCGACGCGGTCCCCGATGGAGCCGCTGGGAGATCCGGTCTCCAGCAGACGGAGCAGCTCCTTGAGGGTGAACGTCTTGGCCTCGGCCTCCGGATGGGCCCGGACGATGGCCTCCCGGTGCTCGGCGGCCATGCAGACGACGAGATCCGCGTCATCCACCATGGAGGTGCGGAGCGCGCGGGCGGCGTGCGCGCGGATGTCCACACCACGCTCCCGGGCGGACAGGACGGACTCCGCCATCGCGGCCGACCCTTCCCAGCCGGCGATCCCGGCCGAGCCCACGGCGGGCGCGTCGGCGCCGAGCCGTTCCGCGAGCGCCGCGCGGAGGAACCCCTCGGCCATCGGGGAGCGGCACACGTTCCCCGTGCACACGACCAGGATCCCGCTCATGACGAAGGGCGCGAGTCTAGCAACGCCCGCTCGTGCGGCAGGAGCTCGGCGATCGCCTCGGCCGTCAGGTCGCCGACCCGGAGGAGTCGCGCCGGTCCGTGGGCGAGGTCGACCATCGTGGATGCGACGCCCGTCAACGGCTCCTCCTGGCAGAGGTAGATGGCGACCAGCGCCCCGAAGAGGGCGGTGAGCTCCTCGCAGGTCCGGACGGGGGGACGGCCGGAACGGTTCGCGCTCGTGACCGCCAGTGGCCCGGTCTCCGCCAGGAGGGCCAGCGCGAGCGGGTGACGCGGGACGCGGACGCCGACGGTGGTCGGATCCCCGCCGAGGTCCCATCCGGAGGCGTCCGCGCCCCTGGGGAGGACGAGGGTGAGCGGGCCGGGCCAGCACGCCGCCGCGAGGCGATCGGCCCGATCGTCGAACGCGGCCACGGCTCTGGCCTGGTCGAGGGAGGCCACGAGCACCGGGAGCTCGAGATCGCGGGGTCGCTGCTTCGCCTCGAAGAGGCGGCCGGTCGCCGCCGGGTCGTCCGGCCGGGTTCCGATCCCGTACACGGTGTCGGTCGGGAACACGATCAGGTCGCCGCGGCTCGCGGCCGCCACGGCCTCCGCCGGCGGTCCCTCGAGGGCCGTCACGGGCGGTGAGGGCTCCGCGCGCTCACCACCCGGTCGCGGCCGGCGAGGTCCGGGCGCACGGCCGGGCCGACCAAGCCCGCCCGTGTGGCGGCGTCCAACACGGCGTCGGCGGCGTGCTCCTCGATCTCCACGGCGACGAGCCCGCCGGGTCGCAGGGACCCGACCGCCTGAGCGAAGAGCCGCCGGTACAGGTCGACGCCCCCGAAGACCGCCATGCCTGGCTCGGCGAGCACGTCGGGTGGCAGCCGATCCCGCGCGGAGGGATCGACGTACGGCGGGTTCGCCAGCACGGCGTCCACGCGCCCGCGGAGCTCCGGCGGGAGCGGCTCGAGCAGGTCGCCTTCGAGGACGACGACCTCGACGCCGAGGGCATCGGCGTTCGCTCGCGCCAGGGCCACGGCGTCCGGCGAGAGATCGGTCGCCAGCACCCGTGCGTCGGGTCGTTCGTCCTTGATCGAGAGCGCCACGGCCCCGCTGCCCGTGGCCACATCGATCACGAGCGGCGCCGGGGTCCCGGCCAGCTCGTCCAGCGCCACCTGCACGAGCACCTCTGTCTCCGGCCGGGGGATGAACACGCCCGGCCGGACCTGCAGCACGATCCGCCGGAACCCTTGGTCGCCCGTCACGTGCTGGAGCGGCTCGCCGGCGCACCGCCGGCAGAGCGCTCGCCCGAACACCTTGGCTTCCTGCGACGTCAGGCCGTCACGCGCGTACACGCCCGACCGATCCGTCCCCAGGGCGTGCGCCAGCAGCCGCTCGGCGGTGGGAACCGGGCTCTCGACCCCGTGCCGCTCGAGGTAGTCGGCGGCTCGACGCACGACCTGCGCCGGATGCACGTCAGCGCTCCTGGGACAGCTGGGCGGCGCGCTCCGCCGCGTTCAGGAGGTCGGTGAACCCGTCCAGCTCCGGACCGCCCTGGAGGACCTCCGCGAGCTGATGGGAGGTGTGCTTGACCCGATGGTCCGTGACCCGCCCTTCGGCGAAGTTGTACGTGCGGATCTTCTCCGAACGCTCGCCCGTGCCGACCATCGAGCGCCGTGCCGCCGCCTCTTCCGCCTGCCGCGCCTCCATGGCCTTCTGATGGAGGCGGGCGCGGAGGTACCGCATCGCCTTCTCGCGGTTCTGGAGCTGCGAGCGCTCCTCCTGCACCTCGACCTTGATCCCGGTGGGCTTGTGCACGATCCGGACGGCGGAGTCGGTGGTGTTGACCGATTGACCCCCGGGGCCGGAGGAGCGGTAGACGTCGATCTCCAGGTCCTCCGGCCGCATCTCGACCTCGACCTCCTCGGCCTCCGGCATCACCGCGACGGTCGCGGTCGACGTGTGCGTGCGTCCCTTCGATTCGGTGGCGGGCACGCGCTGGACCCGGTGGACCCCGGACTCGTGCTTCAGGCGTCCGTAGGCGTCGCGCCCCCGCACCTCGAGCACGACCTCCTTGAAGCCGCCGAGCTCCGAGGGGGCGGACGACAGCACGTCGGTCTTCCATCTCCTGCGGTCGGCCAGGTGCCGGTACATCTCGAAGAGATCCCCCGCCCAGAGCGCGGCCTCCTGCCCGCCCGCGCCCGCGCGGATCTCCAGGATCAGGTCCTTGCCGGCGTTCGGGTCCTTCGGGACCAGGGCCTCTTCCAGCCGCGCCCGCAGCGCCTCCACCCGTTCGGCGGCGCCTCGCGCCTCCTCCTCGAACGCCTCCGCCATCTCCGGGTCGGATTCGGCCGCCGCGAGCTCACGGGCCTCGTCCCTGTCCGCCAGGGCCCGCCGGTAGTCGCGGTACGGCCGAACGATCTCCTCGAGCTCGGCGTAGGTCTTGCCGAGCGTGCGCAATCGGTCCGCATCGCCCGCAACCTCGGGCGAGGCCATCTCCGCCTGGACCTGCTCGAAGCGGGCCTCGATCTCCCTCAGACGATCGTCAACGTCCATCGCGTTGACGATTGTCCCAGGCGCCACCTCGGCGCCGGTCGCCTCGGCCTATCGGTCGCCGTCGTCGAAGTCCAGGTCGATCGACGTCAGATCGGGAAGATCGACGGCGTCGTCGGTGCCCACCCAGAGATCCTCGTAGGCGGGGTCGACCGGGGCGTCGTCCCCGACCGGTGTGGCCGTCTCGAGCGCGCGATCCGTCTCGGCGTCCTCGGCATCCGACCTCGCCGCTTCCTCGAGCGGCGCGCCGAGGTCGTCCGCGACGGCGATGAGCTTCGCGCGCATCTCCTCCAGCTGCGTCACCAGACGCCGACGGCGGTCCGCCAGGCCGGACAGGACCCGCTCGGACTCGACCTTCGCTCGCTCGAGGAGATCCGTTCCCTCCTGGCGGGCCTCCTCCGCGCGCGCCTGCGCGTCCACCTTGATCCGATCGGCCTCGCTGCGAGCTTCCTCGAGGGCCTCCGCGGCGGCCGCCGTGGCGTCCTCCACGATCCGTTCGGCTTCCTGATCGGCCACCTCGATCAGGCTCGCGAATCGCTTCGAGAGCGCCTCGTACGGGTCCTCCGCCGAGGTTCCCGGGGCGCCTCCGACG
>JBIOTM010000016.1:0-2391 GCA_044865955.1 Actinomycetota bacterium | reverse complement strand
ACGTCGTGGACGACGATCCGCTCGGGATCGGTCTCGGCGACGCTCGCGATCTCGAGCCGGCCGTTGTCCCCGACGCGAACGCATCGCGTGTCCTCATCGAACACGATCGGCTGTCCGTGCTCGAGGCGGATCTGGTTGTGGACGCCCTGCGGCTTCTCCCGGAGCACGTCGAAGGCGCCGTCGTTGAAGACGTTGCAGTTCTGATAGATCTCGACGAACGCCGTGCCGCGGTGCGCGGCCGCCTGGCGGAGCACCTGCCCGAGGTGCCGGCGGTCGTTGTCGAGCGTCCGCGCGACGAAGCTCGCCTCGGCCCCGAGCGCGAGCGCGATCGGGTTGAACGGGTGGTCGACCGATCCGAACGGGGTCGACTTCGTGACCTTGCCCTCCTCCGAGGTCGGCGAGTACTGCCCCTTCGTCAGGCCGTAGATCTGGTTGTTGAACAGCAGGACCTTGAAGTTCACGTTCCGCCGCAGGGCGTGGATCAGGTGGTTGCCGCCGATCGACAGGCCGTCGCCGTCGCCGGTGACGACCCAGACCGACAGGTCCGGACGGGCGGTCGCGATCCCCGTCGCCAGGGCAGGCGCGCGGCCGTGGATGCCGTGCACGCCGTACGTGTCCATGTAGTACGTGAACCGGCCGGAACAGCCGATCCCCGAAACGAAGACCGTTCGATCCGGCACGATGCCGAGCTCGGGCATGAACGACTGCACGGTCGCGAGGATCGCGTAGTCGCCACAGCCGGGGCACCAGCGGACCTCCTGGTCGCTGGTGAAGTCCTTCTTGGTCAGGGCGCCGACGGGGCCGCCGCCGTTGCCCTCGGGGGGAGAGGGTTCGCTCATCCGTGCATCACCTTTCTAGCCCCCCGCCCACCCGTCTAGCTCCCCGCCCACCCGTCCGGCTCCTCGCCCACCCGCATGATCTCGTTCTCCAGCTCCTCCGCGAAGATCGGCTGGCCCTGCACCTTCGTGAAGCTGCGCGCGTCGGCCAGGTACCTGCCGCGGATCAGGAGCGCCAGCTGCCCGAGGTTCAGCTCGGGGATCAGGACCTTCGGATAGGCCCGCACGACGTCCCCGGTGTTCCCGGGGAACGGGTTCAGGTGGACGAGGTGCGCGGTGGCGACCTTGCGTCCGCGCTCGCGCACTCGGCGGGCCGCGGCGCGGATCGTCCCGTAGGTCGACCCCCATCCCAGGACCAGGAGCTCGGCGTCGCCGTCGGGGTCGTCGACCTCGAGCGGCGGGACGTCCTCGGCCACCTTCGCGACCTTGGCGGCGCGGAGCTGGGTCATGAGTTCGTGGTTCTCCGGGTCGTAGCTGATGTCGCCGGTCCCGTCCTCCTTCTCGAGGCCGCCGATCCGGTGTCGCAGACCCGGCGTTCCGGGGACCGCCCACGGTCGCGCGAGGTTCTCGTCGCGGAGGTACGGCAGGAACTCCTGCCCGGCGTTCGGGCCCTCGGCGAACCTCGGGTCGATCGTGGGGAGGCCCTCCGCGTCCGGGATCAGCCAGGGCTCGGACGAGTTCCCGAGGAACGTGTCCGAGAGCAGGATCACCGGCGTCCGGTACTTCACCGCGATCCGAACCGCCTCGATCGCGGCCTCGAAGCAGTGCGAGGACGACTTGGCGGCGACGACGGGCATCGGGGACTCGCCGTGGCGGCCGAACAGCGCGAGCAGCAGGTCGGCCTGCTCGGTCTTGGTCGGCATGCCGGTCGAGGGACCGGCGCGCTGCACGTCGACGATCACCATCGGGAGCTCGAGCGTCACGGCCAGGCCGAGCGTCTCCGCCTTCAGGTCCATCCCCGGGCCGCTGGTGCCGGTCACGCCGATGTCGCCGGCGAACGAGGCCCCGAGGGCGACGTTGGCCGCGGCGATCTCGTCCTCGGCCTGGAGCGTGATGACGCCGAAGTTCTTCAGCCGCGAGAGCTCGTGCAGGAGCTCGGAGGCCGGGGTGATCGGGTAGCTCGCGTAGAACAGCCGGAGGCCGCTGCGTTCGGCCGCGGCGACGAGCCCCCAGGCGAGCGCGGTCGCGCCTGAGATGTTCCGGTACGTGCCGGGCCGGGCCGGCGCCGGCTTCACGACGTAGGACGTCGCGAAGAGCTCCGTCGTCTCGCCGAAGTTGTAGCCCGCCTTGAACGCGGCGACGTTCGCGTCGAAGACCTGCGGCTTGTCCCCGAACTTCTTGTGCAGCCAGTTCAGGGTGACCTCGGTCGGCCGGCCGTACATCCACGACAGGAGGCCGAGCGCGAACATGTTCTTCGAGCGCTCCGCCTCCTTGCGCGTGAGCCCCAGCTCCTCGACCGCCCGCACGGTGATCGAGGTCATCGGCACCTTGTAGACCTGGTAGCCCTCGAGGGTCCCGTCGGTCACCGGGTCCGAGGCGTAGCCGGCCTTCTGGA
>JBIOTM010000015.1:0-3994 GCA_044865955.1 Actinomycetota bacterium | reverse complement strand
CGAAGGGTCAAGGAGACGCCGGCGCGGTGGGGATGCCTTCTGCACCCATCGATGCGCGGCCGTCCCCGGTCATGCGTGCGTCGGTTCCTGCGTCGCTTCCCGCCGAGGCCCTTCGCAGGGTGGTCCTGCTCGACGAGGCCCTGGGCGGCTGCGCCACCGCGCCTCAGGTGATCGCGGCGGCGGTCGGGCCGGGGCTGGCGGCCTTCGGAGCCACCGGCGCCGTCGTCGGCCTGGCGGGGTTCCGGCTCCGCGTCGAGGCCGTCTCCGCGAGCGCCGGTCTGGAAGGGCTCGCCGCTCGCTGCCACGGCCTGTCGCTGGATGCCCCGCTCCCCCTCACCGAGGCCATCCGCACCGGTTCGCCCGTCGAGGTTCGTCCGCTCCCCGACGACGTGCTGGAACCGCGAACCCGCGCCGATCTCGGCGCCGTTCGCGCGCGGGCGCTTCCCATCCTCGGGGCGCGGGGTGTCGCGGGCGGCCTGTGGCTGTTCCTCGGCCCGGAGGAACCAACCCACGAGGACACGCTCCTCGACGTCCTGACCTCGAGGCTTGCCGCGGCCATCGGCCGCACTCGCCTGCTCGAATCCGAGCGCAGGCTCCGTTCCCGAGCCGAGCAGACCGCGGCCCGGCTGTCACGGCTCCAGTCGCTCACATCAGGCCTATCGGCAGCGCTCGGTCCGATCGACGTCGCCGAGGCGGTGATGACCCACGCGCTGGCGGAGCTGGGCGCCACCGGGGGCACCTGCTTCATGCTCTCGGAGGACGGGACGCTGAGGCCTGTCGTGTCCATCGGCGAAGACACCGATTCGCCACGCGCCATCTCGCTTTCGAACGGAGATCCGCTGGGAGCGGTGCTCCGGCGCGGCGGCGTCGTCACTGTGCCGAACCGGCCCGGCGCCGGAGACGGGTCGGACCACTCCGCTCCGCGGGCGATCGTCCCGCTCGCGATCAGGGGCGAGATCCTCGGCGCGATCGAGCTGGCGTTCCCGCGCGAACGGGAAGTCGACGGTGAGCTCCGGTCGTTCCTGGCGGCTCTGGGGACGCAGTGCGCGCAGGCGGTCGAGCGGGCGCGGCTGTACGGACAGCGCTCGATGCAGGCTCAGGTGCTGCAGGCCTCGCTCGTGCCGCCCGCCCTGCCCGACATCCCGGGCCTCGACGTCGCGGCCGCGTACCGACCGTTCGGGGACGGAACCGTTGTCGGTGGGGACTTCTACGACCTCTACGCGCTCGGCGGCGACCGGTGGGGGCTCGTGGTCGGCGACGTGTCCGGTCGCGGCATCGAGGCGGCCGCCGTCACCGCGCTCGCGCGCTACACCACCCGGGCGGCGGCGCTGCTCGGAACCGCGCCCGCCGACGTCCTGAAGATCCTCAATCGGGTGATGCTGTCCGAGGCGCTGGGCGAGCGCTTCTGTACGATCGCGCACGGCGTGCTCGAACCGTCGCCGCACGGCGTCGACGTGACGCTGAGCCTGGGAGGCCATCCCCGTCCGCTGTTGCTCGACGGCCGGACGGGCTCGGTGCGCGCGGTCGGCGAGATGGGTACCGCCGTGGGGCTCGTCCCCGATCCCCTCCTGCTGGAGAGGCGGGTGACGCTTCGGCACGGAGACGTCCTGGTCTTCTTCACCGACGGTTGCGTGGACGTCCACACCGAGGACGGCACCACCTCCGACGAGGCCGTCCTGGTGGACGTGCTGCGACGACACGCGGACGGGGACGCGAACGAGCTGGCGAAGCGGCTCGAGGAGGCGGTCCTGGATTCGAACGGGGGGCTGAACGCGGACGACGCGGCGCTTCTGGTCGTGCGCACACGGGCCGCCGGCGAGGTGAGCGCGGAAGCGTGAAACGGTAGATCCTCCACGGCAGGGCGTGCCCTTCGGGGCGGGGGGCGAGAGGAGAGGACCGATGACACTGAACACCGAGCGGCCGCGACGACGCACGCGCGCCGCCGAGCCCGCGGCAGATCCGGCCTCGCGAGCCGACAGGTCCACGAAGGTCGCCACGTCGAAGAACGGACGGCGCGACGTCGACGAGGCGCTGCTCCAGGAGGTGCTCGACGCCCTGGTGGCCCTCAAGCACGGCGACTTCGACGTACGCCTTCCGGCCCGGCGCACCGGGCTCCCCGGCAGGATCGCGACGGCGTTCAACGACTGCGTCGGCCTGATCGACAAGACCACGGCCGAGGTCGATCGCGTCTCGAGGCTGGTGGGTCGAGACGGACGGATGTCGGAGCGGGTCGCCCTCACGGGAGCCGGGGGTGGTTGGACGGATCGAGCGACGGCGATGAACGCCCTGATCGACGACCTGATCCGGCCGATGACGGAGATCGCTCGCGTCATCGAGGCGGTCGCCCGCGGCGACCTGTCCCAGCGGGTCGCGCTCAGCATCGAGGGGAGGCCGGTCAAGGGCGAGTACCTGCGGATCGGCCGCGCCGTGAACGCGATGGTCGATCAGCTCTCGTCGTTCGGCGCCGAGGTGAGCCGCGTCGCCAAGGAGGTGGGCACCGACGGCAAGCTCGGCGGCCAGGCCAAGGTCAAGGGCGTGTCCGGCACGTGGAAGGACCTCACCGACAACGTCAACCTGATGGCGTCCAACCTGACCGGGCAGGTGCGCGACATCGCCCAGGTCGCGACCGCGGTCGCCAAGGGCGACCTGTCTCAGAAGATCACCGTCGACGTGAAGGGCGAGATCCTGGAGCTGAAGAACACCATCAACACGATGGTGGACCAGCTCTCCTCGTTCGCCGACGAGGTCACCCGGGTCGCCCGCGAGGTCGGCACCGAGGGCAAGCTCGGCGGCCAGGCCAACGTGAAGGGCGTGTCCGGCACGTGGAAGGACCTGACGGACAGCGTCAACCACATGGCGTCCAACCTCACCGGTCAGGTCCGCAACATCGCTCAGGTCGCCAGCGCCGTCGCTCGCGGCGACCTCTCGCAGAAGATCACGGTCGGCGCCAAGGGCGAGGTCGCCGCGCTCGCCGACACGATCAACTCGATGACCGACACGCTGCGCGTCTTCGGCGACGAGGTCACGCGCGTCGCCCGCGAGGTGGGCACCGAGGGCAGGCTCGGCGGGCAGGCGGACGTGCCGGGTGTGGCCGGCACGTGGAAGGACCTCACCGAGAACGTGAACTCGATGGCGTCCAACCTGACCGGGCAGGTCCGCAACATCGCCCAGGTCGCGACCGCGGTCGCCAAGGGTGACCTGTCCCAGAAGATCACCGTGGATGTGCGGGGCGAGATCCTGGAGCTGAAGAACACCATCAACACGATGGTGGACCAGCTCTCCTCGTTCGCCGACGAGGTCACCCGCGTCGCCCGCGAGGTCGGCACCGAGGGCGACCTCGGCGGCCAGGCGCAGGTCACGGGCGTGTCGGGGACGTGGAAGGACCTGACCGACAACGTGAACTTCATGGCCTCGAACCTGACCAGCCAGGTCCGCGACATCGCGCGCGTCACCACGGCCGTGGCCGGCGGCGACCTCTCGCAGAAGATCATCGTCGACGTCAAGGGCGAGATCCTGGAGCTGAAGAACACGATCAACACGATGGTGGACCAGCTCCGTTCCTTCGCCGACGAGGTCACCAGGGTCGCCCGCGAGGTCGGCACGGAGGGGAAGCTCGGCGGCCAGGCGCAGGTCCCCGGCGTCGCCGGAACGTGGAAGGACCTCACCGAGAACGTCAACTCGATGGCGTCCCACCTCACCGGACAGGTCCGCAACATCGCCCAGGTCACGACCGCCGTCGCCAAGGGCGACCTGTCGCAGAAGATCACGGTGGACGTCAAGGGCGAGATCCTCGAGCTGAAGAACACGATCAACACGATGGTGGACCAGCTCCGCTCCTTCGCCGACGAGGTCACCAGGGTCGCCCGCGAGGTCGGAACCGAGGGCAAGCTCGGGGGCCAGGCCGAGGTCGAGGACGTGTCCGGGACCTGGCGGCACCTGACCGAGAGCGTGAACTTCATGGCCTCGAACCTGACCGCTCAGGTCCGCAACATCG
>JBIOTM010000014.1:0-20799 GCA_044865955.1 Actinomycetota bacterium | reverse complement strand
CTGTGCCAGGTGTATGTCGAGCACACGCTGGGCGGTCTGTTCCGGATGATGGGTCCGAGACGACGCCGCCGACGCGGCCTACGCCCGGATGCTCGTTGCCGCTCGCGATCAAGCGCTCTTGACCCATGACGGAGTTCGAGATCTTCGACCGGCTTCGCCGGGATCGAAACCCCCTACGCCCACCCTCGGGGCCCAGACCACTCCAGGCACCCGGTTCCTCGGGCGATCTCAACAGGAATGCCGACGGACCTGCAGCTGGCCGACGACGGATGCGAGGCAGTCTCGCCCATGATGGTCCTCGCCCCGCGTTGGGGGTATCGCTAGTCGCTACTCGAGCATCGCGGTTGGGGAGAGTGCCTTGGTTTTCCTGGACCCGTCGAGGCTCGTCGAGTCCACCACCCAGATGTCCACAGGGCACCTCGCGACCCGCCGAGCGATGGGCAGTTGCGCCGCGAAGTGCGGACCCAATGCGGACCCATCGATGTCTCGAGGTCGACCTTCCGCACCGAGGTGCCAAACCTCAGGTAGATGGCGGGAGGACAGGGATTCGAACCCTGGAGCGGGTCGCCCCGCTAACGGTTTTCAAGACCGTCGCCTTCGTCCGCTCGGCCATCCTCCCGAGGGGAGCGTACGGCATGCTGGGCGGCCTCCCGGGGTAGGCTCGGAGCGATGCCGGGCGACACCGGATCCACGCCCTCCGGGAGCCTCGACCCCTTCGCGTCCCGGTCCCGCGTGCGAGAGCTCGTCGAACAGCTCCCCGTGGTCGTCTACGTCGACTCGGACGAGAGGCTCCCGTCCTGCCTCTACATCAGCCCCAACATCGAGAAGATCCTGGGGCATCCACCGGAGCGGTACATCGAGGACCGCGAGCTGTGGAAGCGCTCGATGCATCCGGACGATCGGGACCGCGTCCGAGCGATCCGGGACCAGTCCTGGGAGCGAGGCACCCCGTTCCGGGCGGAGTACAGGATGCGCCGACCGAACGGCGAGGTGGTCTGGCTCCGCGACTCGAGCCTGCTCGTCCTGAGCGACGACGGGAGCCGCCTCGCGTGGCATGGCGTGATCGAGGACCTGACGAAGCAGAAGCGATCGGAACGAGACGTCCGCGACTCGGAGGAGCGCTACCGGGCGCTCGTCGAACGGGTGCCGGCCGTGGTCTACGAGATGGGGCCGGACGACGAACGCCGAACGCTCTTCGTGAGCCCCCACGTGGAAGAGGTGCTGGGCTACTCCCGGGCCGAGTGGCTCGATCAGCCCGACATCTGGATCGAGCTCCTCCATCCCGACGATCGCGAGCCCGTCCTCGCCCGGCACGACCGACACAGCGAGACAGGCGAACCGTGGGACCTCGAGTACCGGTTGATCGCGAGCGACGGCAGGGTCGTCTGGGTCCAGGACCGAGCCACCCTGATGCGGGGCAGCGACGGGCCCGCCGCCTGGCACGGGGTGATGATCGACATCACCGCCGAGCGCGAGGCGAGGGAGATGCTGCTCCTCACCACGGAGGACCTGGAGCGCCGCGTCGCCGAGAGGACCAGCGCGCTGGAGGAAGCGAACGAGCTCATGGGGCTGGAGATCGGCGAACGCCGCCGCATGGAGCGCGAGGTCCGCGACATGGAGGAACGGTACCGGCGGCTCGTCGAGAACATGCCGGGGATCGCCTACATCTGGGAGGTCGGTCCGGCGCCGGACGCGAGGACGTTCAGCTACGTGAGCCCCCACGTCGAACAGGTCCTCGGATTCGCCCCCGACGCATGGGACGTCGAGGCCCGCATCCACCCGCACGACCGGGCGCGCGTGTCCGAGGCGGTGGGCGCCACCGCCCGGACCGGGGATCCGCTGGGGATCGAGTACCGCTGCCTGGCGAAGGACGGCCGGATCGTGTGGGTCCTCGACCACGCCTCCCTGATCGCCCGCACCGATCGCGGAGAGCCGTCCTCGTTCCAGGGGGTCATGCTCGACATCACGGCGCGGAAGGAGGCGGAGAGGAAGGCCGAGCAGGCCGAGGATCGATTCCGAACGCTCACCGAGCTCGGGCCGGTCGTCGCGTACTCGTACGAGCTGAGCTACGAGGGTGACGCCGGGCCGCCGACGGTGAAGATCCCGTACATCAGCCCGCAGGCCGCAGATCTGGTGGGCTATCCGATCGGGGACTGGCTGTACGAGCCGACGAGATGGCTCGACATGATCCATCCCGACGACCGGGATCGCGTGGCCGAGGAGTCCAGACACACCTGGCGAACGGGGGAGGAGTGGAGCCGCCGCTACCGGATGATCCGATCGGACGGCGCGGCGATCTGGCTCCACGACACCGGCAGGATGCTGGATCGCGACGCGGAGGGGCGCCCCTGGCGCTTGCAGGGCGTGCTGCTCGACGTCACCGGGGAGCAGGAGGCCCATGCCCGGCTCGAGTCGTCGGAGCGGCACGTCCGGACCGCGTTGGACGGAGCGATGACGATCCCCTGGACCGAGACGATCGATCCCGGCACCGGCTTCGAGCGGTACACGTTCATCGGCGCCCAGTGCGTCGAGGTCCTCGGGTACGCGCCGGAGGAACTCATGGTCGAGCGGGAGCACTTCCTGCGGATCGTCCATCCGGACGACCGGACCGGGGTCCAGGCATCCGCCGATCGATCCAACGAGACGGGCTTCTGGGAGGACGAGTACCGGGTGGTCCGGCGCGACGGTGAGATCCGTTGGATCCACTCGTTCGGCCGGCGGGTGTCCCCGCCCGGCGCCGTCCCGGAGGTGTGGCAGGGCGTGGCCGTCGACGTGACGCCGTCTCGGTCGGGGCCGGACCGGGGCTCGACCGCGCTCGGATCGGAACGGGCCCCCGCCCCGGGGACGACGGAGGGCTAGTCGGCGGTCGGCGAGAGGACCCGGGCGCGTTCGGGCAGGTAGGGGTGCAGCTTCGCGGGGATCTCGACGCTCCCGTCGGCCCGCTGGTGGTTCTCGAGGATCGCGATCAGCGTCCGACCGATCGCCGTGGCCGTGCCGTTCAGGGTGTGCAGGATCTCGATCTCGCCGCCGGTGCGGCGCACCCGGGTCTGCATCCGGCGGGCCTGGTAGTCAGTCGTGTTCGAGCACGACGTGATCTCGCGGTACCGTCCCTGCCCTGGCATCCACGCCTCGATGTCGTACTTCTTCGCGGCAGACCCGCCGAGGTCCCCGGCCGCGATGTTCACCACCCGGTACGGGATCTCGAGGTTCCCGATGATCCGTTCCTCGATCCCGAGCAGCCGGTCGTGCTCCTCCCACGAGGTCTCCGGTGCGCAGAACGCGAACATCTCGACCTTGTCGAACTGGTGCACGCGGAACATCCCGCCGAGGTCCTTCCCGTAGGAGCCGGCCTCGCGGCGGAAGCACGACGAGTATCCCGCGTAGTGCAAGGGCAGGTCGGCCTCGTCGAGGATCTCTCCCATGTGGAACGCGGCGAGCGGCACCTCGGCCGTGCCCGCAAGGTAGAGGTCGTCGTCACGGGTCACGTAGATGTGCACGGCGTCGGTGGGCAGGAAGCCGGTCCCGTACATCGCATCCTCACGGACCAGGACCGGCGGGATCATCGGTGTGAACCCCTCGTCCTCCAGGATGTCCATCGCGTGGCGCATCAGCGCGAACTGCACGAACACGAGGTCGCCCATCAGATAGACGAAGCGCGAACCGGAGGTCCGCACCGCCCGGTCGACGTCCAGGACGCCGAGCATCGCTCCCAGCTCGACGTGGTCACGCACCTCGAAGTCGAACGCCGGCGGCTGGTCGTGGTTGCGCTTGACCTCGACGGCGTCCTCCTCCGTGAGCCCGTCGGGCGCGCTCTCGTGCGGGGTGTTGGGCGTCTCCGCCAGCAGGCCGTTGAGCGCGGCCTCGGCGTCGGCCAGCTGCGGCTCCAGCTCCTTCAGCTGCGCGGACACGGTCGAGACCTCGTCGATCAGCTTCTGCTTGTCGTCGCCCTCGGCGGCGCCGATCGCTCTGGACGCTCGGTTCTGCTCCGCTCGCAGCTCCTCGACCTGGGCCGTCAGCGATCGGCGCCGCTCGTCCGCCTCCAACAGCCGGTCGACGGCGTCGGCGAGGTGTCGCCGGGCGAGCGCCGCACGGAACGGTTCGGGATCCTCCCTGATCCGTTTGACATCGAGCACCTACGGCACCTTCACCTCGGGCTCGTCCCGCCTCTCCCCCGTCCGCTCCTCCGTCTTCTGCTGCGCCGCGGCCGGCGGCTTGGGAGCCTCAGCCCCGGTCGAGCCGTCCATGATGCTCTGGCCGTGGAACACGCCGCCTTCCTCGACCACCAGGGTCTTCGAGCTGATGTTCCCGTCGATGCGGCCGCCGCGAGCCAGGTGCGCCTTGCCCTTCACCTGGATGGTGCCCTTGAAACGGCCGGCGATGCTGACGTTCTGGGCCCGGATGTCGGCCTCGACCTGGCTCTGGGGCGACAGGGCGACGTCCCCCTCGGCGTTGATCTGCCCCTTCACCTGCCCGTCGATCCGGAGGTTCCCCGCCGAGACCACGTTGCCTTCCAGGCGCGCGCCGGCGCCGACGATCGTCACCTCTCCGTTGTCTGCCATGCCTGCCTCCGTTCGTTCGGGGCCAGGACCACCCGGGCCCGGACCGTCCACCCCGTCGCGCCTTCGGATCACCTGGCCTCCACGGGGGCCTGCCGGCCGCCCAAGGCGCGACGGATCGCCTCCTCCTCCTCCAGCGAGAGGTTGTACGAGCTCGCGCCCTGCGTGACCGGCTTCGCGTACACCCGTGTCTCCTGTCGCCCGTTGATCGACGTGAGGACAACGCCGCTCCCCTCGCCGTCGAGCAGCGCGCACGAGAACGACAGCCGGCCCCCAACGTCCTCGAACGCGTCGTATCGCAGCAGCGACACGTTCCGGATCGACCCTTCGATCAGGGTCTGCTGCTTCGTGTCGGCCGCATGGAGCGCGCGGATCGCGCGTTCGAGTCGTTGGAGCTGCTGGGCCTGACCCTGGAGCACGCCCCGGAGCGTCTCATCCAGACGCACCCGCCCGCCCGCCCCGCCGCCGGCACGCCCGGCGTTCGCGATGGCGTAGAGGACGGCCACGACCGACAACCCGATGGCCACGAGGGCGACCAGCGTGAGGGCGGAGCCCGACAGCTCCAACGCGGCGATGGTTGCGAGAACAGGCATCTACGTGGGGGTTTTCGCGGGAGCCCGAGTATACGCCGACCACCCGCCGCGTCGGAGCGCGGACCGACGAGGAACGTGGGCGAGGGGGGAGTTGAACCCCCACCCGGGATAACCGGACACGGACCTGAACCGTGCGCGTCTGCCAATTCCGCCACTCGCCCGAGCGGGAGGTCATCGTAGCAGCGGCCCTTCGGCCGGTCGGCCCACGGTCGCTCGGGTGAGGCAGCATCGACCGGCGACCTATCCAGTTCCCTCCCCGCTCCGACCGATGGGATGAGGGGCATGAGCGCGCGAACCCGGCTCGACTTCGACGACCTGATGCGCCATCTGATGGTGGTCGGGTTCGCCGCGCTCGCGGCCTGGACCCTCGTCTCCCTCTCCGGGATCGCCCTCGGCGTGGTGACCATCTCCCCGACCCCCACCCTCCGGTTCCTCCTGGCGGTCCTGGTCCTGGTGTTCGCGCGCCGCACCTACTGGGAGATCTGCGAGTGGCGCTGGCGGCGGTTGCCCCCCGACGAGCGGTTCGGCTTCGCCGATCCGATCTGGGAACACCCGAGGGGATCGGAGCTTCCGATCCCGCACGGGCCCAACGGGGAAGACGCCCAACCCCGGCGGTAGGATTGCTCCGAAGCGCGTTCCACCCCACGCGCTCACCCGAACGACGTGCCGATCCTCCGCGATTTCGAACGCCGCCTCGGTGGACTGGTCGAAGGTCTGTTCTCGAAGACCTTCCGCAGCGGCGTGCAGCCGGTGGAGATCGCCAAGCGCGTCATCCGCGAGATGGAGGCCGGACGGAGCGTCGGCGTCTCCGAGGTCTGGGCGCCGAACCGGTTCGAGCTGTCGCTGTCCCCCGAGGACGCCGCGCGGTACGAGCGGGCCGAGGAGGCGATCGTCTCCGAGCTGAAGCGGGTGATCCGCGAGTCGGCGGCCGAGCGCGGCTGGGGGCTCGTCGGTCCCCCCGAGGTCGAGTTCGTGGTCGACGACCACCTCAAGAAGGGCGACCTGAACTGCGCGGCCACGCTCGTCGAGGGCGTGGACGAGGACCCGACGGCCGCGAGCCGGGCCTCCGTGGTCATCCGGGAGGAGGGGGGCGAGCGCACGGTCCCCCTCTCGTCCGACACCGTCACGATCGGGCGCCTGGCTGATTGCGACGTCGTCCTGAAGGACAAGGGCGCGTCCCGCACGCACGCCCAGCTGAAGCTCCGCGACGGGACGTGGACGATCACCGACCTCGGCTCCACGAACGGAACGCGGCTGAACGGGCAGACGGTCCAGTCCCGCGATCTGTCCGACGGCGACAAGATCACGATCGGCACGACCGTGATCGAGTTCCGGCGGGACTGAGGGTGACGAGGATGCTCGCCGACGAGATCACGCCCTTCGCCCTCTCGGCCCTCAAGTACGGGCTCTTCGCGCTGCTGTTCCTGTTCATCTGGCGTTCGATGCGGTGGGTGGTCCGCGGCCTGTCCGTGGCGGAGGCGCCGGCCGCCGCGGACCGCGGCGGCAGGCGCCGCCAACCGGCCCCCACCCTGCCGCCCGGCCCGTCGACGCTCCTCGTCCAGGGGCACGGGGACGCGAAGCCGCGGACGGTCAAGCTCGCCGCGAGCATGACGGTGGGCCGGGCCCCGGAATGCGAGCTCCGGGTGGAGGACACCTACGCCTCGCAGCAGCACGCCCGGCTGTTCGCCAAGAACAACTCCTGGTTCGTGGAGGATCTGGGGTCCACGAACGGCACGTTCGTGAACGATCAGAAGCTCGCGGCACCGGCCATGCTCCAGCCGGGGGACCGGGTCCGCGTGGGGCAGACCGTCCTGGAGCTCCGCCGATGAAGATCGAGGTCGGCCACGCGACCGACATCGGCCGGGTGCGCGAACGCAACGAGGACTCCGTGCTGGTGGATCCGCCGCTGTTCGCGGTGGCCGACGGGATGGGCGGGCACCGCGGCGGGCAGGTGGCCTCCCAGGTGGCCGTGGAGACGATGGAACACCTCGCCTCGGAGGGGCGTGGCTCGCTCGCCGAGCAGGTCCGGCGGGCGAACCGCGCGGTCTGGGACCGATCGCTGGAGGACGAGCACCTCTCGGGGATGGGGACGACCCTGACCGCCGCCCGGATCGACGGGACCAGCGCCCTCCTCGCCCACGTCGGCGACTCGCGGGCCTACCTGTTGCGCGACGGCATCCTGCAGAGGCTCACCTCCGACCACACGCTGGTCGAGCGGATGGTCCGATCCGGTGAGATCACCGAGGCGGAGGCCGACGTCCACCCCCACAAGAACGTCCTGACCCGCGCGCTCGGCACCGACCAGGAGGTCGAGGTCGACGAGGAGTCCATCTCCCTGACCGACGGCGATCGCCTCCTGCTGTGCAGCGACGGCCTCACGGGCATGGTGACCGAGGACCAGATCCAGGCGATCCTGGAGACGAGCGCGGACCCGCAGCGCGCCGCCGATCGGCTCGTGCGGGCGGCCAACCGCGCCGGCGGGATCGACAACATCACGGTCGTCGTGCTCGACGCCGTCGGGGAGGGCGGCGAGGCCGCCGGCCCGGGCCGGCGCGTCGCGGCCCCGTCCCGGCGAACGCTCGTCCGGTGGGGGATCCGGGCGGCGATCGTGGTCGTGCTCCTGGTAGCCGTGGTGGTCGGCGCCAGGGCGTGGCTCGACCGCCAGTGGTACGTCGGGCCGGAGGGGGGGAAGGTCGCCGTCTTCCAGGGGATCCCGCTCACCGTCCTCGGCGTCGATCTCGGCCATCCCGAGATCGTCACCGACATCAGGGCGGGTGAGGTCCGGCGTCTGGAGACGTACCCCGAGTTCGACGACGGGATCGCGGCCGAGGACCGGGATGCCGCCCTCCGGATCGTCGATCAGATGGAGGAGGACGTGCGCACGGCCCGCGAGGCTGAGCGGAGGGCAGCCGGAACGAAGGATCGGAGCGAGCCGTGAGCTTCGTGGCCGAGCCGCGGACGCGACCCCGGACCGGGCTGCTCCTGCTCCTGATCGCGCTGGTCGTCTCGGTCGCCGCGTACGCCATGGTGGGCCTCGGCCTGCAGGGACGCGTGCCCTCGGACATCGTCGTCTACGGCCTGAGCCTCGGCGGCGCCTACCTGCTGGCCTGGGGCGCGGTGCGGTGGGCCGCGCCGAGGGCCGACCCGGTCCTGTTCCCGATCGCCGGGATGCTCGGCGGGCTCGGCCTGGCGATGATCTACCGGTTGCTGCCGACGGACGTCGCCGACGCGCAGGCGCTCTGGCTCCTGATCGGGCTGGCCGCTTTCGTCGTCACGCTGATGCTCGTCCGGGACGACCGCCAGCTCGACGCGTACACCTACACGATCGGACTGGCCGGCCTGCTGCTCCTCCTGCTCCCGGTCGTGCCGGGGATCGGGTTCCAGGTGAACGGGGCGCGTCTGTGGGCCAGGCTGGGCCCGCTGACGTTCCAGCCCGCCGAGTTCGGGAAGATCCTGATCGTCGTCTTCCTCGCGTCGTACCTGTCGGCCAAGCGGGAGCTGCTCGAAGCCGGGGTGGGCCGCCTCGGGCTCCCCCGGGCGAAGGATCTCGGGCCGCT
This sequence comes from Actinomycetota bacterium, assembly GCA_044865955.1. GTDB lineage: Bacteria > Actinomycetota > UBA4738 > UBA4738 > HRBIN12 > JAJNBA01. The sequence goes on along the minus strand of JBIOTM010000014.1, from coordinate 12,093 downwards.
GCTCCTCGCCTGGGGGGCGTCGCTCGCCGTCCTGTTCCTCGAACGAGACCTCGGGGCGTCGCTGCTCTTCTTCGGGGTGTTCGTCGTGATGCTCTGGGTGGCGAGCGGTCGCCTGGGCTACCTGATCGTCGGCGGGGCTCTCTTCGCCGTCGGGGCGGGGATCGGCTACCTCGCCCTCGCGCACGTGCAAGCCCGCGTGGCCTACTGGCTGCACGCGCTGGACCCCGGGAAGGTCCACGACTTCGGGTACGGACAGCTCGCGCAGAGCTGGTTCGCGCTCGCCTCCGGCGGCCTGGTCGGCACCGGGCTGGGGCGAGGGTCCCCTGACCTGATCCCCTACCCGGCGAGCGACTTCATCCTGTCCGCCTTCGGCGAGGAGCTGGGGATGCTCGGCACCGCCGCGATCCTCCTGCTGTTCGTCGCCCTGATCGGACGGGGGCTCCGCGTGGCGCTCGATCGGGAGGATGCCTTCGGCCGCCTCCTCGCCACGGGCCTGACCGTGACGATCGCGCTGCAGACGTTCACGATCGCGGCCGGCGTCACCCGCCTGATCCCGCTCACCGGCGTCCCGCTCCCGCTCGTGTCGTTCGGCGGATCCAGCCGCGTCACGACCCTGGTGGTGATCGCGCTCCTGATCCGGATCTCGGCCGGGCCGTGGCACGGCTGGCAGAGGGCGCGAGCGTAGATGGAGCGACGGATCCGGCGGCTCGGGATCGCGATCGTGGTCCTGTTCACGCTGCTGTTCGGACAGCTCGCCTACGTCCAGGTGTTCGCCGCCGACGACATCAGGAACCACCCGGCGAACTTCAGCCGGCAGCTGATCGCCGAGTACAACGTCCAGCGAGGGTCGATCCTCACGGCCGACGGGCTCGTCCTCGCGGAGAGCGTCCCGGCGCCGGAGGGGTCGCGATACCGCTACGAGCGCCGCTACCCGCAGGGATCGCTCTACGGGCTGATCACCGGGTTCTACTCGCGGATCTACGGCCGATCCGCCCTCGAACGGTCCATGAACGCGTATCTCTCGGGAGAGGCCTCGGAGCTCGCGATCTCGACGTTCACCGACCTGTTCCTCGGCCGGCCGAAGCGCGGCGCCTCGGTCTTCGTCACGATCGATCCGACCCTCCAGCAGGTGGCCCACGACGCGCTCGGCGCGAACCAGGGGGCGGTCGTCGCGATGGACCCGAGCAACGGCGACATCCTCGCGATGTACGCGACCCCGGGGTTCGACCCCACCGAGCTCTCGAGCGGGACCGACCAGGAGATCCGCGCCGCCTGGAAGCGGCTCAACGCGGACGAGGACAAGCCCCTCGTACCCCTGTCGAACCAGGAACTCTTCCTGCCCGGCTCGAGTTTCAAGATCGTGACGGCGTCCGCTGCACTGCAGAACGGCTTCGGACCGGACAGCACCTGGCCGAACCCCCATCGGCTCACGCTGCCGCTCACGAACGAGCAGCTCGAAAACTTCGGCGACGAGCACTGCAACGGCGGCTCTTCCTCGATCACCCTGATGGAGGCGTTCGAGGAATCCTGCAACGTGACGTTCGCGGAGGTCGGGCTCCGGCTCGGACCCGAACGGCTGGCGGACCAGGCCAGGGCGTACGGGCTCTGCCCGACGGACCCTCCCACGCGGACCATGTGCGACCGGCAGCTCGTGACCTTCGACCTGCCCTACCAGAACGGGCGGTTCCCCGAGCCGCAGTACTTCGAGCGGAACGACCCCTTGCTGGCGTTCTCCGCGATCGGCCTCGACAACGACCTCGTGAACCCCCTGCAGATGGTGCAGATCGCGTCCGCGGTGGCGAACCACGGCGAGATGATGAAGCCGAGGATCGTCACGCAAGTCCGGGACTCGCAGGGACGCGTCGCCAAGGAGTTCGGACCGGAGTCGGCAGGCGATCCGATCGGGCCCGGGGCCGCGGCGACGCTCACGCGCATGATGATCGCCGTCGTGAACGAGGGGACCGGTTACCGCGCACAGATCCCCGGCATCCAGGTCGCGGGCAAGACCGGCACCGCCACGAACGGCGAGGGACGTCCTCCGAACGCCTGGTTCACCGCGTTCGCCCCGGCCTCGGCCCCGCGGATCGCGGTCTCGGTTATCGTCCTCGACGGCGGAGACCTCGGGAATGAGGCGACCGGGGGGCAGGTCGCCGCCCCCATCGTGCGCGCCATCATCGACGCGTACCTCCGGTAGGCCCGAGAGTTGGGAAGACGTTGACCGAGCAGATCCTCGGAGATCGCTACGAGATCGAGACCCGGATCGGTGCCGGCGGGATGGCGGAGGTGTATCGCGGACGCGACCGGGTGCTCAACCGCACGGTGGCGATCAAGACGCTGTTGCCGCAGTTCGCTCGAGACGTCTCGTTCGTGGACCGGTTCCGCCGGGAGGCACAGGCCGCGGCCCGGCTGAACCACCCCGGGATCGTCTCCGTCTACGACTCCGGGACCGACGACGACACCCCCTACATCGTCATGCAGTTCATCGAGGGGCGGACCCTCGCCGAGTTCCTCGGCTCGGGCAAGACGATGCCGCCGATGCAGGCGGCGCAGATCGCGCAGGGGATCGCGGACGCGCTGGCGGCCGCGCACGCACAGGGCGTCATCCACCGGGACATCAAGCCGGCGAACGTCATGGTCACCCGCGAGGGCAAGGTCCTCGTGATGGACTTCGGCATCGCCCGCCTGATCAGCGGGCCGGAGACGGCGCCGCAGACATCGGCGGTGATGGGCACGGCGTCGTACCTCTCGCCGGAGCAGGCGCAGGGACAGCCGGTGGACGCGCGGACGGACATCTATTCGCTCGGCGTGGTGCTCTACGAGATGCTCACCGGCCGGCCCCCCTTCACCGGGGACTCGCCCATGGCCATCGCCTACAAGCAGGTGAACGCGACGCCGCCCGCGCCGTCCTCGGCGAACCCGGATGTCCCAGCGGAGCTCGATGCTGTGGTCATGCGCGCCCTGTCGAAGAACCCGGCCAACCGCTACCAGACGGCTGAGGAGTTCGCCGACGACCTGGAACGGGCCCGGACGGGCAAGGAGGTGATGGCCACCCCGCTCCTGCCGCTGGGTGGCGACGCGACCCAGGTGATCTCTCGACCGCAGCCGACCGCGGTGCTCCCGCCCCACGAGGACGAGCCCGGCGGCTCGCGCAAGGCGTGGGTGGGAGCCCTGCTGGCGATCCTCGTCATGGCGCTGCTCGCCGCGGCGGCGTACCTGGTCGTCACGATGCTCACCGACGAGGACGGGACCGGGCTCGTGGTGGTGCCGGACGTGGTCGGCAAGACCCGGGACGAGGCCGAACGGATCATCACCGACAGCGGGCTCGAGGTCGGCGACGTCACGAAGCGGGTGGTCGATCCGGAGGAGACCGAGCCCGGGATCGTGCTCGAGCAGACCCCTCCGGCGGATCGCCACGTCGATCCGTCGACGACGGCCGTCGACCTGGTGATCTCGCGCCTGCCGCCGAAGGTCACGGTGCCGCCGCTCGAGGACCTCACCGTCGAGGAGGCTCGGGCCGTGCTGGAGGACGTGGGGCTCACGCTCGGTGATACCGATCACCAGAACGACCAGGAGGTCCCGGAGGGCCACATCATCAGCCAGTCCCCCGGAGCCGGAGACCAGATCCCGAAGGGGAGCGCGGTCGACGTCGTCGTCTCCGACGGCCCCTCCGTCGTCATCGTGCCCGACGTCACCTGCCTGACGTACGGGCACGCGAAGGCGCGGCTCGAGGGCCTCGGCCTCCAGGTCCAGCTGAGCGACCCCGTGCTCCCGCTGGCGCAGTGCCCCAACCCGGTGAACGTCGCGCAGCAAGACACGGAGCCGGGGACCGCGGTCGATCCCGGGACCGTGATCGTCCTCCACCAGGGGATGCTCGCGCCCGAACCCTCCCCGTCGCCGTCGCCGTGACCCTCTGGTTCGCCACCGAAGGGTTCACGGAGGATCAGCGCGAGGTGCTGGGCCGACACTTCACCAACCTCGACGGTCCGGTATTCGCCCTGATGAACCTGCCCGAGGTCGTGAAGGGAGCGCTGTTCGCGCGATATTCGCGCACGACGAAGTCGTTGCGGCGTCTCTTCCTCGACGAGTTCGCGGAGGACGTCGACGAGACCGGCGAGATGACCAGCGTCGGGGTGGAGCGCGCCGAGAAGCTCTACGACCGGGTGTTCGTGGAGTACGGGGACGACTCGGTCGCCCAGCTGGGAGGGGTGCACCTCGCGTGCGAGCAGGCCTCGCAGCTGCTCGCCAAGGCGTTGGAGTGGGGACGGCTGGCCGCGTACCTGGAGCAGTCGACGCGGTACATGCGCTACGACGACACGCCGGGGGGGCGCTGGCGCGCGACGGTGCCGCCGGAGATCGAGGACACCGGGCTCCAGCCGCGGTACCTCGGCTACCTGGACGAGGTCTTCGGCCTGTACGGCGAGATGTTCCAGCCGATGTACGAGTGGTACGAACGACGGTTCCCGCAACAGCCGCACGACTCGGACTTCGTCTACCGATCCACGATCACCGCCAAGACCTGCGACACGTTGCGCGTGTGCCTGCCGGCCGGGACGCGGTCGAACGTGGGGATCTACGCGACGGCGCAGTCCTACGAACAGCTCTTGATGCGGCTGTCGGTGCACCCTCTGGCGGAGATGCGCGAGTACGGGCAGCTGATGCTCACCGAGCTCCGGGCGGTGATCCCGGCGTTCCTGAAGCGCGTCGACGTCGAGGACCGCGGGGTCGCCTGGGCCCGGTACTGGCGCGGGACCCGGGAGGGCGTGGAGGAGCTCGCCGCGAAGCTCCTGGACGGGGAGGACCCGGAGCCGCGCGACGAGGTCACGTTGGTCGATTTCGATCCCGACGGTGAGACGAAGGTCGCCGCGGCGGTGCTGTACGCGGCGACCGACCTCCCGGACGACCGGCTCCTGGCGCTGGCGCGGGCGATGTCGCCCGAGGAGCGGGCGGAGCTCCTGCGGGCCAGCGTCGGGGATCGGTCGAACCGCCGCCACAAGCCCGGCCGGGCGTGGGAGCGGACGCAGTACCGGTTCGACGTGCTCTGCGACTACGGGGCCTTCCGTGACCTGCAGCGCCACCGGCCGCTGACGATCGAATGGCAGCGTCTCACGACCGATCACGACTACGAGACGCCGGACGAGATCGACGAGTCGGGCCTCCGCGGCTCTTGGGACCGCGTGATCGAGGCCGGACGGGAGATGGAGGGGACGCTCCGGGACGCCGGGTTCGAGGAGGTCGCGCAGTACGCCGTCCCCATGGCGTTCCGGATCCGGTTCGTGATGCAGATGACCGCGCGGGAGGCGATGCACCTGGCCGAGCTGCGGTCCCAGCCGCAGGGACATCCCACGTACCGCCGGGTCGCGCGGGCGATCCATCAACTGATCTCCGGCGTGCATCCCGCGATCGGTGGGGCGTTCGGCTACATGAGCTACGAGGACGTCGACCTCGAACGGCTGGAGGCGGAACGCCGCACGGACGCGAGACGGAGGGCCGCCCAGGGCTGACGGAGCCGGTCGACGGGGTTGCGCGTTCCGGTACCCTTCCGGCTCTCATGGACCGGGAAACCGCGCTCCTCCTCGCGCTGGGCATGCTCACCGCAGCGTCGTTCGCGGTCGGAGTGAGCGGCTGGATCCTGCTCATCCGAGACCGCCGCCCGGCGCGGTCGGTCGATCATCGCGCCGACGCGACCGAAGGGTCCTGAGATGCTCGAGCTCCTGGACCTGCGCGAGCGGGGGGAGCGGCTCGAGGCCGTGCGGCCCGAGATCGATCCGACCGTGTCGGAAACCGTGCAACGCATCCTCCAGCGCGTCTTCGTCGAAGGGGACGAAGTGCTGGTCGAGCTGGCCCAGCGCTTCGACGACGCGGACCTCACCGGTTCGGGGATCATGGTGCGCCGCGAGGAGTACGCGGTCGCCGAGCACGAGACCCCGGACGACTTGAAGCGAGCGCTCGACGAGCTGATCGATCGGCTCCGGGACCTCCATGCGCGGCAGCTCCCGGCCGAGTGGTGGGAGGAACGGGACGGGGTCCGCTACGGCGAGGTCGTCCGGCCGATCCGCGCCGTCGGGTGCTACGTCCCGGGCGGCCGCGCCCTCTACCCATCGTCGGTGTGCATGACGGTGGTGCCCGCGGTGGTGGCCGGCGTGAAGGAGGTCGTCCTGTGCACGCCCCCGAGGGCGGACGGGACGATCTATCCGGCCGTGTTGTACGCGGCGAGGCGGGCGGGCGCGACCTGCGTCGCGAAGACCGGGGGCGCTCAGGCGATCGCGGCGATGGCGTACGGCACCGAATCGATCCCGCAGGTGGATCGGATCGTCGGGCCGGGCAACGCGTACGTGACCGAGGCCAAGCGCCAGCTCTGCGGCAGCGTCGGGATCGATGCGCTGGCGGGGCCGAGCGAACTGGCGATCGTGACCGAGGGCGACATGGATCCCGAGCTGGTCGCGCTCGATCTCATCGCTCAGGCGGAGCACGATCCGCTCGCTCGGACCTTCCTGATCACGACCGACGAGGCGGTGATCGCGAAGGTCGGTGCGGCCCTTGAGCAGGGGGTGGCCGAGGCGGGCCGGCGGGAGATCGTCGACGAGGCCCTCCGCCACTCGCGGGGCGTCCTCGTCCGCGATCTCGAGCACGCGGCCAGGGTGGTCGACGAGCTGGCGCCGGAGCACCTGATGATCCTGCTCGCGGACCCGGAGGCGTTCCTCGAGACTGTCTCGGTGGCCGGCGCGATCTTCTTGGGCGAATGGAGCGCCGTGCCGTTCGGTGACTACGGCGTCGCCTCGAACCACGTGCTGCCGACCTCGGGGACGGCCCGGTTCGCGTCCGGCCTGCGGGCCTCGGACTACGTGGCGGTCCGTTCCGTCGTGCGGATGACGGGAGCGGCCGCGGCGCGGCACGCCGGCGCCGCGGCCGCGATCGCGCACGCCGAGGGGCTGGTCGGGCACGCGAAGGCGGTGGAGGCTCGGAGGAACCGGGCGTGAACACCCCCGCCCCCAGGCCCGGCCTCCGCGAGGTCGGGCCGTACGACCCTCCGCAGCTCGAGGTCGCCGCGCGCCTGAACACGAACGAGTGCCCGCTCCCGTTGCCCGAGGGGTTCTCCGACGAGCTCGCGGCGGCCGTCCGCGACATCCCGCTGAACCGCTACCCGGACGGGCGGATGCGGAGGCTCCGCGACGACCTCGCCGCCCGCACCGGCCACCCGGTCGAGGGCGTGTGGACGGCCAACGGGTCGAACGAGGTGCTGGCGCAGCTCCTGCTCGCCTACGGCGGACCCCATCGGCGGGCTGCCCTCTTCGAGCCCACCTATCTCTTGCACCGACGCCTCTGCTGGCTCACCGGGACGGGGATCGTCGAGCGACGACTGGACCCGCCCTTCGCGATCGGCCCGGCCGCGATCGAGTGGGCTCGCCACGAGAAGGCGGAGGTTGTCTTCGTGTGCTCGCCGAACAATCCGACCGGCAACACCCAGTCGGTCGAGGCGATCCGGTCGCTGGCGGCCGGGTCGGACGCACTCGTCATCGTCGACGAGGCGTACGTGGAGTTCGGCGGCGAGAGCGCTCTCCCGCTCGTCGCGTCACACCCGAACGTCACGGTCGTGCGGACCTTCTCCAAGGCGTTCGCGCTCGCCGGCGCGAGGATCGGCTACGCCCTCGCCTCTGCCGCCGTCGTCGAGGATCTCCAGCGGGTGCGGCTCCCCTATCACATGAGCTCCCTGAGCCAGGCCGCCGGGATCGTCGCGCTCCGCCACGCCGACGAGGCCGCCGCGGCCCTGGAGGCGATCCGGCTCGAGCGGGAGCGGATCGTGGGGGCCCTGTCCGCGATCGAGGGAACCACGGTCCATCCGTCGCAGGCGAACTTCGTCCTGTTCCAACCGCCCGGCGACGCGAAGGAGATCTGGCGGGGACTGCTGGACCGGGGCGTGCTCGTGCGCGACCTGACCGAGGTGGTCCCGAACGCCCTCCGCGTGACCGCCGGGACGACCCACGAGGTGGACCTGTTCCTCAAGGCGCTGGAGGAGGTCCTCACGTGACGGCCCGGACGTCGACCGTGGCTCGGACCACGAAGGAGACCGACGTCCGCGTCGAGCTGTCGCTGGAGGGCCGGGGATCCGCCCAGGTGGACACCGGCATGCCGTTCTTCGATCACATGCTCGAGCAGCTGGGCACGCACGCCGGCTGGGACCTCATCGTCACGTGCAGGGGCGACCTGGACGTCGACGGGCATCACACGGTCGAGGACGTGGGGCTGGCGCTCGGCCAGGCGCTCGGCGAGGCGCTCGGCGACAAGGGCGGCATCCGCCGGTTCGCCTCGATCGTGGTGCCCCTCGACGACGCCGCCGTCGAGATCGCGCTCGACCTCTCGGGACGGGCCTTCGTCCTGCACGAGGTGGACATGCCCGCGGAGACGATCGGGACCTTCGACACCGGTCTCGTGGAGGACTTCGTGCGTGCCTTCGCCCAGGCGGCGACGCTCACCGTCCACGTCCGGCTCCGGTCTGGGCGCTCGCCGCACCACGTGGTGGAGGCCGAGTTCAAGGGTCTCGCCACGGCGCTGGGCGAGGCGTGCTCGCCCACGGGCCGGGGGGACGTCCCCAGCACGAAGGGGACGCTGTAAGCCCGTGGCACCCGTGGCGCGGATCGCCGTGCTCGACTACGGCAGCGGGAACCTCCACTCGGTGGCCCGCGCTCTCGCCCACGTCGGCGGGGAGCCGGTCGTGACGAGCGATCCGGGCGAGGTGGCGAACGCGGACGCGTTGCTCATCCCGGGGGTCGGCCACTTCGGCCACTGCGTCCGCGCGATCAGGTCGCTGGGCCTGCACGACGCGATCGCCGCGTTCGTCGGCACCGGCAGACCGGTGGTGGGAGTGTGCGTCGGCATGCAGGTGCTGCTCGAGCGGAGCGAGGAGGACCCGGAGCGCGGCCTCGCGATCCTCCCCGGTGCCTCACGGCGACTGCCCGGCGAGGTCCGAGTGCCGCACATCGGCTGGAACGAGGTCGGATGGCGACGGCCTCATCCGTTCACCGAGGGCATCGCCGACGGCACCCGTTTCTACTTCGTGCACTCCTACGCGCCCGACGCGACCGACGACGCGGTGGGCGTCACCCGGCACGGTCGGACGTTCGCCGCCGCGGCGGCCCGCGACAACGTCTTCGCGACGCAGTTCCACCCGGAGAAGTCGGGCGAGGCCGGGCTGGCGCTCTACGCGAACCTCGTGGAGGCGCTGGCGTCGTGATCGTCATCCCCGCGATCGACCTGCGCGGCGGTCGGGCCGTCCGGCTCCGCCGCGGCGACCCGGCCGAAGAGACCGCCTACGCCGACGACCCGTTGGCCGTGGCGGCGCGGTTCCAGGAGGAGGGCGCCCGGCGCCTCCACGTCATCGATCTCGACGCCGCCCTCGGGGAGGGAGACAACCGCGAGACGATCAGGGCGATCTGCAGGTCGGTCGTCGTGCCGGTCCAGGTGGGCGGGGGGATCCGATCGCTGGAGGCGATCGCGGCCGTCTGCGACGACGGCGCCGCGCGCGCGATCCTGGGGACGGCGGCCGCCGCGGACGTCACGTTCGTCCAGCGCGCGGTGGAGGAGTTCGCCGAACGCGTGGTGGTCGCCGTCGACGTCCGCGGCGGCCGCCTCATGATCGACGGCTGGCGTGAGGAAGGGCCGGAGCTCGAGCCCACGCTCGCGGCCCTGAACGACGCCGGGACTCCTCGCTACCTCGTGACGGCGATCGCACGGGACGGGACGCTCGAGGGTCCCGACCTCACGCTGTATCGGCAGGTCCTGAAGCTCACCGATCGGCCCGTCATCGCCTCTGGCGGCGTTCGGAACGCCGACGACGTCTGGGCGCTCCGGGACGTGGGGTGCGAGGCGGCCGTGGCGGGGAAGGCCCTCTACGAGAAGACGCTCAAGCTCTCCCAGGTGACGAGGGGGTGAGGCGCGGATGCTCGCCAAACGAGTGATCCCGTGTCTCGACGTGGACGCGGGCCGTGTCGTGAAGGGCGTGCGGTTCGAGCGGCTCCGCGATGCGGGCGATCCCGTGGAACTCGCCGCCCACTACGACCGGGAAGGCGCGGACGAGCTCGTGTTCCTCGACATCACGGCGACGCTCGAGGATCGAGCCGCCACGATCGACGTCGTCTCCTCGACCGCCGAGCAGGTCTTCATCCCGTTGACGGTGGGGGGCGGGGTCAGGGGCGAAGACGACGTCCAGGCACTGCTGCGAGCCGGCGCCGACAAGGTCAGCGTGAACAGCGCCGCCGTGCGCGACCCGTCGATGTTGTCGCGGTGCGCGGACCGCTTCGGGACGCAGTGCGTGGTCGTCGCCATCGACGCGAAGCGACGCGAGACCGTGCCGGGCTGGGAGGTCTTCGTCGACGCCGGGCGCACGGCCTCCGGCCGCGACGCGATCGAGTGGGCTGCCGAGGCCACCTCCCGTCACGGCGCTGGCGAGGTCCTCCTCACCTCGATGGATCGCGACGGCACCGGCGAGGGCTACGATCTCGAGCTGCTCCGGGCGATCGCCGGTGCGGTCGCGGTGCCGGTCGTTGCGTCGGGGGGAGCCGGGACGCCCGAACACTTCGCGGAGGCGCTCACCGACGGTCACGCCGACGCCGTGCTGGCCGCGTCGCGTTGGCACGACGGGGACCTCACGATCCGTCAGGTGAAGGAGCACCTCGCCGGCCGAGGGATACCGGTGAGGCTCTAGGCATGGACCGCGTGGACCTCGACGCCCTGACGTTCGACGATCGCGGGCTGATCCCCGTGGTCGTGCAGGACGCCGACGGCTGCGACGTGTTGATGCTCGCCTGGGCCGACCGCGAGGCGCTGGAGCGCACGATCGCCGAGGGGCGGATGGTCTACTGGAGCCGCACCCGCCGGGAGCTGTGGCGCAAGGGCGACACCTCTGGCCACGTCCAGCACTGGGAGGAGCTTCGCGCCGACTGCGACGGCGACGTCGTGCTGGCCCGAGTGCACCAGGAGGGCGCCGCCTGCCACACGGGCCAGCGCTCGTGCTTCCACCGGCAACTCAGCCGGTGAACGTCCCCGCCGGGACCTGCTGGGTGATGCAGTGCGGCCCTCCGCCCCCGAACGAGATCAGCGCTCCGGGCACCCCGATCACCTCCCGATCCGGATAGGCCTTGGACAGCAGCTCGAGTGCGGGTCCGTCGCCCGGCACGTCGCCCACCGGCACGATCACCGCCCCGTTCGCCAGGTAGTGGTTCATGTACGGAATCACCGTCGGGCCGATCCCGTCGAGATCCACCCAGGCGTTCACGGGACCATCGATCACCTCCACGCGACGGCCGCGTGCGTCGAGCGCTCCGTCCAGAACCTCCCGGTCCTCGGCGAACCGCGGGGCGTTGGGATCGTCCTCGCCCGCCGGGACCGACACCATGACGACGCCGGGGCGGACGTATTGGGCCAGGCCGTCCACGTGACCGTCCGTGTCTCGATCCTCGACGAGCCCATGCGGCATCCAGAGCACGCGCTCGACGCCGAGGAACGCCCGCAGCCCCGCTTCGATCTCCTCGCGGGACATCGACGGATTCCGGTTGGGATGCAAGAGGCATTGCTCCGTCGCGAGCAGCGTTCCCTCGCCGTCGACGAAGAACGACCCACCCTCCAGGACGAACGGGGCCGTGTAGCGACGAACGCCGAAGTGCGAAGCGAGCAGCTTCGGCAACGTCGCGTCCCGCTCGTAGGGAAGGTACTTCCCGCCCCACGAGTTGAACCCGAAGTGGACGAGCGCCACCTCTGCCCGGTCGTTGGTGACGAAGATCGGGCCGTTGTCCCTGAGCCAGGAGTCGTCGATGGGCATCTCCAGCGGCTCCACGTCGGCGCCGGATCGGCGCCGGACGTCGGTTCCCTCGCCCGGATTGCATACCATCACGACCGGCTCGAACGCCGCCACGGCTCGCGCGGTCGCGGCCCACGAGTCCCGCGCATCATCGAGCCGGCCATGCCACAGCGACTCGCGTGTGGGCCACGACATCCAGGTGGCCTGATGGGGAGCGAACTCCGCCGGCATCGTGAACCCGTCCCGCTGGGGCGTGGTGTGTTCCATCGGAGGAACGTAGTCGCGGCGCCGCCGTCGCGCCA
>JBIOTM010000013.1:0-30945 GCA_044865955.1 Actinomycetota bacterium | reverse complement strand
CCGGGCGCCGCGATCGTGTGCGACTGGTCGGCGCTCGTCACCGCCCAGTTGCTGAAGTCCGCCGGCGTGTCGTCGACGTCGCTGCGGCAGGTCGCCGCGGCCTCGCCACCGGGCTGCCCGTCGAAGTCGGCCACGGCGGTCACCGCCAGGACCTCGTCGTAGGCGGCCGGGACGAAGCTCGCGAGATCCTTCGCGGAGTTGCCGGCCGCGACCACCAACGTGACGCCCCGGGCGTTCACGAGGTTGCAGATCGCCTTGTGCATGGCATCGTTGTTGGAGTTCCCGCAGTTGCCGTCGTCGGATCCGCTGCCGCCGAGGCTCATGTTCGCGACCCGGATGTTCCTGGAGGCCGCGTTGGCTGCCACCCAGTCGATCCCGGCCACGATCCAGGACGTGTAGCCGCTGCCGCTCTTGTTCAGCACCTTGACGGCCACGAGCGGCGCGTCGGGGGCCATCCCGACCACGCCCTGGGAGTCGTCCCTGGCGGCCGCGGTGCCGGCGACGTGCGTGCCGTGGCCGTTGTCGTCGTCACCGCCGCTGCCGCAGCGCTTCCGGAAGGGGCCGCCGCCGGAGCAGTTCACCGACGCGACCACGTGGAGGTCCGGATGATCGAGGTCGATCCCGGTGTCGATGATGGCGATCGCCGGCCCCGACACCGAACCCGACCCGTTGCCGGACGCCTGGCTGCTGGCGTCGCCCTGGATCCGGTCCACCCCGGTGGGGAGCGTCTGGGCGGTGGCGTGCTGGAGGCGGTCGGCCTCGACCCAAGCGACGCGAGGGTCGCGCGCGATCCGCGCCGCCGCTCGTTCCGTGAGCGTGGCGGCGTAGCCCTTCAGCGCGGCGCGGTAGACGAGGGAGACGTGCGCCCCGAACCGGGCGGCGTGATCGGCGGCCACCCTGCCGGGGCTCGCGACCGAGTCCTGGAGCACGACGATGTACCGGCTGCGCTCCGGCCCCGTCCGCGACGCCGATGCGAACGGCGCGGCCGTCGTGACCACCGCGAGCGCCAGGGACAGGACGAACAGAGCTGATCTCTTCACGGTGCACCCCTCCTCCGACAGCGCTGACGGGCGGCTGCCACGCAGCGCGAGCGCCGGATGGTACCCCGAAGCGCAACCCCGGGTCCAGAGGTATCGGCTGTCGTCGGATCCCGCTTCGAGGTTCGGTTCGACCTCCTAGCCTGTCCACGCGTCGCCCAGGGACGGGCTGGCCGGTCTGGGGATCGTCGGGCTCTCGGGCAGGCGGATGAGGTTCTGCACCGCTCGAACGCCGGGAACGCTGCCGGCGAGGTCGACGACCTCGTCGACCTGGCGGCGGTCCTTCAGCTCGCCGCGGAGGGAAGCGACGCCGCGCACCACGTTCACCTCGACGCTCCCGACCTCGACGTCGGGTCGTGCGAGGACCTTCGCCCGGATGCGGTCCGCGATCGTCACGTCGTCGGTCCGGGAGACTCCCGGGGCGGCCACGACGGTCACCATCGCGCCCTCCTCGGGGATGTCCGCGACCGAGCCCGGCCCTGGTGGAACCGGGTGGGGAGGAAGCGACACGCGCGCACCCTCGCGGATCCGACGCAGCGTGAAGAGGGCCATCCACTCGCGGAGTCGGGTGCGCCTCGCGCGACCGGCGATCGGGTCGAGCACGGAGGCTGCAGCAGCTGCCGCCAGGCCGGCGACCACGAGGGATCGGATGCGCATGCTGTCTCCTTGGGGGGTTGCATCCACCTGGGAAAGGTGGCGTTCATCTTGGGCCCCCGGCGTCCGGCGGAACAGACCATCCTCGCCCTACGGAGGTCGCCGGATGCGGCTTCGTTCGACAGCCACGGCGGTCCCATCCCTTGCAACTGACGGGGTGCCGGCACCAGCCGGAGAGGCCGGTGGGCCCCCTTGGACCGGTGTGGGCTGGGGTGCGAACATCCCGCCGTGGACCGCGCACGCGCCGAGGCAGAGGTGGACGCTCCGGACCGGGGGCTCGTCCTGGCCCGGATCCTCGCCGTGGTCACGCTGGTCGGGTTCGCGATCGGGATCGTGTTCACGGTGCTCGACGCCCGGATCCGTCCGGCCGGCTCGGCCTCAGACCTCGGCGACGTCGGCTTCATCGCCGCGTTCGCGATGTTCCCCGTGATCGGCTACGTGCTGGCGGTCCGGCGGCCCGGGAACTCGATCGGGTGGCTGATGGTGGGGATGGGTGTGTTCTTCGGGCTCGGGGCCACGGTCAGCTCGCTCGGCGGATACCTCGTCCACTCGGGGCGTCGGGGCGCCGGGCTCGTGCTCCTCGCGATCGACCAGCCGAGCTGGGTCCCGATCGTGGTGCTGCCGATCACGTTCCTCCTCCTGTTGTTCCCCGACGGCCACCTGCCGTCCCGGCGATGGCGTTGGTTCGCCTGGGCGATCGGGATCGGGCTGACGTTGGTGTACCTGGCGATCCTGCTCGACCCGGCTCCGATCGAGGAGTCTCCGGTCCCGAACGCCCCGAACCCGATCGGCATCGAGGCGCTGCGTCCGATCCTGGCCGGCGCGGAGGCGTTGATCTTCGTGATCCCGGTCGGCGTGCTCGGGTCGCTGACGGCGCTCATCCTGCGTTTCCGGCGATCCACGGGCATCGAGCGGCTCCAGCTCCGGTGGCTGCTCAGCGCGGCAGGCTTCGTCGCGCTCCTCTATTGCGGTGTGATCCTGGCGTCCCTCGGGAGCGCCTGGGGCGGCGGGGGCGAGCCGGCGTTGCTCGTGTGGCTCCAGACCATCGTGATCGTCTCGTTCACGTTGATCCCGATCGCGATCGGCGTCTCGATCCTGCGGTACCGGCTGTTCGACATCGATCTCGTGATCAACAAGGCGGTGCTGATCGGGGCGCTCGCCGCGTTCATCACGCTCGTGTACGTCGCGATCGTCGTGGGCGTGGGCGCGCTCGTGGGCAGCCAGGCGAACCCGGTGCTGTCGGCCGCGGCGGCGGCGGTCGTGGCGCTCGCGTTCCAGCCCGTCCGGCGGCGGGCGCAGCGCGTGGCCGACCGGCTCGTCTACGGGAAGCGGGCGACGCCCTACGAGGTGCTCTCGGAGTTCTCCGAGCGGGTCGGACGGACCTACGCGAACGAGGACCTGCTGCCGAGGATGGCCCGCGCGCTCGGAGAGGGCACCGGCGCGGCGCGGGCCGACGTGTGGGTTCGCGTCGGCGAGGAGCTGCGGTCGGAGGCGACGTGGCCGGACGAGGCGGAGGCGGTGACGCCGCGAGCGGCGTCCTGGGGCGAGAGCGTCGTGACCGGCTCGTCGATGTTCGAGCCGGTGCGCCACCAGGGCGAGCCGCTCGGGGCGCTGTCGATCGAGAAGCGGCCGGGGGAGTCGCTCACCCCGACCGAGCAGAAGCTCGTCCGGGATCTCGCCGCGCAGGCAGGGCTGGTGTTGCGGAACGCGGCGCTGACCGAGGACCTGCTGGACACGATCGAGCAGCTGCGCACGTCGCGCCAGCGCCTTGTCGCCGCGCAGGACGAGGAGCGGAGGAGGCTCGAACGGAACCTGCACGACGGCGCGCAGCAGCGGCTCGTGGCGCTGACCGTGAAGCTGGGGCTGCTCGAGCGCCTGGTCGAGCGGGACCCGGCGCAGGCCGGGGCGATCGCCTCGCAGCTCCAGGGAGAGGCGACCGACGCCCTCGAGGAGCTGCGGGACCTCGCCCGGGGGATCTACCCGCCGCTGCTGGCGGACAAGGGCCTGGTCGCCGCGCTCGAGTCGCAGGCGAGGAAGTCCGCGGTGCCGGTCAGGATCGAGGCGGACGGGATCGGACGGTACGCGCGCGAGGCCGAGGCGGCGGTGTACTTCTCGTGCCTGGAAGCCCTGCAGAACGTGGCGAAGTACGCCTCGGCCTCGCGCGCCACCGTGACCCTGCGCGACGGCGACGGCAGCCTCCGCTTCGAGGTCACCGACGACGGCGTCGGGTTCGACGTGGCGTCCTCCTCGTACGGCACCGGGCTCCAGGGGATCGCCGATCGGCTGGCCGCCCTCGACGGCGAGCTAGAGCTGAGGTCGGTGCCCGGGGCGGGAACCACGTTGGTCGGGAGCCTGCCCGTGGGCGAGGCTTCGGAGGGCCCCCTCGACCGGGAGAGGATGCGTCCCTAGACTCGCGCCCATGCAGCGGCGCACCGGCGGGCGCGGGCTCGGGGCGGTCCTGTTCACCGACGTCGTGGGCTCCACGGTGATCGCCGCCGAGATGGGCAACACCCGGTGGGGCGAGCTCGTCGCGCGGCATCATCGGATCCTCCGGCGGCTGATCGACCGGTTCGGCGGGCACGAGGTCGACACCGCGGGCGACGGGTTCTTCGTCACCTTCGAGCGGCCCGCCGATGCGATCAGGTGCGCCGTGGCGGCCGCGGAAGCCGTCCGCGAGCTCGGGATCGAGATCAGGGCGGGCGTGAGCTTCGGGGAGCTCGAGATCATGGGGCGCAAGGCGGGCGGTCTCGTCGTGAACACCGCGGCCCGGGTGATGGCGGTGGCCGGACCGGGCGAGGTGCTGGTGCCCGCGTCGGTGAAGGACATCGTGCCCGGATCGGGGATCTCGTTCGCGGAGCATGGCGTGCACCAGCTGAAGGGGCTCGAGGGGGAGTTCCGGCTCTTCGGCGTGTCGGGCGTCGACGACAAGGAGGTCGCGCCGCCGCTCGAGGTGGAGGAGGCCGCGGAGCGGCGACGCGAGATCTTCCCGACCGGCCGTCGCCGCGGCCCGCTGCTGGTCGCCGCGGCCGCCGGCGCCCTGGCCGTGATCGTGGGGATCTCGCTGCTGCTCCTGTCCGGCAAGCCGGCCGAGAGCCGGAAGGAGTCGGCGGGCCCGCTGCGGTTCTCCGTGGCGGCGCTCGACGCCGAGACGGGCCGTGTCCGATCGAGGGTGTTCCTCGGGGAACTGGGCCGCTCGATCGGGTTCCTCGTTGTCGACCATCCGCTCGCCGTGGGTGAGGGAGGCGTGTGGCTCATGCGTCCAAGCTTCCTGCTCCACATCGATCCGCTCCACGACGAGGTGCGATCCCAGATCGACGTCGGGTTCGGCCTTTCACAGACCGTCGTCACGGGATCCGATGCGGTGTGGGTCCTCAGCGGGGAGACGCTCTACAAGGTGAATCCCGCGACGGATGAACCGGAACCCTTCCTGGTGATGCCGGTCACGGGCGGGATCACCACGTACGCCCTCGCCCTCGGGGACGCCCTCTGGGTGGGCGTCAGCGACGGAACCCTGGTCCGGCTGGATCCCGGGACGCAGGCGCGCGACCAGGTGGACACCGGGGCGTCCATCGACGAGATCGCCGCGACGAAGGACGCCGTGTGGCTCATGGACGTCCTGGCCGGGGGCGTGATCCGTATCGACCCCGGATCGCTCCAGAGAGTGGGTCGGCCGATCAGGATCCGTGGCAGCCTCGATCAGATCGCGGCTCGGGGGGACGATGTGTGGATCCTCGATCGGCGCGTGGGTGTCGTGACGCCGATCGACGCGAACTCGAACAGGGTCAGCGTCCCGGCGAGGGTGGGCGACGACCCCACCGACATGGCCGCCGGCGAGGACGCGGTCTGGGTCGGCGATCGCGACGGATCGTTGTATCGGGTGGATGCCTCCACGCTCCAGGTCACGGAGGTGCCGGTCGGCGCGGAGGTGCTCGGGGTCGCCGTGGACGACGACACCGGAACGGTGTGGGTGTACGTGGGTGCCCCGACGGGCGCAGCGGCGACGTGAGCGGTCCCTGATCGATCGGGGCGCCGGTCACCCCTGAACACCCGACCTCCGGGGAACCCTCGATGCGGTCCGGGGGGTCGAAGGCGCATGAGGCGAACCGCGCTCGTGGTGCTGCTGCTCGGTACGGCGGCCTGCTCGGCTGAGACGAGCCACGCCGACCCACCGTGCGCCTTCGACGAGACCGGCTGCATCCCGTTCGACCTCGTGGTCGACGTCCGCGCCGGACCGGACGGGCCGTCGGCCGTGCTCGAGGCCTCCTCGCCCACGGAGACGTGGATGCAGCGGGGCGTGCCGGGGACCGGCACCGTCATCCCGTCCACGGAGCCGGGACGGATCGCGCCGAGGATCGAGATCGCGATCGCCGGTGACGCCGACCAGGCTGAGCTGCGGATCGTCCGGATCGTGTCGCCGGCTCCGCAGATGGCGTTCGAGGTCGTCCGACGGCTGGAGCTGGGCCAGGCTCCTCGGATCGTTCGCCTCGAGAACGGCGAGCGGTACGTGCTTCGCGTCACCGCCTCACTCCCGGGAAGCGAGGCGGGGTTCTCCTTCCTCGTTCGCGTGCCCTGATCGTCGCGGGTCCGCGACCTTCGCTCATCGTGCGGATATCGTGCTGGATGCGGGGAGGTCCGGGCGACCGTCTCCGGGGGAGGTCGCATGGGCACGAGGTCGCAGGAGCTTCGGCGCTCTGTGCCGGCCCTGACCGCCGCGATCCCCATCGTCATCATCTTCACGGCGGTGCTCGGCATCGTCCTCACCGCGGCGAAGGGACTGGGGCTGTCGGAGACGCAGCTCAGCAGCTGGATCGCGGTGCTGTACGGGTTGCCCGCCATCCCGAGCCTCGTGCTCTCGTTCCGGTATCGCCAGCCCATGCTCCTCACGGGGAACGTGTTCGCGGTCATCTTCTTCGCCTCGCTCGGGCATCAGTTCAGTTTCTCCGAGCTCGCCGGTGCCTCGATCCTGGCCGGGGCCGTCGTGTTCCTGGCCGGCGCCCTCGGCCTGACGGGCCATCTGGCCGCATGGATCCCGGCGCCGATCGTCCACGGGCTGATCGCCGGCGCCGTGATGCCGTTCGTCGTTCGGATCTTCTCGTCCCTCAGCACGTCGGCGGACAGCGTGCGCATCCCCCCGGAGGTCCCGGCGATGGTCGGGAGCGCGCTCGCGGCCTACCTCCTGAGCCAGCGCTTCCTCGGCCCCCGGATCCCGCCGATCTTCCCCGCCTTCCTCGCCGGGGTCGCGGTGGCCGGCCTGACCGGGCAGCTCGGACAGCTGCCGACGTCGTTCGCCCTGCCCGACCTCTCCTTCACGCGGCCGGGGTTCTCCCCGGCCGCGATCGTCACCGCGACACCGGTGCTCGTCGCGCTGATCGTCCTCCAGTCGAACCTGCCGTCCGTCATCTACATGCGGTCCCAGGGGTTCCATCCACCCGAACGGGTGCTCAACGTGGTGAGCGGGGTCGGGACCATGCTGGGCTCGCTGTTGGGCCCGACCACCGTCTCGCTGGCGCTCCCGCTCGTGACGCTCACCACCGGGCCGACGGCGGGCGGTCGCTCGATCCGTTACCGATCCGTCCTCCTCCCCGCCGTCGCGCTCCTGGTGATCACGCTGTTGGCGAGCACCGCCTCGGACCTGGCGGCGTTCGTCCCCCCGACCCTGCTGCTCACGCTGGCCGGGCTGGCCCTGGTCGCGGCGCTGGCCGGCGCCCTCCGGGAGATCACCCGTGGTCCGGTGCTGCTGGGACCGATGTTCGCCTTCGCCATCGCCCTCTCCGACATGTCCTTGCTGGGCCTGGGCCCGTTCTTCTGGTCGCTGGTGGTGGGCACGGCCATCTCGCTGCTCCTCGAGCGCGAGGGGTTGAAGGAGCTCCGTGAGCGCGCCGGTATCCTCGGCGCGTGATCGTCGAGGAGCCCGTCCGGGGGTCGTTCGCGTACCTCGAGCGGCCCGGGCTGTTCGCGTTGCCGGGGCTCGAGCAGCTCCGGCTGTTCGTCGAGCGGAAGCTCCCCGCGCCGCCCCTGACGCACCTGACCGGCCTGGTCGTCGAGGACGTCTCGGCGGGCGCCTCCACCTGGTCGATCCCGGCGAGCCCGTGGTGGCAGACTGCCGCCGGCGTCTTCCCCGGGGGCACCTTCGGCTTCGTCGCGGATGCGGCGCTCGCCGGCGCGATCTTCACGACCCTGCCGCCGGGCACGGCGCTCGCGAGCTCGGATCTCTCGATGAACTTCCTGGAGCCGGCCTGGCCGTCGAGCGAGCGCCTCGTGGCGAGAGGGACGACGATCCATGCCGGCCGGCGCCAGGGACTCTCGGAGGCCCGGGTGGAGGATGCGCGCGGGCGGCTGCTGGCGCACGCGACCTCGCGGTGCGTGCTCCAGCCGTTCCCCGTCGAGCCTCCCGCGGCGCCGGAGGAGCTCCCGCCGGTGCGACCCGAGTCCTTCGACACGCCCGACCCCTACCTCCGCCCGGCGGAGGGCGAGGTGGTCCCGCAGATCGTCTGGGACGAGACGAGCGGCCTGGATCTCGTCCAGCTCTGGCGCAAGGGGGAGCGCCCGGTCTCTCCGAACTGCTCGCTCCTGGGGCTGCGGTTCCTCGACGTGGCCGAGGGGACCGTCACGCTCGCGATGCCGGCGTCGCTCTGGTTCTGCACCGGGTTCGGGACCTTCTACGGAGGCGTCCTCACGGCCCTCGCCGACCAGGCGATCAACACGGCGGTGACGACGACCCTGCCGCCCGGCACCTCGTTCGGCACGCTCGACCTGAAGGTGAACTTCCTCCGCCCCGTGACGCCCGACGGGCGCGACCTCGTCGCGCGGGCGACCGTCGAGCAGCGCGGCCGGACGATCGCCGTCACGACCGCCCGGATCGACGATGCCGACGGGAGACGCGTGGCGATGGCGACCGGCACCGCGATGATCTCCCCGGATCGCCCGTGGCCGGTCACCGGCACGTAGCGGCTCCGGCGGCGTGCGGGCGTTCTACCTCGGGCTGCGGCCCAAGAGGGGCCGCGGTGCCGGGTGCGGGGCCGGTGACGCCGCGTCGAGGCGTTCGAGGAGGGTCACGGCGCCGATCTCGGTAAGGATCCCCCGCGCCTCCTCGACCGCGTCGCGCGTCGTGTCCTCGTCCGGCAGGACCTGCGCCGGGTCGAAACGTGGCTCAGGGAAGCCCGAGGCTCGGGGATATCCGGGATCGCCGGGCCGGCCTTCAGCGAGCCGTCGTGGTTCCACCGACCGTCGCGTGCTCGCTCCGCCTGCCTGCGCCCACGCCGTCATCGCCGCCGCCCCGGCCGTCGGTCTCCTGCTGCTCCCCGCCGACAAGGTTCGTCTCCGTGTCCACGGGCGGTTGGGCGGGAGGCTGCTGCGGTGGCCCGTTCGCCTTGCCTCGATCCGCGGGGTCCTGGGGACGTCCACGGTCCCCACCGCCGCCGCCGGCCTCGCCACCACCTCGGTTCGGGGGGCAGCCGCGCGCGCGCGCCGGGTCCGCGAGGGCGCGTCCGAGGGCAGGATCCGGCCGGTCCACCGCTGCATCGAAGGTTCCGCAGGTCGCCGGCAGCCCTCGCTGGACGACCGGTCCGGATGCCGTGTCGACGACGTCCTGCTCACGACCCCGGCGCTGCGGTGTCTGGGACCCCTGCGGCGCCTGGAGCGAGGATCGAGGTCGACCCTGCCCCGTGATCACCTCCAGGGCCGTCGGCACCGCCGCCGCGATCGTGGCGAGGGCCGTGAGGGCGACGAGCCAGACCGCGGCCGCGACCAGGAGATCGCGACGACGCCTGCCACGCCGCGCCGTCCCCGGCCGGTCCGCCTCGACGGGGAGGCGCTGCCGGGTTGCCCCGGGGGCGAGGGCTGCGTCCGGCGACTCGGCACGGACCGAAGCCCGCCGGACGGCGTCGCCGAGGTCCTCCATGATCAGCCGGGGATCGACGCGCTCCTCGGCGAGGGCGGCGGCGACGCCGTCCGGCCACACCACGACCAGCGGCGCGCTCGATGCTTCCCTGGCACGGAGCGCGGCCAGCGCCGAGATCCCGCCGTCGAGCACGATCACGGAGGGACGGCACGAGCGGAGGACGCGTGCGAGCTCCCGGTCGTCGGCGGCGACCCGGAGGATGTCGAACCCCTCGTCCTCGAGGACGAGGCGGAGCAGCCCGTCGGCGCGCTCAGCCTCGCCGAGGACGACCTGCACCCGATCCATGGGCGTGCCAACCTCCGCGGGAGGGAAACCCGCACGATCGTACGCGCGACGGGCGCGGATCTCTGCCGGGCGTATGGGCGTCAGCCCGAGGGCTTACGGAGCTAGGCCGATGGCCGGAGCCATGACGGGAGCCCACGAGATCGGCTCGGCGTTTCTGGTGGTCCGCTCACCGCGAGCCGCCGCGGTCCAGCTGCCGAGGTGTCGGAGTAGTTCCTGATCCAGGCGAGCTTGCCGTCCCGGATCCCGATCACCTCGACGACCTGCAGCTCGATCGCCGTGCCCGTGGGCGGGATGTCGCCGGCCGGGGTCCGCAGCGGACCGTCGTGCGTCCCCGTGAGCGTGAACTCGCTGACGACCTGATCCCCCGACGCGACCTGGTTCGTGACGTCCTTCTTCATGTCCGACGACGCCGTGGCGAACCGCTCCATGGATCGACGGAAGCCCTCGCGGCCCGAGAGCGTCTGGCCCGAGGCGACGAGCACGATCTCGATGTCGTCGGTCGCCAGCTCGAGGGCGCCGTCCAGGTCCCGTCCGTTCCACAGGTCGTAGACCGTCCCGACGAGCGCCACGTTCTCCTCCGCCGACACGCGACTTCCTCCGTTCCCAGCCCGGCTCCTTCACGACGCGGTACCGCAGGTGCGCGATCCTGGGGGCCTCGATCGCGACGCAGAACATCCCTCCTCGCTTCAGCCGGTGAAGAACTCCACGAGCGCGGGCGCCAGCGCCTCCGGGTCGGGGCCGTGGTCCTGACCCTCCAGCGTGAGGTGTCGTGCGTCGGGGAGGGCGGCGACGAGCGCGCTCACGGCGTTGTGCTGCCACGCCGGGCTCGCCCCGCCGTCCATCACGAGCGTCGGCACGGTGAGGGACGACCACCGCTCGAGGGGCGCCGGGCTGCCCCGCATGGTGTCGCCCATGACGATGCCGTCGTAGGCGAGCGTGTGCGCCACCGCCTCCATCGACGGCCAGAACGGCGCGTTCCGCATCTCAGCGACGGCCTCTGCCGGGACGCCGGGCCCGCTCGTCAAGAAGTACTCGACGGCGTCACCCCGGCGCCCCTCGGAGACCAGGCGTGTGAGCCGCGCCACGTAGTCCTCCGGGAGGGGCGAGCGGCTGTCGTCGACGATGAACGGCGGCTCGTACACCGCTAGCTTCGGGATCCGGTCGGGGAGCGTGCGAGCGGTCTCGAGCGCGAGGACGGCTCCGGAGGAGTGCCCCAGGACGAACGCGTTCCCGCCGGCGGCCGTGATCAGGGCCTCGATGTCCTCGACCTCGCGCTCGACGGCGTACGGCGCGGTGTCCCCGCTGTCGCCCCGGCCCCGGCGGTCGAATGCGAACACTGTGAGGTGCGGAGCCAGCAGGGGGGTGAGCGGCGCGGTGGCCGAGCGATCGGCCAGCGCGCCGCCCACCAGGACGATCGCCGGTCCGATCCCCGACCGGTCGAAGGCGATCGGGGTGCCGTCTCTCGACGTGGCTACGTCCATCTCGTGCTCCTCTTCGGGTGGGTCCTCCTCAGCGAGCCGCCGCGAACGGCTCGAGCTCGGCGCTCTCCTCGGCATGTTCCTGCCCCTCCGGCTCGGACCCCAGGCTATAGAGGTGGGCGAAGACGGCCGTCACATCATCCATCACCCGTAGGTCGAAGGTGACGTTGCCAACGCTCGGATGGCGGTGATAACGATGGTTGATCCCCGAGCGAACGGAAGGGACGATGGACACCGTCGATCGTACGGACCAGCCCGCGCCGATCCCGAGGAGCACCGACCCGTCAACGGCTGGGATCACGAGACGACGATTCCTGCAGGGAGCGGGCGCGCTGGGTGCCGGCGCGATCGCGTTCCCTCGTTCGTTCGGTGAATGGGCTTTCGTCCGCGAGGTGGGTTCGCCGACAACGCCCTTCGAGCACGTCATCATCTCGTGCCAGGAGAACCGGTCGTTCGACCACTACTTCGGCTACGCGCCCTGGATCGGGTCGTACGGACCGCCCCCGGGCTACACGCAGCCGGACGGGCTGGGTGGAGGCATCCCTCCGTACCGGTTCACCGAGCTCTCGACGCCGGACATCCCGCACTCGTGGAACGCCATCCACGAGCAGTGGAACGGCGGCGCGATGGACGGCTTCTACACGAACGCCGGCATCTGGGCGATGGGCTACTACACCGCCGAGGAGCTGCCCTTCTACTACAGCCTGTTCGACGAGTTCACGCTGTGCGTCAACTTCTTCTGCTCGCTGCTGGGGCCGACGTGGCCGAACCGGTTCTACCTGGCCGCGGGAACGTCGGGGGGGATCACGACGAACGGCCTCTGGGGCTATGGGATCTTCGACCACCCGATCATCCTCGACCTGCTCGACGCGGCCGGCATCACGTGGAAGGTCTACAACATCGGCTGGGACAGCGTGCCCTTCGGGAACACCGATAACGTCTTCGTCTTCTGGGAGCGCTACGCACACGACCAGCGAACCCTGGGGAGCAAGGGCAGCTACCTCAACGACCTGCATCGGAACCGCCTGCCGCAGGTGTCGTTCATCATCCCGAGCTTCGCGAGGGGCTGGGACGAGCACCCGCCGGCCGACGTCTCGGTGGGCATGGGGATCCAGGAGGAGCTCGTCACCGCGCTCCGCGACTCGTCGGCATGGGAGAGCTCGGTGTACCTCATCACGTACGACGAGCACGGCGGGTACTTCGAGCATGTCGCCCCGCCGGCCCTCGACGCGTTCGGAGCCGGGATCCGCATCCCGACGTGGGTGATCTCCCCGTTCGCGAAGACGTCCCACCTCGAGCCCACGTTCTACGAGCTCACCTCGACGCTGAAGTTCCTGGAGACGGTGTTCGGGCTGCCGACGCTCGCGTCCGTGAACCACCTCTTCGACGACTCGACGCCCGGCGGGCCGAACTACGAGGCCGCGGGCGGTGGGGCGACCGGACCGCCTGCTCCTCCGCGGGACGGCATGGAGGAGATCGGTGACCTCATGGAGTGCTTCACGTTCTGAGCCGGCGCTGCGAGCGAGCGCAGGTGCCGGAGCTTCTCGGGGTTGCTGATCGCCCGCACGGTCTGGACGAGGTCGTCGGCGACGTCGAGCGCCACGGCGACGACGGGGACGTCGTCCGAACCGAAGAACAGGGCCCCCGGCTGACCGTTGATCTCGACGAGCCGCATGCCGGTCACCCCCAGGCGCTCTCCCCGGGCCGTGCGTCCGAGGAGCACCCGCGCGACCCGGTCCCGCCCGTGGACGGGGCGAGGGAAGGCGACGGCCTTGCCGCCCCCGTCCGCGTACGCGACGACGTCGGCCGCGAGCAGGCCGATGAGCCCGTCCGTGTCGCCCATGAGCGATGCCTCGAAGAACCGCCGGGCCAGCTCCTCCCGGCGTGCGCGGGAGGCCTCGAAGCGCGGCTTCCCGGCCTGGACGTGCCGGCGCGCGCGGACCGCGATCTGTCGACAGTTGTCCTCGCTCTTGCCGACGACGGCGCCGATCTCGTCGTAGCCGAAGTCGAAGACCTCCCGCAGGAGGAAGACGGCGCGCTCGACCGGCGTGAGGCTCTCGAGCAGGACCAGGAAGCCGAGCGACAGCGAGTCGGCCGTCTCCGCGTGGCGGGCGACGTCCGACTCGGCGTCGGTGAGCAGCGGCTCGGGGAGCCAGGTGCCGACGTAGCTCTCGCGGCGGGTCCGGGCCGAGCGCAGGTGATCGATGCTGAGACGCGTCGTGATCGCGGACAGGTAGGCCTTCGGCGACTCGACGGTGGTGTCGCCTTCGACCGTCTCCCGGTGGAACCGGAGGTACGCCTCCTGGACGATGTCCTCGGCCTCGGTCGCGCTGCCCAGCATGCGGTAGGCGATCGAGAACAGCAGCGGCCGGAGCTCGGTGTACAGCTCGCTCACGCGCGCCTCCCGCACCGGTCGATCCTCCATCTTGGCATCGAGACGAGGAAGGGGTCCCGTCTGTGACACCGACGGAGAAGGACCTCGTCGGCTGTCACGCGCGCGGCGGCTCCCTCGTCACGTGGTCGTGGAGAGGAGGAACGATGCACGACACGGAAGGAACCCGAGACGGCTGGGTGGGCCCGGACCTGCCGAGCCTGAGCGGCGTGCTGTTCGGATCGATCCTGTTCGTGACCGGCGGGATGCTGCTGTTCACGGTGATCCTGGCCCCAGCCGGCATCCTGCTGTTCGCCGTCGGCCTGGGATGGATGCTCACCCCGAAGGAACGATGAGTCCCCCGACGGCGTGGGCGGCCCGTGTGCTGCGCGGCCAGCGGATGCCGCTGGAGGAGATCCGCGCCGTGCTGGCCGCCGACGATCCCGTGACGATCCGCAGGTACCTCGAGCTGCACGGGGAGCGGCTCGACGAGTGGGTCGACGAGCAGCGCCGGATGCTCGCCTCGCTCGAGCGCGCGCTCGGCCGGGCGATCCTGGACCGCGATCGGCTCGTTCCCCGATGACCTGAGGGCCGGCGGGCCCTAACCGTTCCAGGCGTCGCCGAGGGTCCGAGCGGCTTCCGTGTTCGGCGCGGGCGAGTCCGGGAGGTGGATGAGGTTCTCGACGCGCCGGACGCCCGGCACGGCGCCGGTGAGGTCGACCACCCGTTCGATCCGCCCGGGCTCGTTCAGCTGGCCGCGCAGGTACGCCACCCCCTCCTCGACGTTGACGATGAGGCTCCCGGCGTCGAGATCCCGTCGTCCAAGGACCTCGCTCCGCACCCGGTCGGCGACCGTGGCATCGTCCATCGATCGCTCCGAACCGCCGACGCCTGCGATGTCGTGCATCTTCCCTTCGAGCACGTTGCCGGCGTGACGCGAGAGCTTGTCGGCGCGGATCCTCATCCGGCGGGCGATCGCCGCCGTCCGGTCGCGGAGGCGGGCTCGCCTCGCACCTCCCGAGGCCGGATCGAACAGGTAGGCCACGGCCGCTCCCGCCAGACCAGCGATGACGAAGGATCGGACACGCATAGCGCCTCCTCGGGTCGGGTCTCCATCTTGGGCCGGTGTCCGAGGGCTCGGCAAACGACCTGCTCATCCGGACCGCATCGGCGCGCGTGGCGTCCACGGCTCCGCGACGAGGCGGAGGCCGGCTCCCCTAGGATTCGGCCGTGAAACGGTGCCCGGCGTGCGGAGAGGAGAACGGCGACCGGGCGCTGTTCTGTCAGCGATGCGGGACCGCGCTCGCCGAGGCGGAGGTGCCCGTGGCCGACGTCCGCCGAGTGGTCACCATCGTCTTCGCCGACGTCACGGGGTCGACGGCGCTCGGCGAGCGGCTGGATCCGGAGGCGCTGCGGCGCGTGATGGGGCGCTATTTCGACCAGATGTCGGCCGTGATCGAGCGTCACGGCGGCACGGTCGAGAAGTTCATCGGCGACGCGGTCATGGCCGTCTTCGGCATCCCGCGGCTGCACGAGGACGATGCGCTCCGCGCGGTCCGCGCCGCCGCCGGCATGCGGGAGGCGTTGGAGGCGCTCAACCTCGACCTCGAACGCGAGCACGGGGTCGGGATCGCCGCGCGGATCGGCGTGAACACCGGGGAGGTCGTGGCGGGCGACCCGTCCGCCGGACAGCGCCTGGTCACCGGGGACGCCGTCAACGTCGCGGCCCGGTTGGAGCAGGCGGCGGAGCCGGGTCAGATCCTGATGGGGGAGACCACGTATCGGCTCGTGAAGGACGCGGTCGAGGTGGAGCCCGTCGCCGCGCTGGATCTGAAGGGCAAGGGGGAGCCCGTCCCCGGCTACCGCCTGGACACGGTCCTCGCCGACACCGCCGGACACGTCCGGCACCTGGACTCGCCGATGGTCGGCAGGGGCAAGGAGCTCGAGATGCTCGAGCGCGCGCTCGAACGCGCGGTCACCGAGCGGACTTCGCACCTGTTCACCCTCCTGGGGGCGGCGGGGGTGGGCAAGTCGAGGCTCGTCGCCGAGTTCCTGGCGGGAGCGAGCGACTCGGTGACCGTCCTGCGGGGACGATGCCTCTCCTACGGCGACGGGATCACGTTCTTCGCGCTCGACGAGATCGTCCACCAAGCGGCCGGCATCGACGAGGGCGACCGGGCGGCGGCAGCCCGGGGGAAGCTGGAGGCCCTCCTGGACGGGACGGCCGATGCCGAGAGGATCGCGGCGCTGGTCGCCGGCCTGTTCGGATGGGCCGATCCCGGCTCGACCGAGGATGCGTTCTGGGCCGTCAGGAAGGTGCTCGAGCACCTCGCGCGGGAGCGTCCGGTCGTCGTGATCTTCGACGACATCCACTGGGCCGAGCCGACGATGCTGGACCTGATCGAGCACCTCGCCGATTGGACGCGCGACGCGGCCGTCCTCCTCGTCTGCCTCGCGCGCCCCGAGCTCCTCGACATCCGGTCGGAGTGGGGCGGGGGGAAGATGAACGCCACGTCGATCCTGTTGGAGCCCCTCCCCGGCGACGAGGCCTCCCTGCTCGTCGACAACCTGCTGGGACGGGCCGACATCCCGCAGGTGGCACGCGATCGGATCCTCGAGGCGGCGGAGGGGAACCCGCTGTTCGTCGAGGAGATGCTCGCGATGCTGATCGACGACGGCTTGCTGCGGTTCGAGGACGGCTCATGGCACTCGGTCGAGGACCTCGCCGACGTCACCGTGCCGCCGACGATCCACCTCCTGCTCGCCGCGCGTCTGGACCGCCTCGACGCCGAGGAGCGCGCGGTGATCGAGCGCGGCTCGGTCGAGGGGAAGATCTTCCATCGAGGCGCCGTTACGATGCTGAGCCCGGAGACCGCTCGGCCCAACGTCCCCTCGCGGCTCCTCGCGCTCGCCCGCAAGGAGCTGATCCGTCCAGACCGACCGGAGTTCGCCGGGGAGGACGCGTTCCGCTTCCGGCACCTGTTGATCCGCGACGCCGCCTACCAGGCGATGCCGAAGGAGCAACGGGCCCAGCTCCACGAGCGGTTCGCGGACTGGCTGGAGGACGCGGCCCGTGACCGGCTCGGCGAGTACGAGGAGATCCTGGCACACCACCTCGAGCAGGCGTACCGCTATCGGGCCGAGCTGGGCGTCGTGGACGACCGCGCGCGCGGGCTGGCCGGTCGGGCGGCGTCGCACCTCTACTCATCGGCGGTCCGCGCCGACGAGCGCGGCGACCTGACCTCCGCGCGGTCGCTGCTCGAACGGAGCGTCGAGCTCCCCGCCGACGCGCCGAGGGCGAGGTCGCTCCTATTGCTCGCCGAAGTCCTGGGGGAGTTGGCGCAGTACAGGTCGGCGCACGAGACTGCGATCCGGGCGATCGAGGCCGCGCGGGCCGTCGGGGACCGCGGAACCGAGCTGGAGGCCGACCTGATCCGGCTCGTGAACCGAGGGTCGGTCGATCCGGATCACTCGATCGCGCAGGAGCGCGTGGAGGCCGAGGCGATCCTCACCGAGGCTGCGGAGCTCGGCAACCGCGAGGTCCAGGATGCCGCGGTGCTCACGCTCGCCCTGCTCGCCTTCTACCAGGGGAGGACGGCCGAGACGATCGCGCTGCTCGAGGACGTGATCCCCCGCGCGCCCGCGATGCCGCGGCGTCGACGCTTCTGGATCGCGACGACCCTCTCGATCGCGGCGTACTTCGGTCCGGTGCCGGTCGACGAGGCGCTCGCGGCGATCGAACGGGCGCATCGGCTCCGCGGCGGCACGCCGATGGGGGATGCGCAGACCCTGCGGATCACCGGAGCGTTACTCGGGATGGCCGGGCGCTTCGCCGAGGCGCACGAGATGATCGCGAGGTCCGACGCGCTGTTCGAGGAGCTCGGGAACCCGATGGCCGTCGTCGCGACGAACCAGGGGACCGGCGAGATGCTGCGCCTCGAGGGACGCCTCGAGGATGCCGAGCGGCTGTTCCTCGCCATGCACGAGGCGTACGAGCGGATCGGCGAGACGGGGTTCAATTCGACGATCTGCGCCGTGCTCGCGATGACGCTCTGCGACCAGGGTCGCTTCGACGAGGCGGAGGAGTTCGCCCTCCGCAGTCGTACGATGACCGCCCCGGACGACTTCGCGTCCCAGTCCGAGTGGCGGATGGCGATGGCGCGGGTCCTGGCCGATCGTGGGCTGTTCGAGGAGGCCGAGGCCCTCGTGGACGAGGCGATCGAGATCGCCGCGCAGACCGACTACCTCGGATGGCAGGGCGACGGGTACGAGGTGCGCGGGATCGTGACGCAGGCTGCAGGCCGCGGCGAGGACGCGCGCGCGGCGTACGACGTGGCGGTCGACCGCTACGAGCGGAAGGGCAACGTCGTCGCCGCGGCGCGCGTCCGGGAGCGGCTTGCCGCCCTCGACGGCTGAGCCGCGACGCCGGTTCCCCTCCCGCCCGGCTAGGCCCTGCGCACCGAGATGACCATGTTGGCCGCGCGGGTCGCCAGGACCCGTTCGCCTTCGCGGAGATCATCGGGGACGCTCTCCGCGCCGAGCCGTGAGTGTTCGACCGACCGATCGGGGAACCCGAGGGTGAGGTCGAAGAACGTCAGGCCGTGGATGTCCACCGGCGTGACCTGCAGGACGAGGGCCTCCTGTTCGCCGAGCATCGCTCGATGCAGCTTAGGCCGGTCCGGTTCGGAAGGTGAACATAGCGTTTCTGCTATGCTCGCATCATGAAGGGTGGACCGCTGATCCGGGAAGCTCGCCGCCGGGCCCGGCTGACCCAAGGTGAGCTGGCCGACCGCCTCGGGACCACGCAATCGGCCATCGCTCGGCTGGAACGGGGGCGCAGCGAGCCCTCCTACGAACGCGTGGTCGAGGCCGTGCGGGCGTGCGGCCTGGAGCTCCTGCCGCACCTGCTCCCCAGCGACGACGGCGACTGGTCGGTCGCATCGACGAACCTGGCGGTCGATGCAGACGTACGGGTCCGCCGGCACCAGGCGGCGCTCCGGTTCGCCCGAGCCGGACGAGAGGCGATCGCCGATACCCGAACCTGAGTTCCGTCCCGAGCTGCTCCTGGACGTGCTCGCGCGTCACGAGGTTCGCTACGTCCTGATCGGCGGGTTCGCGGCCGTCATCCATGGCTCGCCCTACCTGACGACGGACGTCGACGTGGTGCCGGACCCGTCGCCTGCGAACCTCGAGCGGCTCTCGCGGGCCCTCCGCGACCTGCACGCCAGGGTCTGGACGGCGGCGGAGCCCGACGGGGTGCCTTTCGAGCATGATGCTTCGTCGCTCGCCTCCGTCCGCACCTGGAACCTCGTCACCGAGCTCGGTCGTCTGGACATCACGTTCGAGCCGAGCGGTACCGGCGGCTACGACGACGTCGCCCGCGATGCCGTGCACCTCACCATCCTGGGCACGGAGGTCGAGGTCGCGTCCCTGGCCGATGTGATCCGGTCCAAGGAAGCCGCCGGCCGGGAGAAGGACCGACTGGTCCTCCCGGTGCTCAGGAGGATCCAGGAGGAGACGGATCGAGGCTAGATGGTCGAACCGGGCGCGGCGCGGTCGGCGCCGTGGTCCCACCGGCAGATGACGCACACTCGACCGCGCGTCGACACTCCGACCGGCGGCTAGCGTCGTGCGTCGGCCGGATCTGACCGTACCCCCGAACGGAAGGAGGTGCCGTGGTCCAGGCGTTACGCCGGACCCTCCGCTCTGGCGGTCGTCCCGGCATCCGCCGGGCTCCAGGCCATCCCCGCCGCGGCCACGCTGGACGCTTCCGACCGGCCGGCGATCCAGCAGGAGTGCCCCGCGACGTTCGGGAACTCCGACGTCTGGGCCTGGTGGGGAGCGGATCCGACACCCTGAGGTCGGCAGCGGGATCACGCAGGAGAGGGACGCCACGGGCGCCCCTCTCCTAAGCTAGGGCTCTGCATCTTTCGGGCGGGATGAGGGTAGGGGAAGCCTGGAAGCCCCCGAGAGAGGGAGGTGCTGCATGCCGTCGCACGAACGGGACTGGCCGTGGAGCGACGATGGCCGCTCCGAGGAGGAGCAGGGCGAGGGAACGAGCGGAGCCGAGGAGAGCTCGCTCGATGCGCCGACGCGGACGGAGCCGTCGTGGCAACCGGCGATCCCCGCGAGAGATCGGCCGATGCCGGAGGCCGAGAGCACGATGCCGTCGGCGCCGTCCATGGGCGCGATGACCCCGAGCCCCCGCACGACCGGGAGGGCCACGAAGCGGGTGGCGGCGGGCAAGAAGGCCGCCACGACGCGGAAGCGCAGGACGGCCGCGCGGAAGGCGGCGACGACCCGGAAGCGGACCGGCCCCGCGAGGAAGGCGGCCGCGACCCGCAAGCGGACCGGCGCCGCGAAGAAGGCCGCCGCGACGCGCAAGCGGACCGGCGCGAGGAAGACGACCGCCCGGCGCACGACGATGTCGCGGAAGTCCCCGAAGCGCGTGGCCGCCGGCAAGAAGGCCGCGGCGACGAGGAAGCGGGCGACCCGGAAGGCCACGTCGGCCCGGAAGAAGTCCACGGCGCGCTCCCCGGCGCGGAGGAAGGCCACGACACGGAAGTCGCCGAAGCGCGTCGCCGCCGGGAAGAAGGCCGCCGCGACGAGGAAGCGCACCACCGCCCGGAAGACGATGGGCCGGAAGACGACGGGCCGGAAGACGACGAGGCGGAAGACCCGGTAGTCGGGGACACTCGCATGGCAGCGCAGGACGACTCCGAGAACGGCGAGTACGTCGGGGACTCGCCGGGTCCACCGATCGAGTACCCGGACGAGCCGGTCGCGGCCGACAAGCCGGGCACCACGGCGGAGGAGCAGCGCGAGTCGTCGCTGGAACGACGACTCGCGATGGAGGAATCGGAGCGTCCGGGACTGGCCGCCTCCGGGCGTTCGTCGAGAGGGATCGTCGATGACGACGTGCCCACGGACGAGCTGGTGAGCGAGGACCCCGACCTCGATCCGGAGATCGCCGACCTCGACCGGACGTCCGAGGAGGTCGGCGAGGAGTCGCTCGATCCCGACGAGGGCCCCGAGGGCTCTGCGATGCACATCGAGCGGGAGTAGGAGCCGCGGGGAAGCGGGGTCCGGAGGCTGGATCGTCGATCCAGCATCCGGACCCGGTCAGGCGCTCGAGCTACTGCTCGTCGTCGGCTCCGTCGTCGCCGTCGTCGCCGTTTTGGTCGTCGACCGTGCCCTGGTCGTCGCCGTCGTCCTCGTTGGCGTCGCTCGACCCGTCCGCGTCCTCGTTCTGGTCGCCCTGGTCGTCGGACTCCTCGCCATGGTCGCCGGACTCCTCGCCCTGGTCGCCTTGGTCGTCCACGGCGCCCTGGTCGTCGCCGTCCTCGCCCTGGTCGGACTCCTCGTCCGCCAGGCCCGGAAGCTCGTCCTCGTCGCCGTCCGGCAGGGTGAGCCCGACCAGTCCGGCGGCTCCGGCCGCCGCGCCCTGGAGCGGTCCGGGCAGGGCGCCGGCCGCGGCCAGTCCCCCGAACGACGTGAGCGCAACGGTCACCGCGACCACGATCTTCGCCCTGAGCGTCTTCAACACCGGTGTTCTCACTGCGGTCCTCCTTCGCTTCGGCAGCCCGGATGCCCGACCGTCGGGTCCATGGGCGTTGCTCGCCGGCGTGACCGCCGGCTCGCCCTTGTCGGCGAGGAGGGAAGCGGCCGTCGCGATCGCGGCCAGGTGGAGCTGCGCACGCCCCTGCGGCACCGGGACCTCCGGGTGGGCGTACCGGAGGTCCCCCGCGAACGTCGCGAGATCCGCAGGCCAGTCCTCGACCTTCACGTCCAGCGGATCCTGCTCCTCGTGGCGGTGCGTCGACCGTCCCATCTCATGGGGAAGAACGCCGTCGGGGCTCACAGGGTCACGGTCCCGAGCGACATCGCCCGGCGGATCCCTTCGAGTCCGCGGGCCTGGAGCGCCTTCACGGCGCCGGGGCGCTTGCCGAGCACCCGGGCGACCTCGTCGACGGTGAGGTCCGCGAGCAGCCGGAGGAGCAACACGTCGCGCTGGTCCGGGGTGAGCGTCTCGAGGACGGCGCGAACGCGCTGCTCCGCGAGCGACCGCATCGCGTCGTCTTCGACGTGCCCGGTCGGTCCCAGGGCTTCGAGCTGCTCGGGGGCGACGGCGGCCGATGGGCGCCGCGACCGGCGGCGGACCTCGTCGACGAGCCGCGTCCGGGCGATCGTGAAGGCCCAGGCGCGGAAGGCTCGCTCGTCGCCTTCGAACCGTTCCACGCTCCGAACGAGCCTGACGAACGTCTCACCGACGAGATCGTCGGCGTCCTCGGCGCCGGCCGCACGGAGGTAGCGGCGGAGGAGGGGGGCCAGGTCGTCGTAGAGGACCCGCCAGGACCAGTCGGCGCCGGCGCGGCACCCGCCGATGACCGGCTCCCAGCTCGTCCCCAGCACGCCGTCCCGCCTTCGCTCGCTCTCTCCGGAGGTATCGGCAGCGACTTGAGCTGCCGGAACCCCGACTTGCGGTCCGGGGGGCGGGGCGGTACAACGTGGTTGAGGAGGCACCGCGGATGGCGGCCTTCGGTGCGACTCAGCGACTTCCCCATCGCGTGCGTAGATCGTGCACGCCCCCGGGCGCCCGCGGCCCACCTCGGCAGGGCTCACGGACTTCCCATGCGCACGAGCGAGGAGGTGGAGCGTATGCCGGTACCGGGCATCGACGCTCGTCAGATCGAGGCGTTCAACAAGGAGTACGAGAAGTCCCCGAAGAGCTTCACGCTGGGGCTCGAGGCCAGGTCCATCTGGCAGGGACGGGGCCTGGGGAACCTGGGGAAGGTTGGGCCCTGGAAGCTCGGCACGTCGGCGATGAAGAAGCCCTCCCGGGACTTCTCCGTCCAGCTGGGGTCGTGGCAGGAGGTGGGCGACGCCCTCGGCGTGGAGGGGGCGGACGACCGGATCGAACCGGTCGAATCCGCGCTCATGGCCTTGTCCTCCTGCGTGACCGAGGCCATCACCCTGAACTGCGCGAGGACCGGTGTCGACCTCCAGGGTCTGGAGGTGAAGGCGAACCTCGACGTGGATCCAGGTCCGATGGTCGGTGCCAAGGAGCCCGACGACTGGGCGAAGAGCCTCAAGTCGGTGAAGCTCGACATCACGGCCCGCGGGTCCTTCTCCCAGCGCGACAAGACGATGGTGGAGGAGGGGGCGGAGCGCTCTCCCGTCCACCACATCTTCGGCAGGGCGCTGAACATCCGGAAGAACTTCCGGTACGGCACATAGCCGAAAGGAGCGCCGACGAACGGGCGGCCCGGACCCCCGAGCCGCCCGCTCGTTTACGCCGTGGCGATCTCGACGAGGCAGGAACGGCACAGCCCGACCTCATCGTGGGGCTCGACCGCTCCGAGCATGCATCGCCAGCAGCACCCGAGGGCGTGCGACTCCCAGTAGGCGTGTCTCGACAGGTGCAGGGGATCGGCCGCGGGCTCCGAGAAGAGGTCCCGCCGGCAAGGACCGCAGAGGAGCCGGCCATCGGCTCGAACGGTCACCTCGTCGGTGCCGCAGCTCCAGCAGCAAGCGTCGAGCCAGTCCGTGATCGGCCCGGAGGGATCGGTTCGGATCACATCGATGTGATCCTTCCTCCTTCCGGGACGCGCGTCAACGACCTCCGAGAGCGATCCGGTCGATCCGCCGCGGGCGCCAGACGTCGGGCGCCTCCTCGTGCCCGCTGTGGCAGGTGAGTCGCATGGGTGCGCCGGAGGAGCGCTCGAGCTCGATCAGGTATCCACCGGACGGCGTCGCGAAGGACACCTTCGCCCGGTCGCGACCCAGCTTGGCTCGCAGGAGGGAGACCGCGTTCACGCCGTCGATGCCGGAGCGCTCGCGCAGCGAGACCTCCGCCGCCTGGACGGGGGAGGCGTGGCTCGACCGACCCCGGTACCGGTCGAGCCTCGCGATCCGGCCGTCCGCGTAGGCGCGGACGATCCCCACGCCTTCGTCCGGCCCGACCCGCCCGAAGTACAGCCCGTGCGGGAACGCCACCAGGTTGCCGGCGAACCGGTCGCCGCCGACGTGGGTGCTCTCCCAGGCCACCTCCGGGACCGCGGCCGCGAGCGCTCGCGCGAGCGGCCGCCCCCGCTCGGCGCAGCAGGGGTCCCGGCGGCCGTGCGTGCACACGACGACGAGGGGTCCCGGGTCCGGCTCGAACCCGGCGGGCACCCGCGGGTCGAGGTCGAGCGCGTCGCGGATCCCTTCGACCTGCACCCGTCCCATCCAGGCCTCGCCGGTGTCGATCGCGACGCAGGTGACGCCCTCCGGCGACATCCCCTGGGGACGCCTGATCAGCAGGACCCTCGCGTCCACCCGGCGTTCGATCTCACGGAGCTCCGTCCCGACGCCCGGGGGGAGCCGGGCGTCGAGGAGACCGTCGCGGCCCCACGGTCCCGCGTGCTCGATGAGGAGCCAGTACCGGATCGTGGATGCGGTGCCGCCGAGGTGTTCCTCCGCGGCCGAGCTGCGCAGCGAGCAGCGGTCCTCGACCGAGGGGCTCGGCACTCAGCGTCCGCCGGCCGCGGTCAGGAGCCCTTCGCGGATCAGCCGCCGGATCAGCACCGCGCGACCGGATGCCTCGGGGAGCGCCGGCGCGAGGTCGCCGACCACGAGCCCCTCGCCCTCCGGGAGGGACGCCACGCGGCGCATCGCCGGCTCGACCCACGCGGGCATCTCGAGCCGCCGGTCGCCGAGCAGGACGGCGAGGACATCGCCACGCGCTCGGAGCTCGCACACGCTCCCGGAACGCCGGGCGACGACCGTCCGGTCATCGACCGTCGGCGGGGCCGACCGCTCCGCGATCGTGCCCCGCGCGAGCTGCGCCCTGTTGGAGAGGAACCGTTCTCGGCGGGCCTCGGCCTCGGCGCGGGCGTCGACGTCGCCGAGTCGGGCCGCCAGCGCCCGGAGGCGCTCGCGGAGCTCGCCGGCGAAGGCCTCCGTCTCGTCGGTCCATCCGGCCGGCACCGGGTCGTCGTTCCCCTGGACCGTCCGACCGACGACACCGGCCAGCACCTCCCGCCAGGGGGTCACGTGGACCCCGACCGTGAGATGACCGGACAGCACGTCCTGAGCGCGCGCCGCGTGGGGCGTCCCGGCGGGCATGTAGATCGTGTCGCCCGACCGGACCTCGACGTCGAAGGGGTCCCGGGGGTCTTCGCGCGGCGCGCCGTGCACCTCCCACCGCTTCCGCCCGAACGCCTGCAGCACGAACACGTCGTGGGGGTCCTGGTGCAGGTCGAGGCCCTGTGCGCCCGGCGGGGTGACATAGGCGTTCACCTGGCAGGGGTGGCCGAGCTCGAGCTCGAGGTCGCGGCAGAAACGCGCGACCGGCTCGGACCAGCGGTGCAGGCCCTGGAGGACGATCGTGGCGCCGTCCTCGAACTGGGCGGCCACCCGCGCGGGATCGGCGATCCCGTCGACGTTTCGGGACCCGGTGCGGGCCGAGCGCGTGTAGGCGAGCTCGTCGATCCGCTCACCCGCCTTCACCAGCCGGAAGAACGGCGTCCGCAGCGCGGTCGTGGTCAGGAACCGATCGACGTCGTCGAGCGACAGCAGATCGTGGAATCCGGTCGGTTCGGCGCCGGTCCGCACGGCCGCCCGGCGCCCCCAGGCGTCCTGGAGGAACCCGCGGGGGTCACCGGTGCAGCGCTCGAGCGGACCGCGTCCGGCACGGACGCGTTCGAGCGTGCCGAGGCTCACGACGTGCTGTCGGTCCCGTCCATGTCGCCGGCGTCGGTCCCGTCGGCGTCCTTCGTGTCGGTCATGTCCTGGTCCGCGGCGTCGCCGTCCTTCTCGTCCGTCGCGTCGCCGTCCGTCCCGTCGCCGCCGCCGGGCATGTCCTTGCCGTCGGGGTCGGTCTCGGCCGTGGCGGGGCCCGCCGTCCCCGGCATCACCGTCCTGATGTCCTCGTCGGTCAGCTCCTGCGTCGTGGTCTCGTCCATGTCCCGACCTCCCTTCGTCCCAGGCCTCGTTCGTTCGGTATACCCGAACGGCGCTCGTTCCGCACAGGCCCGGACGATCGTCGGATCCGGGGGGGTGTCTACGGCCCGGCGCCGGCGGCCTCCAGCAGGCGCGCGGCCGTGCGCCGCCAGGTCCAGTGGCTCCCGACGAACGAGCTGACGGCGCGGCGGAGCTCGCTCCGCTCGTCGGCGGGCAGCGACAGCAGCCGGTCGATCCCCGCGGTGAGTCCCCCGACCGCGCCCGTTCCGGGCTCGAAGGAG
The DNA here is from genome assembly GCA_044865955.1 of Actinomycetota bacterium. Classification (GTDB taxonomy): domain Bacteria; phylum Actinomycetota; class UBA4738; order UBA4738; family HRBIN12; genus JAJNBA01. Next base: position 4,996 of record JBIOTM010000013.1, on the reverse strand, counting down.
AACAACCCCGGACGGTCGACCTCGTGCTCCAGGGCGGCGGCGACCTCCGCGAGGCCCGAGTGCCGGGCGACCATCGGGAGCGTTCCGGCCGCGGCTCCCTCGGCGGCCACCATGCCGAACGCCTCGCGAAGGATCGACGGGACGACCTGGACGTCCATCGCCGCGAGCACGCCGGGCGCGTAGCGGTGGTCGAGCAGGCCCGTGAACGTGACCTCGCGTTCGCCCGCGGGCGGCCGGTGCGCGGTCGGGTCGACCGGCAGCCCGCGCGTCGCATCGAGCCACTCGAGGGCCGCCGGGTCGCCTCGCCGGACCGCGGACACCAGTGCGGCCAGCCAGTCCCGGTCCGATCCGAATCCGACGACCAGGACGGCGGCGTCGTGGCGGAGCGTCCGGTGCGCCTGGACCAGGAGCTCCACCCCCTTCTGGGGGATCAGCTTGCCGAGGTACCCCACGATCGGCTCCTGCCGCCCGGCGAGCCGCCGGAGCCTCGTCGCGGCATCGGGTTCGGGGGCGTCTTCGGCATAGGTCTCGAAGAGCGCGTCGATGGCCTGCGCGTCCCGCTCCGCGAGCGCGCGTTCGACCTCGGCGTCGACCGACGACGGCCGGCCTCGGACCGCGTCGGGGTCCGCGTCGAGACGGTCGGCGACGTCGAGGAGGGCCTCGACCCGCGGTCTCGGCCGGAACGCCGACACGTCGACCCCCGGCGGGACGAGCCGCCCGAGGTCTCTCATCTCGGGGACGAGCTCGGCACAGCGCTCGAGCACCTCCGTGCTCGGCCCGGCGACCGCGCGGGCGGCTTTCAGGCCCTCGCGCGCAAGCTCCCGGTAGCGGTCCTGTGGCCGGATCGCGTACTCGAGGTCGCTGCCGTGGATCTTCGCGACGTAGCCCCCGGGGCCGAGCGCTCGGCCCGCGACCACGGCCCCGGGGACGGCGTGTCCGACGATCGTGACCTCGGGCTCATGCGCGGACGCGGCCGCCCGAAGGGCCCCGACGTTGGCCTCCAGGTACGCGTCGAGCTCCCGATCGAGCAGGTCGACGAAGCGGCGGACGTCTCGGAACCCCTCGTACCGATCGAGCACGAAGACGGGGAGCGTCGCGCCGATCCGCGGGCGCAGCAGCACGCACCGACCCGCTGCATGCGTGGCCACCGGGTTCGGTTCGACGGCGGACGGTCCGTCCCCATCCACCGTGCCGCGGGCGTCGATCCATGGATAGCGGTCCGGGTGCCGCTCCTGGCAGAGGAGCAGCACGTCGTGGCCCACCGCCCGGAGGACCTCGGCCGTGCGGGCCGTCGAGACGTTCGACCCGGAGCCTTCGAGCAGCCAGCCGTGCCAGAGCAGGATCCGCACCGCCGCATGCTACGGGCGGGTCGCGTTCAGCTGGGGACCTCGACGTCGCGGTCGGCGAGGCGCTGGCACAGCACGCGCATGACCGCGAGCGAGGTCTCGGGTCGTTCGCGGAGGATCGCCTCGAACTGGCGCCGGCCGATCGTGAGCACGCGGACGGGTCCCTTCGCCGCGAGCGAGGCCATCCGGGGGCTGCTCGTGATCACGGCCATCTCGCCGATCACATCGCCGGCCGACCGGACGGCCAGCACCCGGAGATGGCCGTCGGGCTCTCGGAGGATCACCATGACGAAGCCGGCGACGATGATGTGCATCTCGTCGCCAGGGTCCCCCTGCTCGGCGATCGTGTCGCCCTCCTCGTAGCTGTGCTCCGTGGCGATCGACGCGATGGGCTGCAGGTCGTTGGGGGGCAGATCGGCGAACAGCGGCACCTTGCGCAGGAACAGCATCCGCTCCATCAGCGGCAGGGTGGTCAGCGTCTCGGTCATCGCTCCTCCTTCGGTGTGTCGTTCGGTCCGTCCTCCGAACGCCCACGCGGCGCACGATCGGAGCCGGTCGTCGGGGTCGTGGAGCAGGCGCTCGCGCCAGTCGGGATACGGGTCGCGCCTCGGGCCCGACTCCCACAGTGACAGGAGCGGGCGGACGATCTCCTGCTCGCCGGCGGTCTCGAGGACCTCGAGGGCGTTCGCACGCTGCACGGGATCGTCCACCGACAGGTTCTCGACGGCAGCCGCGATCGCGCCACGGTCCCCGAGCAACGAGGCGGCCCGCACCGCCGCGAGGGCGTGTCGCCGCGACCTGGCCTCGAGCGAGTCGCGCAAGAGCTCGAGCCGATCGTCGCCTCCGGTTTCGAACGACGTGGCGAGCCGGTGATCGTCGAGGGCCCGGGCCACCTCGCGGGCGGCGAAGTCCCGGATCCCGGCGGCGGCGGGCGCGCCCACCGCGTCGAGCGCGTCGGCGAGCGGATCGAGGAGCGCGTCCCCCCCGTCGGCGACGGCGGGGATCAACCGCTCGTGAGCGTTCGCCGGGTCCAGGGCCCTGACGGCCCGTGCTGCCTCGCCTCGAACCGACGGCGCCGGGTCGACGAGCCCGGCGACCGCCAGGTCCACGGATCCGGGGGTCGGCGATAGGGCGAGGGCGCGGAACGCCGCCGCCCGCGCCTCGGCGTGGGGCGACCTGGTGAGCCTCGCCAGGATCGCATCGGTCTCCGCGTCCGCGGCGCCGTGCTCCAGCAGGAGGCCGGCCGCCCGGGCGCGGACGAGCCCATCCGGGTCGCCCAGGAGCTGCCGGGCCCGGCGCCAGTCCGCCCGGAGCGCGGCGAGCGCCTCCACGGCCGCCAGCCGGACCTCGGGGGAGGGGTCGGCCAGGCGATCGGGGATCTCGTCGGATGCGGCGAACGCGCCGGCGCGCGCGAGCGACCGGAGCGCGGCGGTGCGGACCTCCGCGTCGGGGTCGTGGAGCGCGGCGGTCAGCGCGGCGACCGCCTCGGGGGCATCGAGGTCGCCCAGGAGCTCGGCCGCCACCCGCCGGACACCGACGTCCCGGTCGGCCAGGGCTTCCGTCGCGACGGCGACGGCCGCCCGGTCGGCACCGGCAGGCCCGAGCGGCGTGCCGCGGTGCGGAGCCCCGAACACGTGGGGACGTCCTTCCCGCAGGGCGAGGACGAGCTCCGAGCCGTACGCGCGCCGCAGCCGCGACATCGCGAACACGGCGGCCGCCGCCGCGAGCAGCCCGATGCCGTACAGCACCCCCGGCGACACGGCGCGCTCGCCGACCAGCGCGACAAGCCCGGCGATCACGGTGCCGACCTGGGTCGGTCCCCCGTACAGGAACGCACGTGTCTGATCGCGTCGTTCGGCCGGGACCGTGTTGATCACGGCCTCCCAGGAGCTCGACGCCCCGCCCTGCAGCCACACCACCTGGGCGAATCGGAAGGCGACCAGGACGGCGAAGGTGGAGGTGACGACGAGGACGCCGAACGCCACCAGGTACAGGATGGGCAGGACCATCATCACCGCAGGCACCCCGAGCCTCGCCAGCAGCCGGTTCATGACCACGAGCGAGAGGAACAGCGTGACGGCGGTCGACGCCGCGAAGAAGAGGCCGAAGAACCCCGCGAGGTCGTCGGGCCTCGGGTAGCGGACGGTCGCCGCCCGTGAGAACGGCAGGTACAGCGAGAAGAACAGCGTGGAGAACAGGATCGACCCGAGCGACATCCACCGGAGCAGGGCGGAGCGCCGCACGGACCGGAGCCCCTGCCGCATGTCCTCGAAGGCGCCGGAGCGGCGCCGCCGCGGCGGCGCCGCTCCGCTCGCCGCCCGCGCGACCAAGCTCCGTCCCAGCGCCGCGACGGCGGCCAACGTTCCCATCCACACGAGGATCAGGTTGTCGGCTCCGACCCAGCCCGCGAGCGGCTTGGTGGCGAGCCCGCCGACGACCTGGCCCAGGACCGCCGCGCCTCCGATCAGCGGGAAGAAGCGCTTCGCCTGTCGTGTGTCGGTGACCAGGCCGGAGAGCCCCCAGACGGCCATGCCGACCAGGAACTCGGCGGCGCCTCGCAGGAGCCAGAGCACCGGATAGATCCAGGAGGCGCCGGCGAGGAGCCCGACCCGGGTCCCCGCGGCCGAGACCGCGATCGCGAGCAGGATCGCCAGGAAGGCGCGGCCCCGCCCCAGCCGCGCCAGGAGCGCCGAGACGCCGAGCGACGCCACGAACATCGTCCCGCCGAGCAGGAGGTACAGCACGGGGAGCTTGTCCACGCCGTACCGCGCGAAGACCAGGGCGTCGATGCTGCTCTGGGCGACCGTGAGGCCGGCGGCGGCGAGGAACGCCGCCGAGACGGCAGGTCCCACCGTCCCGCGCTCCCCGGGTCGCAGCCCCAGCAGGCGGTCCATCGTCGGGCCTATCGTGTCAGGCTCTGTCGAGAGACGATGACGAAGAAGTACGCGACGGAAGAAGAGGCGTGGCGCGCGCTCCTGATGGGCACGCATCCCAGCCTCGTGCTCGGACGGCGTACGTTCGGCGTCCTACCCTCCGAACCGAGGTGCAAGCTGTGCAGCGCGCCGTTCCACGGGCCGGGCGGGTTCGTCCTTCGGCGCGTGTCGAAGGGGTTCGCGCCGTGGGAGAAGTACCCGAAGATCTGCCAGCGGTGCCTCACGGGCCTCAACACGCTCGACGTGAGCGGGGCGGAGGTCGACTCGTCGTTCCTCTTCGCCGACGTGCGCCGGTCGAGCGAGATCGCGCGGCGGCTCGGGACGATGGAGTTCACGCGGCTGATGCAGCGCTTCTACGCGGTCGCCGCCCAGATCCTGTTCGACCACGATGCGCTGCTCGACAAGTTCGTGGGGGACGAGGCCGTCGGGTTCTTCCTCCCGGTGCTCGCCGGACCCGACCACGCGCGCCGGGCGGTCGAGGCCGCCCGTGCCATGTTCGCGGCGGCCGGATACGGATCGGGGGAGGACCCCTGGATCCCGCTCGGCGCCGGCGTGCACACGGGGACGACGTTCGTGGGGTTCGTCTCGCGCGGCCAGTCGAGCGAGTTCACCGCGCTGGGCGACACGGTCAACATCGCGGCGCACCTGGCCGCCGAGGCCGGACCGGGCGAGATCCTGGTGACCGAGGAGGTGGGGGCGGGGGGGGGGGGGGGGGGG
>JBIOTM010000012.1:0-3347 GCA_044865955.1 Actinomycetota bacterium | reverse complement strand
GCAGAGGGGTGATCACGGGGAGCTTCACCGAGGCGCGCGCGAAGGACCTGGCCACCCAGCTGAACGCCGGCGCCCTGCCGGTGGAGCTCACGACGCAGCAGGTGCTGACGGTGAGCCCGACCCTGGGCGCGGAGTCGCTCGACGCCGGGATCCTCGCCGGGCTCGCCGGACTGGCGCTGCTGGCGCTCTACCTCCTGTTCTACTACCGGATCCTCGCGATCGTCGCCTGGCTGGGGATGACGATCTGGGCCGTGCTCGCGCTCGCGCTCGTCGCCCTCGCCGGCAGGACCGTGGGCTACAGCCTCACGCTCGCCGGCGTGGCCGGGCTGGTGATCTCGCTCGGCGTCACCGCGGACTCGTACATCGTGTTCTTCGAGCGGTTCAAGGACGAGGTCCACGCGGGGAAGACGCCCCGCACGGCCGTCCAGCCGGCCTTCAAGAAGGCGTTCCGGACGATCGTCGCCGCCGACGTGGTGACCGGGCTCGCGGCGATCGTCCTGTACCTGACCGCGATCAGCTCCGTGCGCGGGTTCGCGCTCACGCTCGGCGTTGCGGTGATCCTGGACCTGTTCGTCGTCTACTTCTTCAAGCGGCCGGCGGTGTTCCTCCTCGCCCGCAACGAGCGTCTCGTCACAATGCGGGGGATCGGGGTCACGAGCGCCGTCGCGGCCGACCACGAGGCGGCGCCCGCGATCGCGGGAGGCTCGAAGTGAACGTCCACCACGCGTTCGACGTCTTCCGCGGCTACCGGACCCCGCATCTTCGGATCGTCCAGAGGCGGAACCGGTGGTTCGTGCTCTCGGGGGTCGTGATCGCGCTCGCGCTGGTCGGCCTCCTGGTTCGTGGGCTGAACTACTCGATCGACTTCACCGGCGGGACCCTGATCCAGTACGAGAACGCGTCGGCCACGACGGTCGAGCAGATCCGTGACCTGCTCGCACGGGCCCCGTACGACCGAGCCGATGCCGAGATCCAGATCGTCGGCGGCACGCGGGTCTCGATCAGGACCTCCGCGCTGACCGATCTGTCCGCCGAGGAGCGCGCGCAGCTGATCGACGACCTCGCCCGGCAGGCCGGCGTGACGTCCGACGACCTCAGCACGCAGGTGGTGGGACCCACCTGGGGCAGGGAGATCTCGCGGCAGGCGTTGATCGGGCTGATCGTCGTGCTGATCGCGATCACGCTCTACATCACGTTCCGCTTCGAGTGGAAGATGGCGATCGGCGCGATGGCGGCCATGCTGCACGACGTCGTCATCACGGCGGGCGTCTACGCGCTCACCGGACGCGAGGTCTCGCCCCCGACGGTGATCGCGATCCTGACGATCCTCGGGTTCTCGCTCTACGACACGGTCGTGATCTACGACAAGGTGAAGGAGAACACCGAGTCCCCGACGTACCTGGCGAAGGACACGTACGAGGGGGTCGCGAACCTCTCGATGAACCAGGTGTTGATGCGGTCCGTGAACACGTCGCTCGTCGTCGTGCTGCCGATCCTGTCGCTCCTGCTCTTCGGGGGCGAGACCCTGAAGGACTTCGCGTTCGCGATGCTGATCGGCGTCATCACCGGCGCGTACTCCTCGATCTTCGTCGCCACGCCGATCCTCGCGGTGCTGAAGGAGCGCGAGCCCCGATACCGCCAGCTCCGCGCGCGGCTGGAGGGACGGGCGGGCGAGCGTCGCCTGCGGCCCGTCCCGGCGGCGGAGGAAGAAGGAACCGTCGGCGGCGAGCCCGCCGCCGTCGGCGCCGCGGCCGCGACCCGGGCGACCGCGCGTGGTACCCAGGGTGCCGCACGACCGCGCCCCAAGAGCCGGAGGAAGCCGCCGGCCAAGCGGAAGCGGAGGTGAGCCGGGTGGACCTGGACCATCTGAAGGCGCTGGTCCGCGACGTCCCCGACTTCCCGCAGCAGGGCATCGTCTTCAAGGACATCACGCCGCTGCTCGCCGACCCGATCGCCTTCTCCTCGGTGATCGACCTCATCGTGGTGCACTTCGGTCGGGGCAACGTCGACAAGGTTGTGGGCATCGAGGCGCGCGGGTTCATCCTCGCCTCACCCGTCGCCTACCACTTCGGCGCCGGGTTCGTCCCGGTGCGCAAGAAGGACAAGCTTCCCTGGGAGACCGAGTCGGCGGAGTACGAGCTCGAGTACGGCACCGCGACACTCGAGGTCCACAAGGACGCCGTCACGCAGGGGGAGCGCGTCCTGGTGGTCGACGACGTGCTCGCGACCGGCGGAACCGCTCGCGCGACGGCCGAGCTCGTCGAGCGGATCGGCGGCAAGGTGGTCGGCATCGCCTGCCTGATCGAGCTCGGCTTCCTGAACGGCCGGCGGCGGCTCGAGGGCTACGACCTCTTCACGATGCTCACGTACTAGGCGTGGACGTGGAAGCTCAGACTCGCGAGGGTCCACTCCCTGCCGTTGCGGTGGTACGTGTACATCCTCGCATCGCAGTCGGCTTCGCCGCCTTGCCATGATTCCGAGGCCAGGGTGTAGGTCGGACCGGACTCGGCTCCGACGGTGAACCCGGCCAGGGCGTCGTAGACGATGGTCTCGCCCTGAGCACATCCGACGTGGACCATCGGGCTGTCGGTCCTGCCCGTCTCGACGTCGAACGTGACCTGCTGACCCCAGTGAGGCACGCCGTCCGTCGATTCCAGCAGCACGAGGCCGAGGCCGGAACGACCCTTGCCCTGCCCAAGGGCTACGCCCGTGGCTGAGGACGCCAGCAACGACGCCGCGACGAGAGCGATAATCAGTCGGCGCATCCGCCCGTCCTTTCTCGAGGGCCACCCCGCAGCCCTTCCTTGTCGGTATATCGGCGGGGAACCGCATGGTTCTTGAGCACTAGACCGTGAAGGTTCCGGACGTGCCGCTCTCATCGGCCGAGGGCGCGCACCTCGGGGCTTACACTGGATGCTCCGAGGAGGCGTGCTGTGGACGGCGGGGAACAGCTCAAGACCGAGCGACGGGGCGGGATCCTCTCACGCCTTCGCCCGGGCGAGCCCGAGGCGGCGCGAGGCGGCCTGGAGGGGCTTCTCCGGACGGTCAAGTCCTACAACGCCAAGGCGGACCTGAGGGAGATCGAGCGAGCGTACCGCTTCGCGGAGGAGCACCACCGGGGACAGACGCGCCTGTCGGGCGAGCCGTTCATCGAGCACCCGTTGGCCGTCGCGACGATCCTGGCCGACCTGGGGCTGGACACGACCACGCTCGAGGCGGCGCTGCTGCACGACACCGTCGAGGACACGGACGTGACCCTCGAGCAGCTCGAGGAGGGCTTCGGGCCTGAGGTCGCGCGGATCGTCGACGGGCTGACCAAGCTCCAGTCGATCACGTTCAGAAGCCGG
>JBIOTM010000011.1:0-2743 GCA_044865955.1 Actinomycetota bacterium | reverse complement strand
GACGCCGGCGAGCACCCCGAAGATCGCCAGGCCCTGGACGGCGCCGTCCGCGAGCCACGTTCCGACGCTCAGACAAGCCACCCCGCCGGCCAGGACCCAGAGCTCGACCGCGGTGAGCGTGGACTCCGACGGGATCCCCTGCACGACGAGGATGACCGGAGCGACCAGGACCGTGATCGTGCCGAGGACGAGCGCCGGTCGCGGAGGCTGGATCACGCCCCGGGCTCCCAGGGCCATCCAGGCCGCGCCGAAAACCCACGACAGCACCGCTGGAGCCAGGAGGTCCGGCTGCCCGAACGGATCCGGCTGTGGAAACACCGCCGCCGAGAGCACGGCGAAGAGCGACGAGAACATGCCGATCAGCTGCAGGGTTCGGCGCAGGCCGATCCACAAGCCGACGGCCACCACCGCGACCAGGACCGCGGAGATCAGCTGGCGCGAACGCCCGGCGAGGTCGACCTCGGCGACGACGAGGAAGGCCTCGACGACGATGCCCCATCCGAGCAGCGCCGCGAACCACAGGACGCTTCGCAGCCGCTGGTTGGACGAGACGGAGTGCCTGCCGATCGCGACACCGGCGGCGAAGAGCACCGCGGTCACGGCGATCGCGGTGAGCAGCAGCGTCGTGTCTGAGGGTTCCGCGGTCGAGGCGACCAGCGCGAGCGTGCCCACCAGACCCATCGCCACGCCCGCGTAGGCGGCGACCTGCACGACGATGCTTCGAACGGACGCGGTTCCCTCGAGGGGTCCGGGTGTTCCCGGCGGATGCGGCTGGGTCTGATCCACGGCCGAGCTCCTCCCGGATCGGTCGCGCCCATCATGCCGCGCGACGCCTCGCGGTCAAGCGCCGGAGGCCCCCGGGTATGCTCGCCACGATGGTCGCTCGAGCAGCGGTCCTCGCACTCATGATCGCCTTCGCCGGCGGCCTCGCGGCGAACCGAGCAGGACTGCTCGCCCGTCTCGTGCGCATGGGACGGCCCGTGGAGCGGCGAGCCGACACCCCGACGAGGGTGGCGCGGGAAGGAACCCGCGTGCTCGGCCAGCGAAAGCTCTTCCAGCGCTTCGTCCCCGGGCTCATGCACGCGCTGATCTTCTGGGGCTTCCTGGTCCTGCTCACCACGATCGTCGAGGTCGGGGGGCAGGTGATCGACCCCGCCTTCGAGCTGCCCTGGATCGGCGGGACCGCCGGGCTGGGACTCGTGCAGGACGTGTTCGCCGCCGGCGTGCTCGTGGGGATCGCGATCGCTCTTTGGATCCGGCTCGGCCGGCGTCCGGAGCGCTTCGTCGGCAGTCACGGCGCGGACGCCTACCGGATCCTCGGCCTGATCTTCCTGATCATCGCGACGCTGTTCCTCGGCCGGGGTGCCCGGATCGCGCTGGGGCTGGCCTCGGACCGGTGGTGGTCCCCGGTCTCCACGGCCATCGCGCACGGCGGCTTCGACTGGATGTCCCGGGGCTGGCAGCGACTGTGGATGTGGACGCTGCTGTGGGTCCACGTCGCGGTGGTCCTGTCGTTCCTCGTCTACATCGGCTACTCCAAGCACCTGCACATCGCGACCAGCGCGATCAACGTGTTCTTCGGGAACACGAAGCCGCGCGGCTACCTGACGCCGCTTCGGATCGACCTCGAGGCCGCGGCCACCGAGGACGTCCGGCTCGGCGCGGCCACGCTGCCCGACCTGACGTGGAAGGAGACGCTCGATCTCTACTCGTGCACCGAGTGCGGGCGATGTCAGGACGCGTGCCCCGCGTGGAGCACCGGCAAGCCGCTCTCGCCCAAGCTCCTGGTGATGGACCTGCGAGACCACCTGCTCGCGGAAGGACCGCGCCTGCTCGCGGCGAGGGACGCTGGCCAGACGATGGAGGCGACGCCGCTCGTGCCCGACGTGGTGGACGAGGAGGTCGTCTGGGCCTGCACCACCTGCGGCGCGTGCATGCGCGAGTGCCCGGTCGACATCGAGCACGTCGACACGATCGTGGACCTTCGCCGCAACCTCGTGATGGCCGAGTCGCGCTTCCCGCCGGAGGCGGGCACGCTGCTCCGCAACCTGGAGAACGCGAGCAATCCCTGGGGGATGCCCCAGGCGCAGCGCGCGGCGTGGGCGGACGGGCTCGGCGTCCGCGTGATCGCGGAGGGCGAGCGGGCGCCCGAGTACCTGTACTGGGTGGGGTGCGCGGGGTCGTTCGACGACCGCGCGAAGGCGATCTCGCGCGCCGTGGTCGAGATCCTTCGGCGCGCCGGCGTCTCGTTCGCGATCCTGGGGCCGCGCGAGCTCTGCACCGGCGATCCGGCCCGGCGGATCGGGAACGAGTACCTGTTCCAGACCCTGGCCGAGCAGAACGTGGCGACGCTCACCGGGGCGGGCGTCACGAAGGTGATCGCCAACTGCCCGCACTGCTTCAACACGCTTCGCAACGAGTATCCGGACTACGGCGGGAGCTTCGACGTGATCCACCACTCGCAGCTGATCGACCGCCTCGTGTCAGAGGAACGCCTGCGGCCGAGCGAGCGCGTGCCCTCGACCATCGCCTACCACGACCCCTGCTACCTGGGCAGGCACAACGACGTGTACGACGAGCCCAGGCGGGCGCTCGAGGCCGTCCCCGGGCTCCGGAGGGTCGAGATGCCGCGCCACGCCGAGCGCGGACTGTGTTGCGGGGCCGGGGGCGCGCGGATGTGGATGGAGGAGCGGATCGGCAAGCGGATCAACCGGGAGCGGATGGACGAGGCCGTCTCCACCGG
>JBIOTM010000010.1:0-10452 GCA_044865955.1 Actinomycetota bacterium | reverse complement strand
ATGAGGGAGGTCGAGCTCGAGACGCGGTCGAGCGCCCGGCTCGAGGGCCTGGCGCGGCCCTCCCACCTGGAGCGGTTCCGGTCGACCCTCGCCTCGGTGGCCGCTCGGCTCGAGGGGCGCACCCTCTGGCACGTGAACTCCACCTCGGAGGGCGGAGGGGTCGCCGAGCTCCTCCACCAGCTCCTCGGCTACCTGATCGAGGGCGGCATCCGGTGCCGCTGGATCGTGCTCGAGGGCGACCGGGACTTCTTCCGGGTGACGAAGCGGATCCACAACCGGCTTCACGGGTCCGGGGGCGACGGCGGCCCCCTGGGGGACAACGAGCACGAGACGTACACCCGCGTGCTCCGGAGGGAGCTCGCTTCGCTCCTCGATTTCGTCCGACCGGGCGACATCGCGGTCCTCCACGATCCGCAGACGGCGGGCCTGGCCGGTCCGCTCGTGGACGCCGGTCTCGGCGTGGTCTGGGTCTGTCACGTGGGCGTCGATGTGCCCACCGACGTCGTCCGATCCGCCTGGGACTTCCTCCGCGGGGAGGTCCGGCCCGCGCACGCCTACGTGTTCTCCCGCCGCGCCTACATCTGGCAGGGACTCGACCGGCGCAAGGCGTTGGTGATCCCTCCGTGCATCGATCCCGTGTCGGCGAAGAACATCGAGCTCGACGCGTCGGACGTCAACGCGGCTCTCGGCGCAACCCGGATCCTCGCACTGGCCCAGCCTCCTCGTGAGGTCCGCATCGAGCTTGAGGGCGTGGGTGCGGTCCGTGTGCGTCGGCACGCGGAGATCGTCGAAGAGGCCCCGACCCCGTTCGATGCGCCGCTCGTGTCCCAGGTGTCTCGCTGGGACCGGTTGAAGGATCCGTTGGGGCTGCTGCGGGGGTTCGCTCGATACGTCAGGAAGGACCTCGATGCGCACCTGCTGCTGGCGGGACCCGCGACGGCCTCGGTCGCCGACGACCCGGAAGGCGCCGAGGTCGTCGCCGAGACCGTCGCCGCCTGGGAACGGCTCCCTAAGTGGGCGCGCGTTCGGACCCACATCGTGAGCCTCGACGTTGAGGATCGCATACAGAACGCGGTCGTCGTCAACGCGCTCCAGCGCAGGATGGACGTGGTGGTGCAGAAGAGCCTCGCCGAGGGCTTCGGGCTCACCGTCGCCGAGGCGATGTGGAAACGGCGGCCGGTCGTGGCCGGCCGCGTGGGTGGGATCCAGGATCAGATCGTGGACGGCAGGAGCGGGGTACTGATCGAGCCGACGGACCTGCCCGGGCTGGGGGCGGCGATCTCGTCCCTCATCGGCGACCTGGGCTTCGCACAGGCGATCGGTCATGCGGCCCGTGAGCGGGTGCGGATCCGGTTCCTTCCCCCGCACTTCCTCGGCCGGCACCTCGGCGTGATCGACAGGCTCCTCGCTCCCGAGGCGGCCTCACGGCGGCGAACCTAGCGGGAGACATCCAACGCCTGAGCGAGCTCGCGGAGGCTCCCGATGGCGGTATCGGCTTCGGTGCTGCGCGTTTCCTGGTGGGCGCTGAGGGACTCGAACCCCCGACCTTCGCCTTGTAAGGGCGGGGGAAAGGACCAGGTCAGTGACCTGACCAGCAAAGACGCTGTGACGCTGGGTGTCTGCGAGTACCTCAGAGTGTCGATGCGTCGTGGTGCAGGAGTGGTGCAGGCATGTCGCGACGGACTGCAGATCGGCGGTCGTGATCGTGCGAAACCATCCCCGGCCAGTGTCCTCGTGAGCGTTCCCGCCCATGAGGCGGGTGAGTACCAGCCCTTCTTCCCGCAAGGCGGCAACGGCAACGCGGCTGCCGCGATGCCTGAGGGATGATATGCACAGGTAATCGACGGAGGGGGGCGTGAGGGGCCAGACGAGTTCTGTAGGCGCGTGGGGCCTGTTCGGGCTCTCCGTGCTCGCCGTGGTGGGCGCGACGTCGATCGAGCTCAGCTCTGGGTCCCCCTTCGATCCCTTCAGCCTCTACTGGGGCGTCTCGGTCGTCTCGTTCGCCTTCGTCGGAGCCCTGATCGCCTCGCGCAAACCCGACAACCCGATCGGATGGATCTTCGTCGCGGTCGGCGTCTCGTTCTCCCTATCGACGTTGGCGCAGGGATGGGCGGATGACGCGATCGAGCGCAGGCCAGGCGTCCTGCCGTTCGGTCACCTGATGGCGTGGCTTTCGAGCTGGGTGTGGAACCCGGGCATCCTGCTGCTCTTCACGTTCCTGCTCCTGCTGTTCCCCGACGGCCGTCTGCCCTCGAGGCGATGGCGCATCGTGGCGTGGCTCGCGGTCGTCGCGCTCGTCGCGATGGTCCTCCCTGTGGCGGTGACGGCGTGGTCCGTCCCGCCGAGGTTGCTCACCCAGACGGGGGAGGATGCCCCCGCCGCGGCGTCCGACGCCTTCAAGGTCGCGTTCAACCTCCAGATCGCTGGGGTCCTGGTGATGTTCGTCCTCGGGATCGCCTCGGCCGTGTCGCTGATCCTCCGGCTCCGTCGGGCGCGCGGGGACGAGCGGCAGCAGCTCCGGTGGTTCGCGTTCGCCGCCGCTCTCGTGGTCGGGACCTTGATCCTCGCGAGCCCGCTGTTCCGCCTGCCCGAGGTGATCCAGCTCCTGGCGTTTCCGCTGATCCCGATCGCCTCCGCCGTCGCGATCTTCAAGTACCGCCTGTACGACATCGACGTCGTCATCCGAAAGACGTTGGTGTTCGGTGTGATCGCAGCGTTCATCACGTTGATCTACATGGCGCTCGTCGTCGGCCCGGTCCTCTTGATCGGCGACCGGGGGGACAACACGGCGCTCGTGCTGTCGGGGCTCGCTGCCGGCGTCGTCGCGGTCGCGTTCCAGCCGATCCGGCAGCGCGCGCAGCGCTTCGCGAACCACGTCGTGTACGGCAAGCGGGCGACGCCGTACGAGGTGCTCTCGGATCTGTCGGAGCGGGTAGGCGACGCCTTTGCCACCGAGGACGTGCTGCCGAAGATGGTGCGGGCACTCGCCGAGGGCACGGGAGCCATCCGGGCCGAGGCGTGGCTGCGCGCGGGTCGACAGATGCGGCTCGCCGCGGTCTGGCCGGAACCGGACGGCGCCGAGACCGTCGAGATCCACGACGACGACGTGCGTGCCGTGGCGCCCACGGACGGCATCGTCGCGCCCGTCCGACACCAGGGCGATTTCCTGGGCGCGCTGACCGTTCGTAAGACGCCCGCCGAGCCCGCGACGCCGGCCGAGGAGAGGCTCGTGGCCGACCTCGCGGCGCAGGCAGGCCTCGTCCTCCGCAACGCCGCGCTGATCGCCGACCTACGGGCGTCGCGGCAGCGGCTCGTTGCGGCCCAGGACGAGGAGCGCAAGAGGATCGAACGCAACCTCCACGACGGCGCGCAACAACAGTTGATCGCCTTGGCCGTCAAGGCTCGACTCGCCCAACAGCTCGCCGAGCGGGACGCCGGCAAGAGCGCGAGCCTGCTCGGGACGATCCAGCGGGACGCAGAAGCTGCGCTCGATGATCTTCGGGACCTCGCCCGCGGGATCTATCCTCCCCTCCTCGCCGATCAGGGACTCGGGGCGGCCCTCGAAGCGCAGGCCCGCAAGGCACCGATACCTGTCACGGTCGACGTGGCCGTCGACGCTCGTTATCCCCAGGCGATCGAGGCCGCTGTGTACTTCTGTTGCCTCGAGGCGCTGAACAACATCGCGAAGTACGCGAACGCCAGCCGAGCGATCGTCCGGATCGCCAGGGACGACGGCCAGCTTCGGTTCGAGGTAGCGGACGATGGGAAGGGATTCGACGTCGGGTCGACCACCCACGGGACCGGCCTGCAAGGCATGGCCGATCGGCTCGATGCCCTGGGTGGGCGATTCGAGGTCACCAGCGAGCCTGGCACCGGAACCACGATCTCCGGGACTCTCACGCTAGGGCAGATGTAGACCTCTCAAGCGACATCGAGCGGCACTGGGAGGTGCGTTGGGGTGCTGGTACCCCGGAAGGACCGCCTGTGCCCTCTCTCCCCTGCTCTCGCGCCGACACCCTTGCTTGGGCCCGATCCCGGTGCGCAGGATGGAGTCGATCCGGAGGTCCGAGTCGAAGGCAGGCAGAAGGACCCGCCTTTCGGTAAGGGGGCACGACGATGCGATCAGGTACCGCGACAACGCTGAACACCTTGCGGCAGTGTGGGTGGCAGTTGTCACTGATCATCGCCCTGGTCCTCTCCGGCTGTGCCGGACCCCGGCCGAGCGAGATATCCACTACCGCCGTCGAGACGGACTCCACCCTCGGGGCTCGGATGGATGCGGCAGCCGCCGGCGCCCTGCGCGAGATCCGCGCTGCCGGATTCTCCATCGCGGTGGTCCGCGACGGTCAACCGGTGCTGGCCAAGGGCTACGGGTACGCGAACCTTCCCGAGCGGGTCCCGGCCTCCGCGGACACCATCTACCGGCTGGCCTCCGTCACCAAGCAGTTCACGGCCGCCGCGATCCTCCACCTTGCCGAGGAGGGAAGACTCTCGCTCGATGATCGGATCAGCGACTACCTGCCCGACTACCCGGCCCCCGGCCGGCTGATCACGATACGCAACCTGCTGTCGCACACCTCGGGCCTATCAGATGTGGCAGTCCTCCCCATCCTCGAAGAAGCCGGTGGCGTGGGATACACCCGGGACGAGATCATCGACCTCGTCGCGTCGCAGCCGCTCGATTTCGAGCCGGGGACAGGGCACTCCTATAGCAACGTGGGGTTCATCCTCGCTGGGGTGGTGATCGAGGAGGTCACGGGGACCACCTACGCCACCTACGTAACGAACGAGGTCCTCAGGCCGCTCGGGCTCGACCAAACCTCGTTCTGCGCCGATGAGCAGCCGTCCGCGGACAGATGGGCTCATGGCTACGACCTTCAGTACGGCAACTGGCCCCGGGCCCTTCGCCTCGGCCGGGCACCGGCGTTCGTCGACCCCGACCCCATCAACATGGAGGTGGTGTCGTCGGCGGGGGGGCTGTGTTCGACGGTGACGGATCTGGCCCGGTGGCCCGGGCTGGTCCGGTCGTTCCTGGAGCCGGCCTCATACCGCGAGATGTCCCGACCCACGGTGCTGGCCGATGGCACCGAAGTGCCGTATGGGCTGGGGCTTCAGATCCGCGAGTTCGGGTCACACCCCGCCGTGTCCCATGGTGGCATGGTCACCGGTTTCATCAGCGTGGTGGCCGACTTCCCGCAAGACGACGTGACGGTGGCGATGCTCGTCAACACGAGGCTGCTCAACCTTGAGTTGGGGGTCCAGCTGGCGGATCGGGTCCTGGGCGCTGTCTTCGACGAACCAGCGAGCCGGTGGACCGACCCCCTGGAAGCGCCGGTCGCGGAGACGTGAGAGGGATGGCCACGAACCGGAGCGCTCGGAGAGGCGGGATCGCCGCCATGTCGGCCGGAGGGCTGGTGGCCGTGGCCCTCGTCGGCCCGACGGCTTGGGACGGGCTCTGGCTGGCCCTGGCACCGGCCGCGGCGTTGGTGATCCTGGCCGCCCGAGAGCTCCACGCGGCCTGGCGCCCTCGCGACGGGCGCCTGGGCGCGGTCGGTGCGTTCGTCCTCGCGGCGGGTGCCGGGGCTCTGTTGGCGCTGATGCTCATCGGCACGGTAGCCACGGACAACCTGGGCGTGGAACCGGCCTGGCTCGCCTTCCCGGATCAGGTAGCGGGCTACGCCTTCCTCGCCGGCGCGGCGCTGTTCGGGGCGTCGGCCTTCCGTGCCCGAACGGGGCCTCGGTGGGCCTCGGTTGTGTTCGCGGTGAGCTTGCCTCTGGGTCTGGGGCTGGACGCCGCCACGACCCTGGTCCCCTTTGGCGAGATGTTCTTCTTCGCCGGATTCGGGTTCTACGTAGGGCTGGGGCTCTTCGCCCTGTCCCTGATGCGACTTGGCTTAGCGGCACACGCGAGGCCTCTGGTCGACAGCAAGACTCACTGAGCTGCGCCTGCCGGCGGAGGTTCGAGGACTAGCGCGGAAGGCTCAACTCAGCCCGTGACCTCTCCATCTTCGTGGGCGCTGAGGGACTCGAACCCCCGACCTTCGCCTTGTAAGGGCGACGCTCTTCCAGCTGAGCTAAGCGCCCGCTCTCGCGGTGTGACCGCACGATCGGCACACGACCTCCCCGAGGATGACCGAGAGCCGGGTGCTCCCGCAAGCCCGGCAGCGGTCCAGGCTCTCGGTCCAGTCGGGCCGATCGTGCTGGCAGTCCGGACAGACGAGCACCTGGATCTCGCCCGCCACCGCCCGCGCCCACGGCGTGTCACGCTTCCCCGGATCGAAGGTGGGTCGGTGGCAGAACAGGCAGCCCGGCCGGTCCGGCGGCCCCACGACCGGCAAGGATATCCTCCGCCCGATGTCCGCGCGCGCCGACCTCGTCATCACTGGCGCCGACGTGTACACGATGGACGCGGCGCGACGATGGGCCGGCGCCGTCGCGATCCGGGGCGACCGCATCGTCGCGGTCGGCACGGAGCGCGACGTCAGGGACAGCCTGCCCGACGCCAGGGACGTCCTTCACCTTCCCGGCCGGATGGTGCTGCCGGCCTTCCAGGACGCCCACGTGCACCCGCCCTTCGCCGGCCGCTACCGCCTCCACGTCGACCTGCACGACCTGCCGGGGGTCGACGCGTACCGCGACGCCGTCGCCGCGTACGCGCGCGCGCATCCGGACGCGCCCTGGATCTTCGGGGGCGGCTGGCTGATGGCCCACTTCCCCGGAGGAACGCCGACCAAGGACGTGCTCGACGACATCGTCCCCGACCGGCCGGTGTTCCTACTCAACCGGGACGTCCACGGCGCCTGGGTCAACTCGAAGGCCCTCGAGCTCGCCCACATCACGCGGGAGACGCCCGATCCCTGGGACGGGCGGATCGAGCGGGACCCCGGGACCGGCGAGCCCACCGGGACGCTCCACGAGGGCGCCGCGTACTCGTTCGCCGACGCCCACCTGCCGGAGCCCGCCCAGGAGGAATGGGAGCGCGCGATCCTCGTGGCGCAGAAGCATCTCCATGCGCTCGGCATCACGGGGTGGCAGGACGCCTGGGTGACGCCGGCCACCGAGGAGGCGTATCGGGCGCTCGCCGACCGCGGCGAACTGACCGCCCGGGTCGTCGGCGCCCTCTGGTGGGATCGCCATCGGGGCCCGGACCAGATCGAGGAGCTCGTCGCGCGCCGGGACCGCGGGTCGATCGGCGGCTTCCATCCCACGACCGTGAAGATCATGGTCGACGGGGTACTCGAGAACCGCACGGGAGCCCTCCTCCGCCCCTACTGCGACGCCGCGGGCCACGAGACCGGCGGAACTGGCATCAGCTACGTCGACCACGAACAGCTGGCCGAGGCCGTCACCGGTCTCGACGCCCACCGCTTCCAGGTCCACATGCACGCGATCGGCGACCGGGCGGTCCGGGACGCGCTCGACGCGTGCCGGGCGGCCCGGGGCGCCAACGGACCCCGCGACGCCCGCCACCACATCGCCCACCTGCAGGTCGTCCACCCCGACGACCTGCCCAGGTTCCGTGAGCTCGGCGTGATCGCCAACTGCCAGCCGTACTGGGCCCAGCACGATGCCCAGATGGACGAGCTGACCGTGCCCTTCCTCGGATCGGAACGCGCGCCGCTCCAGTACCCGTTCGCCGCGCTGCACGCCGCGGGCGCCACCCTCGCGTTCGGATCCGACTGGTCGGTCTCTACCGCGAACCCGCTGGAGGAGATGGAGGTGGCGATCCGGCGGGCCGACCCATCCACCCGCGGCGCCGAGCCGTTCCTCCCCGACCAGCGCCTGCCCCTCCACCTCGCCCTCGCCGCCTTCACGAAGGGTGCGTCCCAGGTCAACTTCGATGACAGGGCCGGATCGATCGAAGAAGGGAACAGGGCCGACCTGATCGTGCTGGACCGCAACCTCTTCGAGGCTCCCGACGGCTCGATCGCGGACGCCCGGGTGGAGCAGACCCTCGCGGCCGGCCGGGTCGTATATTCGAGCGCCTAGCAGAGCCAGGCGACGTGGTTGCGCGGATGGGGGCCGTTCGGTCAGACTCCCAACGCCGTTCGACGTGAAAGAGGGGGTGCCACAGCGGTGACCGCCGAGGAGGGGTCCGTCGAGCTCATCGACGTGACGAAGCGCTTCGCCGACGTCGTGGCGGTCGCCGACATGTCGATCCAGGTCGAGCCGGCGGAGTTCCTATCCCTGCTCGGCCCCTCGGGCTGCGGAAAGACCACCACCCTCCGCATGCTGGCCGGCTTCGAGGAGCCCACGGCCGGCGAGATCTACATCTCCGGCCAGGCGGTGAACGGCACGCCGCCGCACAAGCGGGACGTGAACACGGTGTTCCAGCACTTCGCGCTGTTCCCGCACATGACCGTGGCGGAGAACGTCGCCTACGGCCTCCGCCAGAAGAGGGTCGAGAAGTCCGAGATCGGGCGCAAGGTGGGCGAGGCCCTCGAGATGGTCAAGATGACGCCGCTCGCCAACCGCAAGCCGAGGCAGCTCTCGGGAGGCCAGCAGCAACGGGTCGCCGTCGCCCGGGCCCTGGTCAACCGGCCGAGCCTGTTGCTGCTGGACGAGCCCCTCGGCTCCCTGGACCGGAAGCTCCGGGAGGAGATGCAGATCGAGCTGAAGCTCCTGCAGTCGCAGGTCGGGATCACCTTCATCTTCGTCACCCACGATCAGGGAGAGGCCCTGTCGATGTCCGACAGGATCGCCGTGATGCTGGACGGCCGTGTGGAACAGCTCGCGGACCCGGACACGATCTACGACTCACCGGCCTCGGCGTTCGTGGCCGGGTTCATCGGACAGCAGAACTTCTTCGACGGCACGGCCCGAGAAGGCGGCTCGGTCGTAGAAGGAGAAGGATGGACGATCCGCTCGTCGAACGAGTCCCCGGACGCGGTCGATGGCCGGCCCGCCCTGGCCGCGATCCGGCCGGAGGCGGTGCAGCTCCAGGAGGAGCAGCCGCAGGACACGGTGAACTCGGTCCGCGGCACGCTGGCCGGCATCTCGCATCTCGGCGACGTGATCCAGTTCGTCGTGCTCTCCCCGGGGCAGAAGGAGATCCTCTGCCGGCTCCCCCGCCCGAGAGCACCGAAGCTGGAGGTCGGCGGCGACGTCTGGTGCACCTGGGACGCTGAGCTCGTGCACGTGTTCGACGCGGGTCAGGCGGACGTGGTGCTGGCGGATCCCGCCGCAGGAGCGACCGGGACCGAGGGATAAGGGGGAACGACGGATGGCAGAGGAGTTCGAGGGCATCAAGGTCCTGGCGTCGCGGGCGACCGCCCAGCGGATCAGCCGACGGCATTTCCTGGCCGGCTCGGCCGTGGCCATGTTCTCGAGCAGCGTGCTGCTCGCGGCGTGCGGTCAGGAGGAGACGGGCGGCGGCGGGGGCGGCGGGGGCGCGAGCCCGGGCGGCAAGGTCGAGGACCAACTGAACTTCTTCCACTGGGCGGAGTACGACGACCCCGAGGTCTTCAAGGACTTCACGAAGGAGGTCGGTCCGACGACGAAGATCGACATCTACGCCTCGAACGAGGAGGCGATCGCGAAGCTCGTGGCGGCGCAGGGGACGAGCGGCTACGACATCGTGGTCCCGACGGGCGTGTTCATCCCGCAGATGGTGCAGAACGACCTCCTGGAGAAGCTGAACCTCGATCTGATCCCGAACTTCGAGAACGTCGAGGAGATCTATCGCGACCAGGAGTGGGACCCCGGCAACGAGCACTCGGTCTGCAAGGACTGGGGCTCCACCGGCTGGATCTACGACAAGACCAAGGTGAAGTCCGACATCAAGACCTGGGGCGACTTCAGCGCCGCGGCGATGGGTGAGGCGAGCGGCGCGACCTCGGTCCTCGACACGCCGGGCGACCTCGCGGCGATCTACTTCTGGGCCAACGGGATCGACTGGGCGACGACCGAGGAGCAGTACCTGGACCAGGCCGAGGACTTCATCGTCAACAAGCTGGCGCCGCACGTGAAGGCGTACGACTCCTACCCCGGAATCGTGCTCACCGAGGGGAAGTACGCGCTCTCGCAGGTGTGGAACGGCGATGCCCGGCAGGGCCTGCTGTCGACGGACGATCCGGACCGCTACCAGTGGGGGCTCGGCGCGCCGGTCACGGAGCTGTGGATGGACAACTGGTGCATCGTCACGGGGGCCGAGCACCCCAACGCGGCGCACGCCTGGATCAACTACATCCTCGACCCGGACGTGTCCCTGAAGGACCTCGCCTATCACGGCTACAACACCGGGATCGCCGGCGTCGAGGACCGCGCCCGAGACGAGGGCTTCGAGTTCCTCGACCTGGTCTTCTTCTCCGAGGAGCAGGTCAAGACGATGGACCCCGGCGCCGTGAACGAGGCGCAGCAGCGGCTCGTCGACATCTGGAACAAGGCCAAGGCCGCCTCGGGAGCCTGAACCGGCGGTGGCGGAGGCGACGGCCGGGAGCGTGGGGGGGGGGG
>JBIOTM010000009.1:0-15050 GCA_044865955.1 Actinomycetota bacterium | reverse complement strand
CGATCGGTTCGATGCGCACGTCGAGGCCGTGCTCCTTCCCGGCGCGCTGCACGATCTCAGCGAGCTCCATCACCGAGAACTGCTCCGTGAACTGGTTGAAGACGCGGAACTCGCCGCGATCGGCCGGGTTCTCGACCGCCAGCTCCACGCACCGGAGCGTGTCCCGGATGTTCAGGTACCCACGGGTCTGACCGCCCTTGCCGTACACGGTGAGCGGGTGTCCCACGATCGCCTGCACGCAGAAGCGGTTGAGGGCCGTGCCGAAGACATCGTCGTAGTCGAACCGGGTCGCCAGCCGGTCGTCGAGCTTCGTCTCGTCCGTCTCGATGCCGTAGACGACGCCCTGGTTCAGGTCGGTGGCCCGCGTGCCCCAGATCCGGCAGGCGAAGTGGATGTTGTGGGAGTCGTGCACCTTCGAGAGGTGATACATG
The DNA here is from genome assembly GCA_044865955.1 of Actinomycetota bacterium. Lineage (GTDB taxonomy): Bacteria > Actinomycetota > UBA4738 > UBA4738 > HRBIN12 > JAJNBA01. The sequence goes on along the minus strand of JBIOTM010000009.1, from coordinate 14,619 downwards.
CTGCCCGGGAGCTTCGGGTACACGATCGTGTCGCTGCGTCCATTGTGCTGGACGTCGAGGTACCCCTCCTCGATGTCGATGTTCGGCGTCCCGTATTCGCCCATCGTTCCCAGCTTCACGAGGTGTCCGTCGGGCGTGTACTCGCGCATCGCCCACAGGACGTTCAGGGTGTTGACGACGTTGTTCTCTTGCGTGAAGACCGCGTGGTCGCGATCGCGCATCGAGTACGGCGCCGACGGCATCTCCCCGTAATGGACGACGGCGTCCGGGCGGACGTCGCGGAAGAGGGCGGCGGTGAGCTCCCAGTCGACCAGGTCGCCTTCGGTGACGCCGATCTCCGAGCCCGAGATGTCCTTCCACGCGGCCGCCCGGTCGGGAAGGCTCGGGAGGATCGGCACCAGGCTGTCGGAACCCACCTCCTCGTGGGCTCTGCGTCGGAGATAGCTGTCGACGACATGGACCTCATGGCCGCGGTTGGAGAACCGCATCGCCGTGGGCCACCCGAGGTATCCGTCGCCGCCCAGGATGAGGATGCGCATGACGTGGGGTTCCTTTCGGAGGTCCGAGGTTGGGCCGTATCCTACCCGTGGGATCGTCCCCTCCCGTTCATCCGACGGAGACTTCGTCGTCGGATAGGGTGCACGGGTCATGCAGACGCGCGCTCCGTCCGACGCGGGGTCGGCGATCGATCGCACGTTGCGAAGGCTCCGACGGGTCACGACGTCGGGACGCTACATCCCGCAGGTGGACGGGATCCGGTTCATCGCGATCTCGTCGGTGTTCCTCTTCCACGTCACGCGGCTGTTGTACGACGAGTACCCGCGGAACCTCTCGGTTCCGTTCCGACGGGCGGAGGCGGCGGACATCGGGGGACGGCTGCTCCGCGAAGGGCGGCTGGGGGTGATGGTCTTCTTCGCGCTCAGCGGCTTCATCCTGGCGACGCCGTTCGTCGCCGCGCGCCTCGCGGACGGCCGGCCCGTGTCGCTCTCCGCCTACTTCGCACGACGCCTCACGCGGATCGAACCGCCCTACCTCGTCGCGCTCGGCCTGGTGGCGATCCTGGCGGCGACGACGCAGGTCTGGGGGCCTCCCGCGGGCATCGCGGAGCGGCTCCAAGCGGGGGCGTGGTACGGCCACACGTTCACGTACGGACGACCGAACCTCCTGAACCCGCCGTTCTGGACCCTGGAGATCGAGGTGCAGTTCTACCTCGCGGTGCCGCTGCTCGCGGCGGCGTTCCTCGTGCGCGACCGGCGGATCCGCCGGGCCACCGTCGCCGCCGCCGCGATCGGACTGACCCTCCTCCAGGCCGCGCTGGGCAACCGGCTGGGCCCGGGACACCCGCTCGGGATCCTCCCGAACTACCTCCAATGGTTCCTGATCGGGTTCCTCGTCGCCGACCTGTTCGTGGTCGAATGGCGCGGCCGGCCGCGGACCAGCTTCGCGTGGGACGTCGTCTCGCTGGTCGGGTGGCCGGCGTTCTTCTGGCTGGGCGCGGGTGAGGACGCCATCACGTACGTGGTCCTGCCCTGGCTCCTGCTGCCGCTGTTCATCGCCGTCTTCCGGGGAACCATCACCGCTCGAGCGCTCGGGAACCGGTGGGTCACGACGATCGGGGGGATGACGTACTCGATCTACCTCGTCCACGCGCCGATCGTGGACATCGTCGGCGGGCAGACGAGCCATCTCTTCTCCGACGCCTACTCGACCTCGACGATCCTGCTCCAGGCGGCCGTGCTCGCCCCCGTCGTCCTGGTGGCCGGGCTGGTGTTCTACGTGCTGATCGAACGCCCGTGCATGAACCCCAGGTGGCCCGTGGACCTGTGGCGCCGGCTCGTGCGTCCTCGCACGGTCGAGACGCGTGAACGCGCGAGCGAACCAGCACGCGCCTGATGGGCGACGACCGGGCGCCGCGGCGCGGGCCCGGCCGTGGCGGCCCGTCCCGGCGATCGGCGTCTCCGCGGCCCTCGTGGTCGCGTTGTACGTCGTCTCCTTCTGGGGTGTCCGGGTTCACAACCTCGGCACGGACAGCGCCGGGTACGTCGTCCAGATCCGGGCGGCGTCGATGGGCACGCTGGACCTGCCGGGAGCGCGGCCGGGGGTGGGCGCCGCGGGTGCCTTCCTGGCCGGGACACAGGTGGTCGCCGTTCCCACCGCTCCCCAGATCCTCTCGATCGTCCTCGTCGCCTGCCTGGGCCTGGCGTCGGCGTCGGTGTCGATCGTGCTGTTCCGACTGCCCCTGTGGACGTCCGTCCCGATCGCCGTGATCGTCGCCGCATGGGGCGGCACCGCCCGGCTGGGAGCCGGCTACCTCGCCAACCTCCTCGCGCTGCTCCTGTTCGCGACGGGCGTCCTGCTCGCGGTCGTCCGAGGACCCCGTGGACCGTCCGTGTGGGTGACGGCCCTGTTCACGGGTGCGGCGCTCGCGCATCCGGGCCTGATCCCCCCGTTCGCGGCGATCGTCCTGCTGTGGGTGGCGGTCTCGATCCCGGCGCTCCGCCGGGATCGAGCCGCGGGGCTCGGCCTCACGTCGGTGGAACCGGTTGCGAGCGCAATCGCCGTCGCGCTCGCGACCGGCATCTCGGTCGCCGTCCTCGCGGGTCCGATCGGGTTGCGGCCGCACGACGTCGCCGACTTCACCGGCGTCCGGGAGCGCTTCGACGAGCGGGCGGCGGAGATCGTCCGATGGATCGATCCCTGGATCACCGTGCCGCTCCTCATCGCCGGTCTCGTGGTCGTCCGACGGGTGGAACGATCCCGCGGCGTTCGGGCCGCGTTCCGGCTGGGGATCGCCTGGCTCGCGATCGCGGCGATCGGCCCGCTGGTCTCGCTCGTCGGAGGCGTGCCGGGGTACCGAACGCTCCTGCTGGGGACCCCCATCCCGGTGCTGATGGGCCTGGCGGTCGTCCGCCTCGGGGGGCGGGCACGTGCGGACGGCTCCGGAGCGCAGAGGGGGTGGCGACCGACGGCCGCGCTCGTCGTCACGTGCGCGGTCGGGCTCGGCGTGCTGATGCTGATCCCCTTCGGTCTGCGCGCCCGAGGGCCTCGGCCGTCGACCCTTCCCTCCGCGAGGACCGTCGCCGCCTACCTCCGGCAGGAGGAGCTCCGCGCATCCGTGATCCTCGTCACCGACCCGACCGACGCCCTGGGGATCTTGGACTGGAAGCGCCGGCAGAACGCGGTTCGCGCGCTCGCGCCCGACGAGACGATGCTCCGTGTCTTCGTCTACCTGGGGGACGAGCGGCAGCTGCTGAGCGGACGACCGACGGTCCGCCGGGGTGACGGTGCCCATCTGTTCAACGACGTCTCCCGGCGGACCTGGCCCGCGGTCCGCGACGAGCTGGATGGGGAGCCAGTGATCCTCGTGGTCCGACCGTGGGTCCGGGCGGCCACGTGGGCTCGCGTGGCGCGGACGGCGACGCTCGTGGACGAGGACCTCGCGGTCCTCCGGGGGCCGGGGACGGTCGGATCGCTCACGCCGGTCGGGGAGGCGACGATGGATCCGGTCGTGGCTGCCGGCCGATCGCTGGGGACGATCGGCGTCCTCGCCCTGCTCGGGGGAGGGTGGTCCCTGGCGCTGTGCCTCCGGAACGGCTGGAGCGGCGCCGTCGCGGCCGGATCCGCGCCGACCCTGGGGCTCGCGGTGGTCCTCCCCGCGGGCGTGGCGGCCGCCGCGCTCGGGCTCGATCCCGGGGGTTCCGTCGGATCCGCCGCGACGTGGGGGCTGGGCGCGCTGGGCTGGGGGATGGTGTGGTTCGCCCGGGTCTCCGCGCGCGGCGGCCACACCTAGACTCCCCCCCTATGCCCGGCGACCTGATCCCAGGCGTGCTCATCGCGTTCGCGTATCTCCTGGTCCCGGGGATGGGGATCTGCCTGTCGAGCCGCGCGACCCGGTCCCGTTCGTTCGTCACGTTCCTGGCGGCGTCCACGGGGATCGGGTTCGCCGCCGTCGGCGCGATCTCGCTCGCGCTCGCGCTCGTGGGGCTCCTCCGTCCGCCGCCGCTCTCGATCGCCTGGGTGCTCCTCAGCGGTGGCTCGTGGCTCGTCGCGATGGGGAACGGATCGGTGCGCGAGGCCGCGAGAGGCTGGCTCGACCGGGCGTCGGCGGACCCCTGGAGCCACGCGGCGGCCGCCGCCACCCTGGCGGGCTTCGCGGTCGTGCGTCTCAGCTACCCGCCGGTCGCGAACATGGGCGCGACGGCGATGCGGTACTGGGCGGACGCGCTCGAGCTCGCCGACGCCGGACGGATCCCCCACCGCACCCTGCAGTGGGGCGAGCTGATCTCACCGGCCACCAGCAAGTCGGTCCTGAACGCGTTCAACGCCGGCGCGTCGATCCTCCTCGACCGCGGGCCTCTGAGCTCCATGGCCGTGCTCCTCTACGTGGTCGCGATCGGACTGGCCGTCGTCGTCATCGCGGCCCTCTGGGAGCTCGGGATGCCTCGCCTCGCGCCCGTCGGCGCTCTCGCGCTGCTGGCGAACCTGGTGACCGGCAGCGAGCTGACCAACGATCTCACGAGGAACCTCGCCGAGGACTGGGGCCGGCTGGTCGCGTTCGCCGCCGTCCTGGTGGCGATCCTGGCACTCCGGCGACCCCATGAGGCGGAGTTCCGCCGGCGCGCCCTCCGACGCGAGAGCCGTCGCACGGTGGTCATCGCGGGATCGCTGCTCGGGATCGCCGGAGGGACCCATCTGGTCGCGGCCTCGGTCGGGGCCGCGTTCGTGGGGGCCTTCGCCATCGCGCACATGGTCGTCACGCGACGTGGCGCGGCAACCACGCTCCGGCGAGCCCTCGGTCTCGGGTCCGTGGCGTTGATCGTCGGAGCGCTCGCGCTCACCCTGCCGCCCGGCGATCTCGGCTTCAGCGGCGCGGCCGGCGAGCCAGCGTACGACGCCCTCCGGTCGGAGCTCGGCCTGCCTCGATCGTTCGATCCGACCAGGTTCATCGTGACGGGCAGCGGGGTCGGCGACGACGAGCCGATGGGCGTCGGTGGTGTCGCGGAGGCCTTCGCCTACCGGCTGGCGGGCAGGAACGTCCAGGTCGTCCTGCCGGGGGAGGAGCTCTCTCGGTGGACCTTGATCCTGCCGAGCGCCGTGGGTGTGCTCATCGTGGCGGCGGTCGTCCTGTGGGCACCCCGCGACCTGCGGATCGCCGCCGCGACCGGGGGCATCGTCACGGCCATCCTGTTCCTGGGCGGTGTCGCGTTCGCCCTCAGGTACGACCTCTTCGCCCTCGAACGCTTCGGCAATCGACGATTGTTCAACTACGCGCTCGTCCCGTACGTCGTGGTCTGTCTCGCCGGCGCGGAGTGGTTGCTCCGCGGGATCGCGGCGCGGGGGCCGAGGGCCGAGCGCGTGGTGCCGCCGTTCGCCTGCGTGGCCGCGGTCGCCGTCGCGATCGCGCTGCTTCCTTCGGCGACGTGGCCGCACGAGCCGAAGCGAGCGAGCCTGCAGCGTCAGGTGCACCTCCTCCGCTGGATCGGGGCGAACGTCCCGTGCGAAGGGAGGATCCTCGCGGACCGGCGGACCCTCGGCACCTTCGAGGTGATGTCCGGCCACGCGGCGGTGCTCGAAGGCATGGGTCCTCACGTCCGTCCGGCGGTGCTCTCGCGCGCGATCAGCGAGCTGATCCGCGCGCGCACGGTCCTGGAGGATCCGTCCTCGCACCTCGGCTTCCTCCGGGAACGGGGGGTCGCGGCCGTGGTCACGACGAAGTCGTTCGCCGAGTTCGCCGGCTGGGGACGTGTGGTGAAGCGTCCCCCGGACCGGTTCGGGCAGGTGACGGCGCTACGCGCCGTCTACCGGAACTCGGTCGGCATCGTGTACCTCGTCAAGGACTATCGACCGGACCCGACGCTGCCGGCGATCGCCGGCCGTCCGGGGTTCCGGTGCGCGCCCGGGTCGTTGCGCAGCTTCCGTTCCTGACGAGCTTTCTCCGCCAGATGCTCGGTCCGGCGCCGACCCTGGCCTACAATCCGCAAGCGTGACGCCGCACCTCATCCCCGATGTGGTCCTGACCTTCGCGCTCGTGCTCGTTCCGGGCACGGGCCTGTGTCTCATCACGCGCGTCACGCTCGGTCGCTCGTTCATCAGCTTCCTGGGACTCGCGTTCGGCCTCGGGTTCGCCAGCGTGGCCCTGATGTCCCTCCTCCTCGCGCTGTTCGGTCTGTTCAGCCCGTGGCTGTTCGCGGCGTCCTGGCTGGTGGTGAGCGGAGTCACCTGGATGCGAGTCGGCGGCCGCGGCCGGAGGGGGGCGCACGCGGGTGGGAGGATCGTGGAGACCCACAGCGAGGGGTGGCGCCGACACATCGCGGCCGATCCGTGGACGACGGCGATCTCCTCGATCATCGTGGTCGGCATCGGGGCGGCCAGGTGGACCGTCGCGCCCGTCGCCAACCTCGCGCCGACCGCCCTGCGGTACTGGGCGGACGCGCTGGAGCTGGCGGACGCGGGTCGCATCCCGGCGCACACGCTGCAGTGGGGCACCCTCTTCAAGCCCGCGGTCAGCAAGGTCGTGCTCAACTCCTTCAACGCGGGAGCGTCCGTCCTGCTCGGGCGCGATCCCATCGAACCGATGGGGATCCTCCTGTTCGTGGTGACGATCGGGCTCGTCATCATGTCGATCGCGTTGCTCACCGAGCTCGGGATGCGGCGGCTGGCGCCCGCCGGGGCGATGCTCCTGTTCGCCAACCAGGTGATCGGCAGCGAGCTCACCGCGGACCTCGGTCGCAACCTGGCGGAGAACTGGGGTCGACTCGTGGCGTTCTCCGCGGTCCTGGCCGCGGTGCTGGCCCTCCGGACCGCGCCCACGGATGACGGCATCGCCGCCGGGGAGCTGGATCCCGACCGGCAGCAAAGGGTGGCGACCCTGGTCGCCGGGATCCTGCTCGCGGTCGCCGCGGGGACGCATCTCGTGGCGGCGTCGTTCGCCGCCGCGGCCATCTTCGCGTTCGGGCTGGCATCGCTCGTCACGCGCGTCCGTCCTCGAGACGTGATCGCCTACGGGGGGACGATCCTCGGCTTGGCGTTCGTGGTCGGCCTCGCCATCCTCACGTTCCCGACGGGCGACATCGGGTTCAAGGGCGCGGTGGAGACGAGGGAGTACGAGAACCTGCGGAGCGAACTGGGACTCCCGGCGGGGTTCGATCCGACGCGTTTCATCGTCACCGGCGACGTGGGGGCGGCCGAGGCGGACCCGCCCGCCGGGGCGACCGACGTGGTGAAGGCGTTCGTGTATCGGGTGGCGGGGAGGAACATCGCGGCGATCGAACCGGGCCAGGAGGTTCCGGCCTGGGCGCTGGTCGTGCCGTCCGTCGTGGCCCTCCTGCTCGCGGGGCTCGTCCTGCTCCAGGGCGCGCCCGACGTGCGCGCCGCCGCGCTCACGGCCCTCGGGCTCACCGCCATCATGATCTGTGTCGGCATCGCCTTCGCCCTCCGATACGACCTGTTCGCGTTGGAGGCGTTCGGGAACCGACGCCTGTTCAACTACGCCGCCGTTCCGTACGTGATCGTCCTCACCGCGGCCGGCGAGGCGCTGCTCCGCACGGTCGGGACGCGCATGGGGGTCGTGAGCAGGCGCCTCGTCCCGGCCGCCGGCTTCACCCTCGTCGCCGTCTGCGCGACGTTCCTCCTGCCCAGCGCGACGTGGGCCCACACGTCGCGCGAGGCCCGGCTGGAGGAGCAGCTCGACCTGTTGCGCTGGGTGGGTCGGAACGTCCCGTGCGAGGGCAGGGTGCTGGCGGATCGCCGGACGTTGGGGACCTTCGAGGCGGTGGCCGGCCGGGCCGCGGTCCTCGAGGGGATGGGACCGCACATCCGACCGTCGATGCTGACGCGCGCGATCGAGGAACTCTTCCGCGCCCGCGAATTCTTCGTGCACCCGCGCACGCACAAGCGCTTCCTGGTCCAACGGGGGGTGGCCGCGATCGTGCTCACGCGCCCCCCGAACCGGTTCGGGGGGTGGTCGCGACTCGTCAAGCCGAGCCAGGACCGGTTCGACGCCGTCCCCTTCCTGCGCCCGATGTTCGAGAATCCCGCCGGGACGGTCTACTTCGTGAACTGGTTCGAGCCCGATCCGTCCCTGCCGCACGTGTCGGGGCGGCCGGGCTTCGAGTGCGTGGACGCTTAGGTCAGATCCGCGAGCGCCTCGAGCACCCGATCCACCTCGTCCTCCGTGTGGTAGTGGCAGAAGCCGATGCGCACGGCCCCGCCGGTGTCCAGGAGACCGAGGCGCGTCATCACCTCGCGGGCGTAGTAGTCACCGTCCCAGACGAAGATGCCCCTGGCGGCGAGGGCCTTGGCGGTCTCGGCCGGATGCCGCGTTCCCAGGCGCAGGGCGAAGGTCGGCGTCCGCTCGCCGATCCGATCGCGATCGGCGATGCCCCACAGCCGAACGTGGGGGAGCGCGATGACCCCGTCGAGGAAGCGGGCGGCCAGATCCCGTTCGTGCTCCGCGATCGCGTCGTAGGTCGCCGAGAGCCTGTCGCGGCGCGGCCCGTCGGCGCCGCCGAGGGACGCGAGGTAGTCGATCGCCGCGGTCAGTCCGGCGAGCCCCTCGTGGTTCTGGGTCCCCGTCTCCCATCGCTCCGGGGCTTCGTCGGGGGCGGGGACGAGCTTGTACGGGACCCAGCCCTCCAGGAGCTCGCGCCGAGCCGCCACGATCCCCAGGTGCGGCCCGAAGAACTTGTAGGGCGAGCACGCCACGATGTCCGCGCCCAGGCCGTGGAGGTCGAGCAGCCGGTGCTGCGCGAGGTGGACGCCGTCGAGCGCGGTGAGCGCGCCGGCGGCCCTGGCCCGCCGGACCAGCTCGGCGGCGGGCGGGATCGTCCCGACGGCGTTGGAGGCGAGGGTGAAGGCGACGAGCCTCGTCCGTTCGGTGAGCGCCTCGTCGAACGAGTCCAGGTCGAGCGTCACGTCGTCCTCGTCGATGTCGACCCAGCGCACGGTGGCGCCGGCGTCCGCGGCGGCGAGCGCCCAGGGACGGACGTTCGCGTCGTGATCGAGTCGGGTGAGGACGACCTCGTCGCCCTCCCGGAGGGTCGTGGCGAACGATCGGGACAGGTGCAGGAGGAGCGTCGTCGCGTTCGGACCGAAGACGATCTCACCCGGGTCGGCGCCGGTGAGGTCCGCCGCGGCCCGGCGCGCGCCGGCGATCACGGCATCGGTCTCCTCGCTCGTGGGGAACGCACCGTGGGTGTTGCTCATCCCTCGGCGGTAGTGGCCTGCGACCGCGTCGATCACGGTGTCCGGGACCTGCGAGCCGCCCGGGGCGTCCACGAGCACGACGGGCCGGCCGTCGTCGCCCACGCGGGAGAGCGCCGGGAACCGTGCACGGATCGCTCCCAGATCGAGCACGGGAACAGGCTCCCGCAGCCGGAGAGCGGCCGCAACCGCGCGAGACCCCCTCAGGCCAGATCCCAGCCGGGGGGGAGCTCTGGCTCCTCCCAGCTCGGGTCGGGTCGCCACGTCGACCAGTCTCGATCGAAGGGGGGGTCACCCCGAAGCACGCGATCGACCGCACGCTCGCCCCACGCGCGGAACCCCACCGCCTCCGCTTCGGAGAACAGGCCCGCGCGCACGGCGTCGCGGAGGTCCTCCTCGTCCTTCCATCGCCACGACGACCGGTCGAGCTCGATCACCACGTCCAGCGCGTGGTCGACCGTGTCGAAGCCGATCGGGGTGCGCGCGAGGGGATCCTGCAGGTTCACGTACCAGACGCGCCGTTCCCGGCCGATCGCCATGAGCAGGACGGCGTAGGGGGTCTCGGGCCAGGCGAACGAGAGGATCGGCTGAGGGCCCCGCGGATGCTCCTCGAGTCGCCAGGGCCGGTCGGGCAGCCTGAGCTCCCGGCCGTGGTGATCGACCGGCCGGCCGCACCGCACGCCGCCGGGGAGGAACAGGGTGACCTGATCGGGTCCGTCCTCGACGACGATCGTCGGCCGGGCCTCGAAGACCCGTCCGCGCCACAGCTCCCGGATCACGACGGGGTCGCCGGTGCGGAACGCCTCGCTCATCGGCGAAGCCTAGAGCCGGTCGGGCGAGAGGCTGGACAGGCAGTCCCCGACTCCCTACCATTCGCCGTTGCCCAGCCGCGGAACCCTCCTCGGTGGGCCGGCCGGGAGCGGGGTGGTCACCCACATGTCGAATGGCTGGCGGGCCGTCGTCTCGAGCGGAGCGATGCTCGCGGCGTTCGCCATCACCACCCACGGAGCGGCCGCATCGCCGCCGCCACCGGGATCGATCGTGCTGCTGACGGGGATTCCGTCTCGGTGCATCTGGAGGACGCCCTGGCCGTCCAGATGCGCGATCTCCAGGGCTGGGAGCTGGTGTCGGCGGCGGTCCCGAATTGCTCCGTCTTCGGGGACACGCTGGCCTGGCCCGACGGAACCCCTCACGGTGACCCGGATCACTGCCCCGGCGCCGTCGCCCCGCTGCAGCGCTCGCAGGTCCAGCGGTGGGATCCCGCGGTCGTGATCTGGTGGGACCGGCTCTCGACGATGCCCTTCATCTCGAGTGAGGGCGAATTCGTCCGGGGCGACCGGAAGCGGTTCTGGGAGCTGCGCACCGTGGCCTTCGACGAAACGCTCGCTCGGCTGACGGCGGGGGGAGCGCGCATCGTGTTCGTGGCCACGGAGCCGATGGGGATGGGGGTGAAGACGTGGTGCGCCGGATGGGACAGGCCGGCATGTCGGTGGAAGCGGTACCGGATGCGACACTACGAGGACATCACGCGACGCGAGAACCGGCTGATGCGTCGGTACGCCAGCGAGCACCCCAAGCGTGCCGTGTTCATCTCGATCACCGACACGATCTGCCTGTCGAACGAGTCCCCCTGCGACGACCGCCTCCCGGATGGGACGTTCGCCCGCCCGGACGGCACCCACTACGGGAGTGGTGGGGAGATCCGGGCCTCGAGAGCGATCGTCCTGGACATGCGGAACGCCCTCTAGCCACCGGCGCGCAGGGACGATGCCGGCCTTGACGGATGTCGGAGCAGGGGCGTATCGTCCTCTTCTCTCGAACACACGTTCGATTCCCTGGGATGTGCGAGGCAGCCGGTGACGAAGCGGTTCGACGAGGAGGTCAGGGTCGAACGGGAGTCGGGGATGCCCTCGGAGTTCGAGTGGCGCGGGCGCCGGTACCGCGTGGTCGACGTGATCGGCCGGTGGCGGATCGAGGGCCGCTGGTGGGAGGACGGCCGGGACCGCGAGTACTGGCGGGTCGAGGCGCGCGGCGGCGCGGTGTGGGACCTCTACCACGACCGCCAGCGCGACCGCTGGCACATGGAGCGGCTCTGGGACTGACCGACCGGCCTCAGGCACGCTCGGCCAGCGCGCCCACGATCCGGTCGAGGGCCCATTCCAGCTCACCGTGCGACACGACCAGCGGTGGCGCCAGGCGAACGGTCGTCTCGTGCGTGTCCTTGGCCAGGACACCCAGCTCGAGCAGACGCTCGCACACGGCGCGCGCGGGGGCGGCCTCGGGCGTGAGCTCGATGCCGAACCACAGGCCGCGCCCGCGCACCTCGCTCACCGAGGTGGGCGCCTCCTCCCGCAGCCGCTCGAGGAGCCACGCCCCCAGGTCCTTCGAGCGCGCCTGGTACTCGCCGGTCCGCAGGAGGCGGAGGACCTCCAGCCCGATCGCGCAGGCCAGCGGGTTGCCGCCGAAGGTGCTGCCGTGCTCGCCGGGTCGGAACACGCCGAGGACCTCGGAGCGCGACACCACGGCGGACACCGGGAGGATCCCGCCGCCGAGCGCCTTCCCCAGGATGTAGACGTCGGGCCGCACCCCTTCGTGATCGCAGGCGAAGGTGGTTCCCGTCCGCCCGAGCCCCGTCTGGATCTCGTCGGCGACGAGCAGCACGTTCCGCTCCGTGCAGAGCCTCCTCGCCTCGGCCAGGTACCCCTCGGGCGGGATCCGGACGCCTGCCTCGCCCTGGATCGGCTCGACCAGGAACGCGACGACGTCCGGGTCCTCGAGCGCCGACGCCAGGGCGCCGACGTCTCCGTAAGGGACCGAGACGAACCCCGGCGTGAACGGCCCGAAGCCCCCGGTCGCGGAGGGGTCCGACGAGAAGCCGACGATCGTGATCGTGCGGCCGTGGAAGTTCCCGTCGCACACCACGATCTTCGCGCGGCCCTCCGACACGCCCTTCACGTCGTACCCCCACCGGCGGGCCGTCTTGAGCGCCGTCTCGACCGCCTCCGCACCGGAGTTCATCGCGATGACCATGTCCATCCCGCAGAGATCGGCGAGCCGTTCGCAGAACGGGCCGAAGAGGTCGTTGTGGAACGCCCGCGAGGTGAGGGTGAGGCGGTCGAGCTGCTCCTTCGCCGCGCGGATCAGGTCCGGGTGCCTGTGGCCGAAGTTCAGGGCCGAGTACGCGGAGAGCATGTCGAGGTAGCGCTTCCCCTCCACGTCGGTGACCCAGGCCCCCTCGGCTTCCGCCACGACGACGGGAAGCGGATGGTACGTGTGGGCGCTGTGACGCTCCACCAGCTCGATCAGCTCGGCCGCGGCCGGCCGGCGCTCGGTCTTCATCCGACCCGGTCCTCTCCGATGGGGGTGCCTGATGATAGGAGGCTCAGCGCGTGTCCGCTGGCAACATGCGTGCGACCTTCCGGAGGTCCTTCACGAACGCGTCGAAGGCCGATCGCCGCTCCTCGTCGGTCCGGGACCGGAGGATCGAGGAGGGGTGGACCGTCGCGGTCACGAGGGGGGCGAGCGGCGAGTCGACGAACGAGCCCCGATGGTGCGTCACCCTGAAGGCGCGGCCCAGGATCGCTTGCGCGGCCGTCGCGCCCAGGAGCACCAGGACCTCGGGTCCGATCCGGGCGAGCTCGGCCTCGAGCCACGGGGTGCACGCCCGGATCTCCTCCAGATCGGGCTTGCGGTGGATGCGGCGCTTGCCCCGCAGCACGTGCTTGAAGTGCTTCACGATGTTCGTGAAGTAGATCTCGTCGCGATCCAGGCCGGACTCGGCGATCGCGTGGTCCAGGACGCCGCCGGCCGGCCCGACGAAGGGCCGGCCGGCGATGTCCTCGCGATCGCCGGGCTGCTCGCCGACCATCACGATCCGCGCGCGTGCCGGCCCTTCGCCGAAGACGGTCTGGGTGGCGTTCCGGTAGAGGTCGCACCCGCGGCAGCTCGCCGCGGCCTTCCGGAGCGCGGGGAGCGTGGTCCGCTGGGGCAGGAAGTCGGACGCGGAGGTCACTCCCCATCCCTACCCCGGCGATGAGCCGCTCACCCTCGACGTCCATCCATGATGCGGAGGACCTGGCCTTGACGCGGAAGACCCGGTGGTCATATGGTCGAACATACGTTCGGTCTCCATGATGCCTCTTCCCTTCGTCCATCTCGACGTCCGGTCGGCCTTCTCCCTGAAGGAGGGGGCGTTCGTCCCCGAGCATCTCGCCGCCCTGGCGGGGGAGATGGGGATGCCGGGGGTCGCCCTGACCGACCGGGACGGCCTCTACGGCGCCGCCCGGTTCGTCGCGGCCTGCCGGGAAGCGGGGGTTCGACCGATCCTGGGCGCCTCGCTCACGATCCGGGAGGCCGGCCGTGACGCGCCGCTGGTCCTCATCGCCCAGGACGAGCGCGGCTACGCCAACCTCTGCCGGCTGATCACCGACGCCCACATGCTGGGGGAGCGGGGGGATCCCTCCATCACGGCGACCCAGGTCTGCGCCCACGCCGCCGGGATGGTGGCGCTCGCCGGCCCGCGATCGCACGCGGGCCGGCTCGCCACGCGCGGTCTCACCGACGCGGCCGCCGCGGTCCTGCGCCCGTTCCGCGAGGCGTTCGGCCCCGAGCGCCTGTGGGTCGCCTGCGAGCACCGGATGGAGCGCGGCTCGCACGGGGAGATCCGCGAGATGCTCCGCCTGGCGGAGCGCGCGGATCTCCGCGCCGTCGCCACCAACCCGGTCCGCTACCTCGTGCCAGAGGACGCGTTCCTCGCCGACGCCCTCGAGTGCATGCGCGAGATCGTCCCGATCGCGCCGAACCACGTCTCGCGCTCGAACGCCGAAGGGTGGCTGAAGCCGGCCGAGGCGATGCGGCTCCTGTTCGCCGAGCGGCCCGATCTCTGCGACGCGACGGTCGAGATCGCCGACGCGTGCCGGTTCGACCTCGGCCTGAAGCGGGTCCACTTCCCGGACTTCCCGACGCCGGCCGGACGCAGCGCCGACGCCGTCCTCGCCGAGCGCTGCTGGGCCGGCGTGTACGACCGCGGGATGACCGACGACGAGCGCCTGCGCGACCGCCTCCGTCTCGAGCTCTCGATGATCCGGCGCATGGGGTACGCGGCGTACTTCCTCACGGTCGCCGACATCGTCGCCGACATCCGCGCGATGGGGATCCACGTCGCGTGCCGCGGCTCGGCCGCCGGCTCGCTCGTGTGCTACCTGCTGCGGATCTCCGACGTCGACGCGCTCCGCCACGATCTCGCGTTCGAGCGCTTCCTGAACCCGATGCGCGACGAGCTGCCGGACATCGACATCGACGTCGAGTCGGCCAGGCGCGAGGACGTCTACGACATGGTCCTCTCCCGGCACGGCGACGACCGGACCGGCTGCGTGGCGATGATCGACACCTATCGGGCACGCTCGGCGGTCCGCGAGG
>JBIOTM010000008.1:0-18277 GCA_044865955.1 Actinomycetota bacterium | reverse complement strand
TCTGGCGCCCGCCGCGGCGCCGACCTGGAGACCCAGGTCGCGCTGTTGTTCGAAGACGCGATGACCGGCACCACGGTGCCGGTCAGGATCGACGGACCCGCGGTCTGCTCGCGATGCGGCGGCTCGGGCGCGGAACCGGGCACGGCCCCGATCACGTGCCCCGAATGCGGGGGTCGCGGCGAGATCGCGGTGAACCAAGGGTTCTTCTCCATGTCCCGACCGTGCCCGCGATGCGGCGGCGCCGGGCGGGTCGTGGAGACCCCGTGCACCACGTGCCACGGCTCGGGCGCCGAGCGCCGGACCCGCACGATCAACGTGAAGATCCCGGCGGGCGTCCGTGACGGCGCCAGGATCCGGCTGGCCGGCAAGGGAGAGCCGGGCGTCGCGGGCGGCCCGCCCGGCGACCTCTTCGTCAAGGTGGCCGTCACGCGTCATCCGATCTTCGGGCGGCGCGGTGACGACCTCACGGTGGACCTGCCGATCTCCTATCCCCAGGCGGCCCTCGGCGCGAACGTCCAGGTGCCCACGCTGAACGGCCCGGTCACCCTGAAGGTGCCCGCGGGGACGCCGAGCGGCAAGACCTTCCGCGTGAAGGGCCGCGGGGCGCCGAGGAGAGGTGGTCGCGGCGACCTGCTCGCGAAGGTCACGGTGCACGTGCCCCAGAAGCTCTCCCGGGAGGAGAAGGATCTGTTGCGGCAGCTGCGCGAGGTGGAGCAGGGTTCGCCTCGGGAGCGGCTGGGCGTGGACGAGGAGGAGGCATGACCGACCGGAACGACAGGACGTTCGAGCGCGCGGAGCGCCGCGCCGTCTACATCATCAGCGTGGCGGCGGAGCTGGCCGGGGTGCACCCGCAGACGCTCAGGATCTACGAACAGAAGGGCCTCATCCGTCCTCACCGGACGAGAGGCAACACCCGCCGGTACTCGGAAGCGGACATCGTCCGTCTCCGCCGGGTCCACCAGCTGAGTCGGGAGGGCGTGAACCTCGCGGGTGCGAAGCGGATCCTGGACCTCGAAGCCGAGCTCGATCGTCTCGAGGCGCGTCTCGAAGCGCTCGAGGCGGAGTTGCGCGAGCGACCGATCCCGATGCCGCCGAGCGACGCGAGCCTGGCCATCGTGCCGATCGCGAGCGTGCTCGCTCGTCCGGGGAAGGTCCGGCGCCCTTGACGGCGACCGTCTCGCTGCGGCCGCTGCACGCGGGGGACCTCGACACCCTGTGGCAGGCGCGGACGCGGTCGAACGCGCCGTGGACCGACGTCAGCGACGGCGCCCGGCGCAAGCTCCGGGAGCGGGTCGCCAACAGCGGCCGGCTGGCGCAGGGGGAGCTGCTCCTCGGGATCGTGGTGGACGGCCGGCTGGCGGGCGAGATCCAGGCTCGGCAACCCGAGATGGGGCTGCCCTCCGGGGTCTTCGAGATCGGCATCGAGGTCTACGATCCCGCGGCGCGAGGGACCGGCATCGGTCGAAGGGCCCTCGGGCTGTTCGTTGCCCATCTGTTCGACGAAGAGCGGGCCCACCGGGTGCAGCTGTCCACGGACGTGGACAACGTGGCGATGCGGCGCGTCGCCGACCGGCTCGGATTCGTCTTCGAAGGGATCCTCCGCGGCTTCATGCCGTCCGAGGGTGAGCCGCGCGACTACGCGATGTACGGCATGACGCGTGAAGACTTCGAGAAGGAGAGGCACGGATGGACCTCGATCGGCTGACCATCAAGTCGCAGGCCGCGCTGCAGGAGGCCCACCAGCAAGCATCGGCGCGTCACCACCAGCAGATCGAGCCGGAGCACGTGTTGTACGCGCTGCTCACGGACCCGGAGGGGGTCGTGTTCCCCCTCCTGCACCAGCTGGGGGTCGTCCCGAAGCAGCTCCGCGACACGGTGGACGAGTCCCTCGCCGCGAAGCCGAAGGTGTACGCGGAGGGCGTCCAGATCGGGTTGTCGCCGGCCACCGCCCGGCTGCTGGAGGCGGCCGGCCGGGAGGCGGAGCAGCTGACCGACGAGTACATCTCGACCGAGCACCTCCTCCTCGCGATGCTTCAGGGCGAGGGCCCGGCGGCGCGCCTGCTGGCCGACGCCGGTCTCGCGCGCGAGGGCGTCCTCGCGGCGCTGGCCGAGGTGCGCGGTCGGCACCGCGTGACGTCCCGGAACCCGGAGGAGACCTTCCAGGCGCTCGAGCGCTTCGGACGGGACCTCACCGAACAGGCGCGCACCGGGAAGCTCGATCCGGTGATCGGCCGCGACGAAGAGATCCGGCGCGTGATCCAGGTCCTGTCGAGGCGCACGAAGAACAACCCCGTCCTGATCGGGGAACCGGGCGTCGGCAAGACCGCGATCGTCGAGGGACTCGCTCAGCGGATCGTCGCCGGCGACGTCCCCGAGTCGCTGAAGAACAAGCGGTTGGTCGGGCTGGACCTGGGCGCGATGGTGGCGGGCGCCAAGTACCGGGGGGAGTTCGAGGAGCGCCTGAAGGCCGTCCTGAAGGAGATCGCCGACTCGGAAGGGCAGATCGTGACGTTCATCGACGAGCTGCAGACGGTCGTGGGGGCAGGTGCGGCGGAAGGCGCGGTGGACGCGGGCAACCTGTTGAAGCCGATGCTCGCCCGTGGGGAGCTCCGGATGGTCGGCGCGACGACCCTGGACGAGTACCGCAAGCACATCGAGAAGGACGCCGCGCTCGAGCGAAGGTTCCAGCCGGTGCTGGTGGAGGAGCCGTCCGTGGAGGACACGATCGCGATCCTCCGCGGGCTCAAGGAGCGCTACGAGGTGCATCACGGTGTCCGGATCCAGGACCCCGCGCTGGTCGCCGCATCGATCCTCTCGCACCGCTACGTCTCCGGTCGGTTCCTCCCCGACAAGGCCATCGACCTGATCGACGAGGCCGCCTCCAGGCTGCGGATCGAGATCGACTCCGTGCCCGTCGAGATCGACGAGGTCGAACGGCGGATCCGCCAGCTCGAGATCGAGCGGGCCGCCCTCCAGAAGGAGTCGGACGAAGCGTCCAAGGAGCGGCTCGGGCGCCTCGAGAAGGAGCTCGCCGATCTCCGTGAAACGTCGTCGGGGATGCGAGCGCACTGGCAACAGGAGAAGCAGCGGATCGATCGCATCCGCGAACTGAAGTCCGAGCTGGAGGAGGCGCACGCCGCGTTCGACCGGGCCGAACGGGAGGGCGACCTCGAGAAAGCGGCGGAGCTCCGCTTCGGCCGGGTGGTCGAACTCGATCGCCGCCTCGAGGAGGAGAACGAACGCCTCGCGGAGGTCCAGTCGGACGTGAAGATGCTGAACGAAGAGGTCACCGAGGAGGACGTGGCGGCCATCGTCTCGACGTGGACCGGCATCCCCGTCTCGCGCCTGATGGCTGGCGAGATGCAGAAACTCGTCCACCTCGAGGAGGCGCTGCACGAGCGGGTGGTCGGGCAGGATCCCGCGGTCATGGCCGTCGCGAACGCGATCCGCCGGTCCCGCGCCGGCCTGCAGGACCCCAACCGCCCCATCGGGTCGTTCCTCTTCCTCGGACCCACCGGGGTGGGGAAGACGGAGCTCGCCCGGGCGCTCGCGGAGTTCTTGTTCGACGACGAGCGTGCGATCGTGCGCCTCGACATGAGCGAGTACCAGGAACGGCACACCGTGTCGCGACTCGTGGGGGCCCCGCCCGGCTACGTCGGCTACGAGGAGGGTGGACAGCTCACCGAGGCGCTCCGGCGGCGGCCCTACTCCGTCGTGCTGCTCGACGAGATCGAGAAGGCACATGCCGACGTCTTCAACGTCCTGCTGCAACTGTTGGACGACGGGCGCCTGACCGACGGGCAGGGGCGGACGGTGGACTTCCGCAACGCCATCGTGATCATGACGTCGAACCTCGGGGCGGCGGTCTTCCAGGACCCCACGGCGTCGCCGGAGGAGCGCGAGGAGAAGGTCCTCGCCGATGTGCGGTCGCATTTCCGCCCCGAGTTCGTGAACCGGATCGACGAGGTGGTCGTGTTCGACTCGCTCGGGCGTGCGGAGATCGAGCAGATCGTCGACATCCAGCTGCGACAGCTCCGGCGGCGCCTCGCCGACCGCAAGCTGGAGCTCGAGCTGACGGAGGAGGGGCGCACCTACCTCGCGACCGCCGGGTACGACCCGCACTTCGGCGCTCGGCCCCTGAAGCGGCTGATCCAACGCGAGATCCAGGACCCGTTGGCGCTGATGCTGTTGTCGGGCGACGTCCGCGAGGGTGACACCGTGGTCGTGGACACCGCCGAAGGAGGGCTCACCCTCCGGGCGACCGGGCGGGACCGCCAGCCGGCGTGAGGGCCGGGACCGGCCGGACGACCCTGCTCTGGCTCGCCGTCGTGTTCCTCGGCGGGATGGTGCTGCTCGCCCTGACGGGCGACGTCGAGGCCCGACGGGAGCTCCCCGCGCAGGTCGCCGCATGGACCACGATCGGTCTCCTTCTCTTCGCGGGCTGGTGGTTCAAGGTCAGGCCACGCCGGGAGCTCCATCGGGACGAGGCGAACGTGCTCCGACTGCGCTCGGCTCCGGGTGACCCCCTCGGCTTCTTGGCGCGGCGCTTCGCGCTGCTGGGTCACCTCGCGAGCGCGAAGGACATCGAGAACACGTCCTGGGGGACGTGGCGGAGGATGGACGTCGCGGTGTTCGACTACTGGTTCGCGCGGTCGAGCGATCCGCAGGTCCGTGACATCGAGTCCTTCACGTGCGCCTCCACCACCGTGCCGGTCGAGTGGCCCCGCCTCGCCATCGTGCCCGCGGGCACGGGGTCGAGGGTGGCTCACGCGCTCGGCGACCGCGACATCGAGTTCGAGCTCGAAGCCTTCAACCGAGCCTTCGAGGTGCGAGCGAGCGACCGGCGGTTCGCGACCGCGCTCGTCGACGCGCGGATGATGGCATGGTTCCTGGGGCTGCCGGCCGGCACGGGGTTCGAGATCCTGGACGGCACGCTGCTCTGCCGGACGCCTCGACACGCCGACCGGGACCTGACCTGGGCGCTCGAGACGATGGCCATCTTCCTCGATCGCATCCCGCCGGTCATCGGGTCGCTCTTCGGCCCGAGGCACTGATCCCGATCCGGTCTTGGCTCCGCGGGGGCGACGGTCGATACTGCCGGCATGGACGGATCGGCCCCGATACTGCTCTTCCTCGTCTTCATCGTGGTGGCGGCGGGCATCGCGTACTACCAGCACCAGCGGAAGCTCGAACGGCAACGGGCGATGGGTGCCCTCGCGTTCGGCCAGGGGCTGGATTTCTCGATCCAGGATCCCTTCGACACCCTGGGGGAGCCGTTCTCGCTGCTCCAGAAGGGCGACGGCCGAGGGGTCGAGAACGTGCTGTGGGGGACGTGGCACGGGTTCGAGGTCCGGGCGTTCGACTACTGGTACTACGAGGAGTCATCGGACTCGAACGGTCGCCGCTCGAAGACCTACTACCGGTTCGACTGCGCGATGACGACGGTGGACGCGCGATGTCCGCAGCTCCAGATCACCGGGGAGAACCTCTTCACCCGGCTCGCCGACGCGCTCACGTTCCGCGATATCGAGTTCGAGTCGGAGGAGTTCAACCGGCGCTTCAACGTGAAGGGCTCCGACCGGAGGTTCGCCACGGCGTTCTGCGACGCCGGGATGATGGAGTGGCTGCTGCGGCACGGGGACGGGCACGCCTTCGAGGTGGTGGGTGACCGGCTCTTGTGCTGGAGCAAGCGGATCGAGCCGGACGAGATGGTTCACCTGTTGGGAACGGCCACGACGTTCCGCGAGCAGATCCCCGAGGTCGTGAGCTCGCTCTACCCGAACGGGTAGGCTTCCGGCGAACCGACCGAAAGGGACCCGCGTGGAAGCCCTCTGGATCGTCCTCGGCATCATCGTGGTGGTCGTCCTTGCCGGCGTCGTCGGCTACAACCGGTTCGTCTCGCAGAGGAACCTGATCCGCGACGCCTGGGCCAACATCGACACGGAGCTTCGGCGCCGGTACGACCTCATCCCCAACATCGTGGAGACGGTGAAGGGATACGCCGCCCACGAGCGCGAGGTCTTCGAGAACGTCACGAAGGCTCGGGCGATGGCCACGGGCGCGACGGGTTCACCGGCGGAGCAGGCGGCCGCCGAGGGCCCGCTGGTGGCCGCGCTGCGCCAACTCTTCGCGGTCGTCGAGAACTACCCGGAGCTGAAGGCGAACCAGAACTTCCTGGCGCTCCAGGCGGAGCTCACGAACACCGAGGATCGGCTCCAGACGTCCCGGCGCTTCTACAACGCGAACGTTCGCGACTACAACCGCCGCGTGCAGTCCTTCCCGTCGAGCGTGATCGCGAACATGTTCCACTTCGAGGAGGAAGAGTTCTTCGAGGTCGAGGAGGCCCTGCGGGGCGAAGCCGGGGTGCCGAGGGTGAGCTTCCAGGCCGGCGCGCCCGGTGTGTCGTTCGGGAGCCCGGCCGAGCCGTCGACGGCCCCGCCCGCCGTGCCGCCGGCGTCGGCGCCCGAGCCGCCGATGGCGCCGCCGGGACGCCCGGACGAACCTAGCTGATCGACGGGATCCGCTCGGCTCCCGCCTCTGGCTCCGGCTCCTCCCGGCCCTCGAGCCCCGTCGTGCGGAGGTCGCCGCTCAGCACGAACCACGCGGCAGCCCAGAGGAGCGCCACGCCGCCCAGGATCGCGACGGTCGCTCTCGGACCGATCGCGTCGGCCACGGCCGAGGCGACGACCGCCGAGATCGAGAGCGACAGCGTCACGAGCATGTAGTCGAAGCCGAAGATCCGTCCGCGGATCCGGTCGGGAACCAGAACCTGGAGCCCGTAGGTCGAGAGCATCCACTGGGAGCCACCGCCGAGGTGCGCGACGCAGATCGTCACCGCCGCGATCGCGAGCGACGGTGCGGCGCCCAGGACCGCGTAGCCGAGGCCGAACACGGCGAGCGAGAGCCCGATGGCGGGGAAGAGCCGCCGATGCCCCGGGCCCGCGATGCGGTGCCCCAGGAAGGGTCCGATCAGCGCTCCGACACCTCGCGCGGCCATCAGGAGCCCGAACCCGACGTTGCCGGCGTCGAAGACGCGGAGCGCCATGACCGGGATCAGCGCCAGCAATCCGGCCGCCGCCCCGAAGCCGAACTTCACGGCGAGGAGCGACAGCACCCGATGGTCGCGGCGCGCGAAGCGCCAGGTCTCGCGGGTCGCTTCGACCGCTCCCGGATGCTCGTGATGCTCCTCCCGGGCCTCCGAGAACCTGCGGCGGATCGAGGCCAGGAGGGCCGCCGAGACGAGGAACGAGCCGGCGTCGATCAGGAACGCGGCGTCGGCGCCGAACTTCGCGCTGATCAGGCCGCCGAGCCCGGCGCCGACCGCGAGCATCGTGCCCCACAGCGACCCGTTCAGCGCGTTCGCCGCCGGGAGGTCGGGTGGATCGACGAGGTTCGGCGTGGCGGCGGAGAACGCGGGGTCGAACGGCGCGGCGAACCCCGCCAGCACGGGCAGGAGCACGTACGCCAGCCAGATCGTGTCCGGGCCGACGAGGAGGAACGCCACGCACGTCGCGGCTCGCACGAGGTCGCAGACGATCATCAGCTTGCGGCGGTCCAGCTTGTCGGCCAAGACGCCGCCGATCGGCGACACGGCGAAGAACGCGAACTCCTGGGCGAGGATCGCGAGCCCGACGTAGAGGGCCTTGCCGGTGACGGTGTAGATCAGCCCGTTGATCGCGACCCACAGGAACCAGTCGCCGCCCAGGGAGATCACCGAGGCGAGGAACAGCGCCCGGAAGTCCCGGTTGCGGCGGAGGAGCGTCAGGCTCGACCGGAGCCCTGCCCCGCGCACGTCGGTCCGGGTCTGTTCCATGACGGCCTGCCAGACTACGAAAGGGGGTGGCCGGCCGAAGGAGGCGAGGCAGCATGCTGGAGCCGATCACCTGGTTCCGTCAGTCCGCGATCCGGTGGACCGACGGCGAGCGGACCGTCTACGTCGATCCCTGGGGCACGACGCAGGAGGACCGTCCCGCCGACCTGATCCTGATCACCCACGCCCACGACGACCATTTCCAACCGGACGAGATCGCGCGGCTGGGAGCGAGCGGCGCGAAGCTCGTCGCCCCGCACGACGTGGCCTCGGAGCTCTCGGGCGACGTCACGCCCGTGGCGCCCGGCGAGGTCCACGAGCTCGTCGGCGTGCGGTTCACCACGGTGCCGGCGTACAACACGCGCGAGGAAGCGCTGGGCTTCCATCCGAAAGCGAACCGCTGGGTCGGCTACGTCCTCGAGCTGGGCGGGTCCACGTACTACCACGCCGGCGACACGGACCACGCGCCCGAGCTGGACGAGGTCAAGACGGACGTCGCCTTCCTGCCGGTCGGTGGCCACTTCACGATGAACCCGACGGAGGCCGGCGGCCTCGCGAGGTCGATCTCGCCGCAGCTCGCCGTGCCGTTCCACTACGGGTTCGTGGTCGGATCGCCATCGGACGGGGAGCGCTTCCGGGAAGCGGCCGACCCCGTGAAGGTCGAGGTCCTCACGCCGAGGGACCCGTTCGAGCGCTCCTGAAGCCCTACCGCACGATCGGGCCGATCCACAGGCCCGAGAGCAGGAACGACACCGGCAACACGAACAACACGCCGACGAAGGCCAGGAGCCGGCGGTTCGATCCGACGAGGTAGTCGTCCAGCCGGATCACGGATCGCTTCACCGGTTGGTACCAGAAGGCGAGGATCGCCAGCGAGACGAGCGTAACCCCGATCGCCTCCGCGAGCACGATCTGCGCCGCGACGGGGTCCCGCTGGAGCATCGCCACCACGAGCGTGTCCGCGAGGGTCGTGATGTTGGCTCCCATGATGTACGGCAGAGCCTCGTCGCGTCGCACGTACCCCTTGACGGCGAGCGGGATGAGCACGGTCAGGGCGACCGACACCGACAAGGTCAGCGTGGCCACGATGCAGCCGAGGGCGAACATCGTCCAGGGATGCTTGAGCCAGGCGGCCCGCTTCGCCGCCGTCGAGTCGCTGTTCACACGAGGGAGGACGTGATCGAGGAGCTTGAACGACATCAGGATCACGGCGAGCCCCACGAGGAAGAGCAACGCGTCGGGCACCACGGCGTCGACACGGTCGACGATCGGACCCCAGATCCGCGACAACACGGCCTCCAGCCCCTCGGAGGAATGGAGATCGAGCCCGCCGAGCAGTCCGCTCTTGATGATCCCATAGCCGATCAGCATCCCGGGGATGTAGACGAGCGCCGTCATCGTGAGCGCCTGGACGCCCATCCCGATCGGTTCGCTCCGGTTCGGGTCTCGCCGGTTCCGCAGCGCGTACAGGAACCCCGTGAGCAGGACGATGAAGGATGCACCCAGCCGGGAACCGGACAGCATCGTGAAGGTCTGGAGCTTCGTCAGGGTGCCGGCGCCGAAGAGGCTGATCGCGGTCGCCGCGACCGGCGACCCGGACAGGACGAAGTACGCGCCGAGCCATCCGAACCCCAGCGTCGAGATCCCGTTGGCGAAGGGGAACTGGCCTTGGATCTCCGGTCCGATCGCGGTCGCGCCCGCCTTCATGATCTGCACGGCCAGGATGAACAGGTACATCGCCGGCAGGAACAACAGGAGCTTGCGAACGACGTACCACGCGTTCCGCGGAGCTTCGAACGGACCCCAGTCGACCAGGTGCCGGGCCTCGTTCAGCTCATGGGGTACGCAGTACTCACCGTCGATCTCGACGAGCTTCTCGAGGTCCAGCTCTTCCTTGCTCTTGGCCATGGCCGCCTTCGGGGTCGGAACGCCACGGTACCCGGGGACCGTGTCCCGAACAACCTTGCCGCTCAAGGACTACGGCAGATCCCTGCGCGAGTACCACTCGCGGTGCTCGCGACACCGGCCCTCGCCATCGAACGAGATCACCAGGACCCCGTCCCACTCGCTCCGGGTCTCGCCGCCGACGGGCCGGGCAGCGACGTTCCAGTGGGCCACACCCACGTCCCCCTCGACGGCGATCACGTCGAAAGCCGTCCGGACGTCCTCCTGGCGGCCGCTCGTCCATCGGTCGACGATCTGCTCGCGACCCACCCAGGGCTCGAGGAAAGGTCCCACCCAGTACAGGGCGTCCTCGGTGAACAGGAGGGCCACGTCGACGGGGTCGTTCGAGACCCACGCCTCGAAGTAGCGGCTCAGCCAGACCTCGAAGCCCGCCCGGTCCATCACCGGCACCCTACGGCCGTCCCGGCCGGTCCGAGCGCCTCGATAGACTGGCCCGCAGATGCCGGCGACCATCGTGCTCGGGACCCAGTGGGGGGACGAGGGCAAGGGGAAGGCCGTCGACTACCTGGCGGACGGGATGGACTTCGTCGTCCGCTACCAGGGCGGCAACAACGCGGGACATACCGTCATCGCGGAGGGGCGGCTCCTCAAGCTCCAGCTCATCCCGTCCGGGATCCTGTACCCGCACATCACCCCGGTGATCGCCGACGGCGTCGTGGTCGACCCCCGGCACCTCCTCCGCGAGCTGGACGACGTCCGGCGGACCGGGGTGGACGTCTCCCGGTTGCGGGTGTCCGGGAACTGTCACCTGATCATGCCGTACCACCTCGAGCTGGAGAAGGTGACCCAGCGGTTCCTCGGCCGGAACGCGCTCGGGACGACGAAGCGCGGGATCGGGCCCGCGTACGCGGACAAGGCGGCGAGGATCGGCCTGCGGGTCCAGGACCTGTTCGACGAGAAGATCTTCCGGGAGAAGCTCGAGATCGTCCTCCGAGAGAAGAACGCGATCCTCACGAAGCTCTACGGCCGGTTGCCGATGGACGGCGACGCCATCGTCGAGGAGTACCTGGACCTGGCCGGCCGGCTCGAGCCCCACGTCGCCGACACCTCGACCCTGCTGCACGACGCCCTCCGGGACGGGAAGCACGTGATGCTCGAGGGCGCCCAGGGGACCCTGTTGGACCTCGACAAGGGGACGTATCCCTTCGTCACCTCCTCGAACCCCGTGGCCGGATACGCGATCGCGTCCGCGGGGTTCGGTCCCAAGGAGGTCGAGCGGGTCGTCGGCATCGCGAAGGCCTACCTCACCCGCGTGGGCGCCGGCCCGTTCCCGACGGAGGAGCTCGGGGAGGAGGGCGAGCGGCTCGGCATCCGGGGCCAGGAGTTCGGCACGGTGACGGGCCGGAAACGGCGGTGCGGATGGGTGGATGCGGCGCTCCTCCGGTACGCGGCCCGGGTCAACGGCCTGACGGAGCTGTTCGTGACGAAGCTCGATGTGCTGTCGGGGTTCCAACGGCTCCGGATCTGCACCGGCTACCGCGTCGACGGGCACGCGTTCGGCGACTTCCCCCCGCATCAATCGCTCTTCCATCGGGCCGAGCCCGTCTACGAGGAGCTCGACGGTTGGATGGAGGAGGTCGACGAGGCCAAGACCTTCGAGGACCTGCCGAAGCAGGCCCGCGAGTACGTGCGCCGGCTCGAGGAGCTCGTCGACGTACCCGTCTCCGTGGTCTCGGTGGGTCCCGCCCGCGAGCAGAGCTTGCCGGCCAGATGAAAGCAGGTCGATGAAGGTCCTCGTCGTCGGCGGCGGCGGCCGGGAGCACGCGCTCGCCTGGGGGATGGCGCGGAGCCCGCAGGTCGAGGAGCTCCATGCGGCCCCGGGCAACGCCGGGATCTCGTCGGTCGCGACCTGCCACGCCGCCGCCGCCGACGACGTCTCCGCGCAGATCGAGCTGGCGGAGTCCCTCGACGCCGATCTCGTCGTGATCGGCCCCGAGGCCCCGCTCGCCGCCGGCCTGGCGGACGACCTGCGGGCGCGGGGCCGGGCCGTCTTCGGTCCCGGCCGGCACGGCGCCCGCCTCGAGGCCTCGAAGGTGTTCGCCAAGGACCTGATGGTCCGTCACGGCATCCCCACGGCGCGGGCGGCGACGTTCTCTCGCGACGACTGGGATCGGGATCGCCCCGACGTGCTGGCGTTCATCGACGGGCTGGGCGGCCGTGCCGTGATCAAGGCCGACGGCCTGGCCGCGGGCAAAGGTGTGACGGTCGCGTCGGACCGGGCGGAGGCGGTCGCCGCGGTGCGGTCGTGCCTGGTCGAGCGAGCGTTCGGCGACGCGGGATCGAGGGTCGTGGTGGAGGAGCCGCTCGAGGGGCACGAGGTCTCCGCGTTCGCGCTCGTCGACGCGACCTCGATGGTCCCGCTCGCCCTCGCGCAGGACTCCAAGCGGGTCGGCGAAGGGGACACCGGGCCGAACACCGGGGGGATGGGTGCGTACTCCCCCCTTCCCTGGTTGGACGAGGCGACCGAGCGCCGGATCTGGGACGTCGTGGAGGCCACCGACCGGGCCCTCCGCGACGACGGCATCGCGTACTCGGGACTCCTCTACACGGGCGTGATGCTGACCGAGGACGGCCCCAAGGTCCTCGAGTACAACTGTCGGTTCGGCGATCCCGAGACCGAGGCCGTGATCCCGCGGCTGCGGGGGGACCTCGCGACCGTGCTGCACGCGGGCGCGTCGGGCCGGCTGGGGGACGTCAAGGTCGATCTGTCCGACGACGCCGCGGTCACGGTGGTGGTCGCGAGCGGCGGGTACCCGGGGATGCACGCGACCGGCGTGCCGATCGACGGGCTCGAGAGCGCCGCGTCCGCACCCGACGCCGTCGTCTTCCACGCGGGGACGATCGAACGCGACGGTAGAGTGGTCACCGCCGGCGGTCGCGTGTTCGCCGTGACGGGGTGGGGGCGAACGGTCGCCGATGCCCGAGCCCGCGCCTACGAGGCGACGTCGCGCATCTCGTTCGAGGGGATGTACGTCCGGAGGGACATCGCCGTTCGGGCGGCCGAGGGGAGGGTGAGGTGACCGAGGAGACGGCCGTCGTGGGGGTGCTCGCCGCCTCACCCACCGAGCTGCCGATCATGCGCCAGGCGAGCCTCATCCTCGAGAAGTTCGGGATCCCGCACGAGATCCAGATCATGTCCTCGTCGCGCACGCCGGACCTGGTGGACGAGTACGCGCGGACGGCGGCGGAGCGAGGTCTCCGCGTGGTGGTCTGCTCGACGGGGATGTCGGGGCACCTCGCGGCGGCCGTGGCCGCCCGGACGATCCTCCCCGTGATCGGCGTCCCCATCTCCTCGGCGCCGCAGATGGTGGGGAACGAGGCGCTCGCGATCACGGCGCAGATGCCGACCGGCGTGCCGATCGCCACCGTGGGCGTCGACGCGTCGGTGAACGCCGCGGTCCTCGCGGCGCAGATCGTGGCGCTGGGCGACGAGACCATCCAGGCGACCCTCTGGAAGTTCAAGGACGACCTCGCGGAAGGTCTCCGGCTGTGATCGCGCGGTACCGCGTGCCCGAGATGGACGCGGTCTGGTCCGACGAGGCGAAGCTGGCGAACTGGCTCGAGATCGAGCTCCTGGCCGTGGAGGCGCTCGCCGAGCTGGGGGTGATCTCCGCGGAGGACGCGGCAGCCTGCCGCGAACGCGCGGCGTTCGCGGTGGACGCCGTGGCCGAGCGCGAGGCGGTGACCCGCCACGACGTCGCCGCGTTCGTCGACGTCGTGGCGTCCGCCATCGGCCCGGCGGGCCGCTGGATCCATTTCGGCCTGACGTCGTCCGACGTCGTGGACACCGGCCTCGCCCTCCAGCTCCGGGCCGCCGTCGACGTCCTGCTGCTGGAGCTGGAGCGCCTCCTGGCGATCACGAAGCGGATGGCCCTGGCCCATCGCGGGACCGTGATGGCCGGACGCTCCCACGGCATGATCGCCGAGCCCACGAGCTTCGGTCACAAGCTCACCGTGTGGGCCTTCGAGCTCGACCGTGATCGCGACCGGCTCCGCCGCGCGCGGGAGGTGATCTCGGTGGGGGCGATCAGCGGCGCGGTCGGCACCTACGC
Organism: Actinomycetota bacterium; assembly: GCA_044865955.1. Classification (GTDB taxonomy): domain Bacteria; phylum Actinomycetota; class UBA4738; order UBA4738; family HRBIN12; genus JAJNBA01. The sequence goes on along the minus strand of JBIOTM010000008.1, from coordinate 4,450 downwards.
CTCCATCGATCCGCGGGTGGAGGAGCTCGTGTGCGCGCGCCTCGGGCTCAAGGCCGCGGAGGCGTCCACCCAGGTGATCCAGCGTGACAGGCACGCCGAGTACATGGCCTCCCTCGCGGTCACGGCGTCCACCCTCGAGACGATCGCGACCGAGATCAGGCACCTCGCCAGGAGCGAGGTGCGGGAGGTGCAGGAGCCGTTCGCCGAGGGACAGAAGGGCTCGTCGGCGATGCCGCACAAGCGGAACCCGGTCGTCTCCGAGCGGATCACCGGCCTCGCCCGGGTGATCCGCGGATACGCGCAGGCGGCGCTGGAGAACGTGACCCTCTGGCACGAACGCGACATCTCGCATTCGTCGGCGGAGCGGATCCTGTTCCCGGATGCGACCGGGCTGCTCGCGTTCATGCTGCGGGAGCTGGCGTGGGTCCTCGACCGGCTGCGCGTCTTCCCGGAACGCATGCTCGAGAACCTCGAAGCGGGTGGGGGCCTCGTGTACTCCCAGTCGGTGCTCCTCGCGCTCGTCGACACGGGCCTCGCTCGGGACCGGGCGTACGCCGTGGTCCAGCGGGCGGCGGCCCGGGCGTCGGACGAGGGCATGGACTTCAGGGCGGCGCTCGCGAGCGATCGGGAGGTCTCCGATCGACTGCACGGGCTCGCGTTGGACGACCTCTTCGAGCCTCGCCGCTACCTGGTGAACCTCGGGGGTGTGTTCGAGAAGCTGGAGAAGCTCCCGGTGGAGTCGGAGTGACCCACGCCGGACGGCTCCGGGCTCGGGGGAAGGTTCGCGACGTCTACGACGCCGGCGACGGCCGTCTCCTGCTCGTCGCCACCGATCGCATCAGCGCGTTCGACGTGGTACTGGCCCAGCCGATCCCCGAGAAGGGGAGGGTCCTCACCGGCCTCTCGTCGTTCTGGTTCGAGCGAACCGGCGACCTGGTGGCCAACCAGGTCGTGTCGACGGAGCTGTCGTCCTTCCCCGCTCCCTTCGCCGCAGAGACGGCCCTGGCGGGTCGAGCCGTGCTCGTGCGGCGGGCCCGCGTGATCCCGATGGAGTGCGTGGCGCGCGGGTACCTGGCCGGTTCGGGCTGGGCGCAATACCGGGACGGCGGCGCCGTCTGCGGCGTTCCGCTCCCGCCCGGGCTGACGGCATCCGAGCCCCTCCCGGAGCCGATCTTCACGCCGACCACGAAGGCGGAGGCCGGTCACGACCTCCCGCTCACCCCCGGAGACGCCGTCGGGCTCGTGGGCAGGGGTCTGTTCGAGCGACTCAGGGAACTGACGATCGGGATCTACGAGCGCCTGGCCTCGACGGCGGCCGAGCGCGGCATCATCGTCGCGGACACCAAGCTCGAGTTCGGGTTCGCGGACGGCGAGCTGATCCTGATCGACGAGGTCGGCACGCCCGATTCGTCGCGCTTCTGGCCTGCGGGGGATCTCGCTCCCGAGGGTCGGCAGCCTTCGTTCGACAAGCAGTACGTCCGCGACTGGCTCGACGCGACGGGTTGGGATCGCGAGCCGCCCGCGCCGGCGCTCCCGGCGGACGTGATCGAAGGCACGTCCGCCCGCTACGTCGAGGCCTACGAACGGATCACGGCGGAGCCGTTCGACGACTACCGGCTGCGCACCGGTTCGTCCGGTGCCGACGACGATCGGGCGTTGGAGCGACTCCGCGAGGAGCACGGATGAGGTTCTCGGTGGACGTCCTCGTGACGCTGAAGCCGGGGCTCGCCGATCCGCAGGGGAACGCGGTCCAGAGCGCCTTGCCCGCCCTGGGGTGGACGAACGTGTCCGGCGTCCGGGTGGGCAAGCACGTCCGGCTCGAGGTCGAGGCCGTCTCGGAGGCGGAGGTGCGTGCGCAGGTCGAGGAGATGGCCGGCCGACTGCTCTCCAATCCCGTGATCGAGGACTCGCTGATCCTGGAGGTTCGGGCCGAATGACCGCGCGGATCGGGATCGTGACCTTCCCGGGATCGCTGGACGACCGCGACGCCCTCCGCGCGGTGGAGCTGATGGGCGGGGCGGGCGTCCCCTTGTGGCACGCCGACCCCGATCTGCGAGGGGTCGACGGGGTCATCCTTCCGGGCGGGTTCAGCTACGGCGACTACCTGCGCTGCGGCGCCATCGCCAGGTTCGCTCCGGTGATGGAGGCGGTCCGCGGGTTCGCGGCCGAGGGCGGGCCGGTGCTCGGGATCTGCAACGGGTTCCAGATCCTCTGCGAATCGGGGCTGCTGCCGGGGGCGCTGATCCGGAACCGCTCGCTGCGGTTCGTCTGCCGGATCGTGCACGTGCGGGTCGAGACGTCGCAGACACCGATCACGACCGGCGTGCTCCCCGGAGAGATCCTCGAGCTCCCGATCAAGCACGGGGAGGGACGGTTCGTCGCCTCGGAGCCAGAGCTCCGGGACCTGGAGGACGGTGGCCGGGTCGTGTTCCGCTACTGCGGCCCGGATGGGACGGTGGAGGAAGCTCACAATCCCAACGGCGCGCTCAACGGGATCGCCGGGGTCCGGAACGGAGCCGGGAACGTGGTCGGACTGATGCCCCACCCCGAGCACGGCGTCGACCCGGACGTGGGGCCGACCGGCGGCCAGGCGTTGTTCGCCTCGCTCCTGTCCTCGGTGATGGCCGGGGCGGGGCGATGAGCTCAGGGTCCGACCTCCGCGATCTCGGGCGAGAGCTGGGGCTCCGCGACGAGGAGCTCGAGCTGATCCGGGACGAACTGGGCCGAGACCCCAACCGCACCGAGCTCGCGATGTACGCGGCGATGTGGTCCGAGCACTGCTCCTACAAGTCGTCGAAGATCCACCTGCGGACGCTCCCGACGCGCGGCCCCGCGATCCTCGTGGGTCCGGGCCAGGACGCGGGCGCCGTCGACATCGGCGACGGGTGGGCCGCGGTCTTCAAGATGGAGTCGCACTCGCATCCGAGCGCCATCGAGCCGTACCAGGGCGCGGCGACCGGCGTCGGGGGGATCGTCCGCGACATCGTGTCCATGGGGGCGCGACCTGTGGCGCTGCTCGACCCGCTGATGTTCGGACCGCTCGACGACGAGCGGAACCGCTGGCTGTTCGGCGGGGTGGTCGCCGGGATCGGCGGCTACGGCAACTGCATCGGGGTGCCGACGGTCGGCGGGGAAGTGCGGTTCGCGGCGCCGCACACGGCCAACCCCACCGTGAACGTGATGTGTGTCGGTCTGGCCAGAGCCGACCGCCTCGTGACCGCGACCACGCACAGGCCGGGTCCGGGGTCGCTGATGGTCCTCTACGGGTCCACGACCGGCCGCGACGGGATCGGCGGCGTGTCGGTCCTCGCCTCGGCCACGCTGGAGGAGGGCAGCGAGGGGTCGCGCCCGTCCGTCCAGATCGGCGATCCGTTCGCCGAGAAGCTCGTGATCGAGGCCTCGCTCGAGCTGATCGAGGAGGGACTGCTCGAAGGGCTCCAGGACCTCGGCGGCGCCGGACTCACGTGCGCCGTGAGCGAGTCGGCCGCTCGGGCGGGCCTGGGGGCCGTCGTGGACCTGGACCGCGTGCCCCTGCGTGAGGTGGGGATGGACGCGTTCGAGATCCTCACGTCGGAGTCCCAGGAGCGGATGCTGGCGATCGTGGAGCCCTCGAAGCTGCAACGGGTTCGCGACGTGTGCGCGACGTGGGGGCTCGACGCCTCGGTGGTCGCGAGCCTGGAGCCCGGCGGCGACGTGGACGTGCGGATGGGTGGGACGAGCGTCGCCCGGGTGCCCGCCCTCTCGCTCACCGAGAAGGCCCCGGTGTACGAACGTCCGATGCGTCCCGTCTCGAACGCGACCGAGGACCCGACCTACCTGCCGTTCGACGGCGACCTCGGGGAGGCGTTGCTGGCGATGCTGTCCTCGCCCACCGTGGCCTCGAAGCGGTGGGTCTTCGAGCAATACGACCGGCTCGTGCAGGGCCAGACCGTGGCGGGCCCGGGATCGGACGCCGCGATCGTCCGCGTGCCGGGATCGATGAAGGGCCTCGCGCTGTCGGTGGACGGCAACGGCCGGTACGGAGCGCTCGATCCCTACCTGGGGGCAGCACAGGCCGTCGCCGAGGCGGCGCGCAACGTCGCGGTGACCGGCGCGAAGCCGCTCGCGATCACGGATTGCCTGAACTTCTCCGACCCGGAGCGGCCGGAGGTGATGTGGCAGTTCGCCGAGGCCGTGCGGGGGATGCGTGATGCCTGCCTGGCGTTCGACACCCCGGTCACGGGGGGGAACGTGAGCTTCTACAACGGGTCCGGAGGATCGGGGATCTGGCCGACGCCGGTGGTGGGGATGCTCGGGATGCTCGCCGACTATCGACTCGCCGTCCCGTCAGGGTTCCCCGGTCCCGGTCTGGCCGTCTACCAGCTCGGTGAGTCCTTCGCCGAGCTGGGCGGGTCGGAGTTCGCCGAGACCGTCCTCGGGGTCGTGGCGGGGAACCCGCCGGCGCTCGACC
>JBIOTM010000007.1:0-3235 GCA_044865955.1 Actinomycetota bacterium | reverse complement strand
GGAGGTCCGGGAGTCGGGCCTGGGAGCCACCGCGTTCGTCCCGGGGGAGCCGGTCACGTGGGCGGGATGGGAGGACTCCGCGGCCCCGCCCGAGCGCTTCGGTCGCTACCTCCGCGACCTGCGGGCTCTGTTCGAACGCTACGAGTACCGGGGCGCGTTCTACGGTCACTTCGGCGACGGGTGTCTCCACACCCGGATCAACTTCGGCCTTCGGACCACGGAAGGGGTCGCGAAGTACCGGGCCTTCGTGCAGGAGGCCGCGGACCTCGTGCTGTCGCACGGCGGTTCGCTCTCGGGCGAGCACGGCGACGGCGAGTCGCGGGGCGAGCTGCTGTCCAAGATGTTCGGGCCCGAGCTCGTGGACGCGTTCAGGGAGTTCAAGTCGATCTGGGATCCGGCGGGGCGGATGAACCCAGGGAAGGTCGTCGACCCCTACCGGATCGCCGAGAACCTGCGGCTGGGGCCGGACTTCGCGCCCGCGGTCCCCAGGACGCACTTCTCCTACGAGGCGGAGGGCGGGAGCTTCGTGGACGTGGGGCTTCGCTGCGTGGGCGTCGGCAAGTGCCGGCGCGAGGGGGGCGGCACGATGTGCCCCAGCTACATGGTCACGCGCGAGGAACGGCATTCCACGCGCGGGCGGGCCCGCCTCCTGTTCGAGATGCTGGAGGGCGATCCCGTGTCCGGAGGATGGCGGGACGACCACGTCAAAGAGGCGCTCGACCTCTGTCTGGCGTGCAAGGGGTGCAAGAGCGACTGCCCTGTGAACGTGGACATGGCCACGTACAAGGCGGAGTTCTACTCCCACTACTACGAGGGTCGCGCCCGCCCTCGCGTCGCGTACGCGATGGGACTCATCTACTGGTGGGCCCGGGCGGGGTCTCGGGCCCCCGCGCTCGCCAACTTCCTGACCCACGCTCCCGGCCTCTCGTCGCTCGTCAAGCGGCTCGGCGGGATCGCCGTCGAGCGGGAGGTCCCCCGGTTCGCGAGACCGACGCTTCGCACCTGGTACGGACGGAGGGGAACGCGCAACCCGACCGGGCGAACGGTCGTCGTGTGGCCGGACACGTTCAACAACTTCTTCCACCCCGAGGTGGGTCGGGCCGCGGTCGAGGTGCTCGAGCGTGCGGGGTGGTGCGTGCGGATCCCGCCACGGCCGCTGTGCTGCGGCCGGCCGCTGTACGACTACGGCATGCTGCCGACGGCCAAGCGGCTCCTCCGCCAGATCCTGACGACGCTGACCGACGAGATCCGCTCGGGCACGCCGTTCGTCGGGCTGGAGCCGTCCTGCACCGCCGTCTTCCGAGACGAGCTCACGAACCTGTTCCCTCACGACGAGGACGCCGTGCGGCTGCGAGGGCAGTTCTTCACCCTGGCCGAGCTCCTCGAGCGGGAGGGCGCCGACGTGCCGGAGCTCAAGGAGCGGGTGCTGATGCACGGTCACTGCCACCACCGGTCCGTCATGGGGATCGACGCGGACCGCAAGGTGCTCGACCGCATGGGCGCCGAGTACGAGGTCCTGGACTCCACCTGCTGCGGGCTGGCTGGTTCGTTCGGCTACGAGGCGGGCGAAAAGTACGAGGTCTCGGTGCGGGTGGGCGAGCACTCGCTCCTGCCGGCGGTGCGCGAGGCGGCTCCCGACACGATCCTGTTGACGGACGGGTTCTCCTGCCGAACCCAGATCGAGCAGCTCGGGGGCCGACGGTCCCTCCATCTGGCGGAGCTGCTGGCCCGAGCGGCGGAGCGACCGCGTTAGGAGGGCGGAGGCCGCTCCAGCGCCTGCCGTTCAAACGTCGTCGGGGAGGCGCTGCTTCAGGTAGTCGACGACCCGGCGTCCGGTGAGGACCTCGATCTTCTTCATGAACGAGGTGATGGCGCCGAGGTCGGTCCGCTGGAAGACGGGGACCTCCTCGAGCGCCAGGGCTCCGTAGTGACGGAAGTTCGCCGCCGCCTCCAGGACGCGCTCGGCCTCGTCCCTCCGATCCTCGATCCGCTGCCTCAGCAGGTCCTGGGAGATCTGCGTGTGGCGGAACTCGTCCCGCGCGATCAGATGCGCGATGGTCCGAAGGACGGGGTCCCGGGCCCGCTGCCGGAGGCGGACGAAGTAGTACGCGGCGAAGTGCTCGGAGAAGATGAAGTTCACGAGCTCCTGGGTGAGGTCGGGTTCCCCCTCCACGGCCTCGGCGGCCTTCCGCCTGGCTTGCACGATCTCCTCGTCGGTGATCGATGGCTCGTGCCCGACCGCGTCGAGATACCGACGGAGCACGTAGAAGTGCCGGAACCCCTCGAACAGCTCCACCGAAAGGATCGACGTCGCGTCGACGTCGTCCCACAGCAGACCCATCAGATGCTTCGTCGTGACGGGGTGGATGGCCTCGATGACGGCGGACTCGCGGATCTGCTCGAGGATCTCGGTCTGTTCGAGGGCCGAACCCGGATCGAGGAGATCCCATGGAACGTCGGTCTCCGGCGACCAGTGGTTGAGTTCCGAGACGAGGAGGCAGTCCTCGTAGATCATCTCTCGGCCTTCGACGCGACGGCGAAGGTCTGGAGTCCGCGGCCATCGACCGAAGACGCGACGTCGTCGAACCCGGCGGCGCGCAACCGCGCCAGTAGGTCCTGGCGCGTTCGGTAGTGCGTGCGAAGCTCGGCCAGCTCCCGGAGGAGGTAGTCGGAGAGTCGGTGGCGATCGGTCGCCGTGACGAGCAGGACCCCATCGGGGCCCAGTGAGTCGTGGCAACCGCGCAGGAACTCCTCGAACAGCTGGTCGTCCAGGAACTCGCCGAAGCCAGTGCTCGTGATGATGTCCACGGACCGAGGGACGAGAGACCGATCGAACGCGTCGCCCTCGACCAGCTCGAACGAGTCGCCCACGTCGAGGCGCTCGGCGAGGCTGCGCCCCTCGGCGAGCGCCGCCGCGTCCAGGTCGATGCCCACGAAGCGCGCGGCGTCGGCGGGGAGCTCGTCGCGGCGGCGAAGGGCGGCCGCGGCCTCGATCAGGTCTCGCGGGACCCCGCAGGGGACGCTGACGACGGTGACCGGGCGTTTCCGGGTCCGCGCCAAGGCGGGCACGCTTCGCTCAACCTCGCGCCGGACGAATTGGTACCGCAGCCGGAAGGACCGGGTCGACGGAAGGGCCAGGATCGCGGCGTCGACGGCCGTCCCGACCACGAACCGGCCGCTCGGCCGTCCGCGGTAGATGTGATCGGCGAACCGCCAGCTGCCGGAGCGCTCGATG
>JBIOTM010000006.1:0-3934 GCA_044865955.1 Actinomycetota bacterium | reverse complement strand
GTACATCCCGAGCCCCACGATGCTGCCGGCGCTCTCGACCACCAGGAGCTCGTGCCGTCCGACGTCGGCGTCCAGGTCGGGCGCCGCGAACGTTCGGCAGTAGTAGACGTCACAGGTGATCGGCCCGAACGACTCGTCCACGAGCCCGTCCTCGTCGAGATCGATGCCGATGAAGGTGGGTGCCTCCTCCACGTTCGACGGACAGCTCCCGTCTTCGGCCCGTTGGGTCGCGACGTAGGCCGTGTCCTCCGCGCCCAGCCCGTCGAACTGGGCGCGCACGTGGCTGACCTCACAGACCCCGAAGCCGAACCCGACGTCGTCGTTCACCGGCGTCGGGCTCGGCGAGACGTTCGGGCTGACCGTCGCGGTCGCCTCCGAAGCCGCGGGCACGGGCTGCCATGAGGGGGAGAGGCCCCGCACGAGTTGCACGAAGTTGCTCCGTGGGTCGCCATCTGGTGTGGCGTCCATGCGGTAGATCCAGTCGCCGTCCGATACGAGGAGGGAAGACCCGTCCGGGGCCCACGCGAGGTCGGGATCGAGCGAAGCCTCGGCCGCGGTCGCGAGGAGCGTCTCGTCGCTGCCGTCGGGGGCGACGGTCCACACCTCGTCGCCCCGTTCGCCGGGGCGCGTGAACGCGATCCGTGAGCCGTCGGGGGACCAGGCCGGCGCCTCCTCGTCGACGTCGGGAGACCAGGCGGTCAGCCGGCGCGCATCCGTCGTCACAGGGTCGACGAGCCAGAGATCGCTCTCGATCGGGGACCCGCATCCCGGCGCGCAGGAGCCACCGGCGATGGCGACCCACCGACCGTCAGGCGACCACGAGGGGTCGGTCGTGAACGGGATCCCGCCGTCGGTGACCCGCTGCGGGCTGCCGGACGCCGCGTCGACGACGAAGATCGCCCTGTATCGCTCGGGAGCTTCGGAGCCTGGGGGACCGGGACCGGACTGCTCCGCCCAAGCGGAGAAGGCGATGCGATCCCCATCCCATGACCAGGCCGGATCGTTCGCTTCCAGATCATCGGGCGTGTGCCAGGTCACGGTTCCCCCGTCGATCGGGACGGTCGCGATCACCTGGATGCCTTGATCGAGCTCGTGGACGTAGGCGATCGTTCGACCGTCCGGGGAGACAGCGGGGTCGGTGTCGTTCGTGCCGTCGTCGGTGATCTGCCGCACGCCCGAGCCGTCGGGTTGCGCCGCGAACAGGTGGGAGTGACCGTCGTCGCCGGTCCGCGAGAACACGATCTCGCCATTGGCGGGGAGCGAGGGCCGGTTGCCGATGTCTCGTTCACGTTCATCGAAGACGGCGCGGAGGGCGACGAAGCCCCCGGCGGTCGCAGCGATCACTGTGACGGCGAGCGCGGCGGCCTGGACGCGCTGGAGGGTCCGCCGGCGCCGGCGCCGGTGCGCGAGCCCGTCGAACAGGTCCGCGGACCCCACCGGGCGTTCGGCTCGGTGGAAGCGGGCGGTCAGCTCGTCATCGACCTTCGACATCGTTCGCCTCCAGATCCTGCATCCGGAGCGTGTCCGCTAGGTGGGCACGCGCTCGGGCGAGGGAGCTCTTCACCGTTCCCTCGCCGGTCCCCAGCGCAGCGGCCGTCTCCCTCGTGTCGAAGCCGAGGAGGTAGCGGAGCACCGCCACCTCGCGCTCGCGGCGCGGGAGTGCCGCGAGCGCGCGCGTCACCTCGACGTGGTCCTCGCTCGGGGCGTCGGCGACGACCCGGCCCTCGCCGAGCCGATGCCGGGCGCGCCGTTCGGCCAGCGACCGCCGCCAGCCGCTCCGGACCAGGTTCAGCGCCACGCGGGCGACCCACGCGGGTGGCGACTCGATCGTCCGATCGCTCGTCCAGGCTCGCACGAGTGCCTCCTGCACCGCGTCCTCCGCCGCCGGGTAGCTCCCGCACGCCATGGCGACGGCGTTCACGAGGCGCGGGTACTCGCGCTCGAGGAACTCCCGGATCTCCGCTTCGTCCAGCCCACGCTCCTTTCCATCGCCGATCGTAGGACGCTTCCGGGAGCGCATCGGTTGTCTCGGGCCTGATCCGATCCACCGGAGCGCCGGGGTACGCTCGCGCCCGCCATGCCTCGCGTCCTTCCCCGCCTCCTCGCGTGCTGCGGCCTCCTCGTGTGGACGGTCACCGCCGGCTCGGGCGCGAACGCGCAGGAGGCCGACCACGAACGGCCCTCGATCCTCCTGATCGTCACCGACGACCAGCGATGGGACACGCTGTGGGCGATGCCGGAGGTCCGCCGGTCGCTCGTCGACCGGGGCGTGACCTTCGACGAGTCGTTCGTGAGCAGCCCCCTCTGCTGTCCCAGCCGGGCGTCGATCCTCACCGGCGCGTATCCCCACACGACCGGCGTCTACACGCAGGGCCTGCCGCACGGCGGGTTCCGCGCCTTCGACGACTCGACGACGATCGCAACCGTGCTGCACGACGCCGGCTACCGGACGGGGTTCTTCGGGAAGTACCTCGACTCGTACCAGTCGGGCGCGCTCTCCGGCTACGTGCCACCGGGGTGGGATCGCTGGGTGGCGTTCGTCCACTCGGACTACGTCGACTACGGGCTCACCGTCGACGGCGACGTGCGCCGCTACGGCAGGGCCCCAGGCGACTACTCGACCGACGTGCTCGCCGATCAGGTCGACGCGTTCATCCGCGCCTCCGACGGTCCCCTGTTCGCCATCTACGCGCCCGCGGCCCCGCACGCGCCGGCGACACCCGCGCCGGTCGACCGGGGCGCCTTCTCGGACCTCCCGTCGTGGCGACCGCCGTCGTTCGACGAGGCCGATCGATCCGACAAGCCCCGGCACGTGGAGCGGCTGCGCCCGCTGGGGCCGGAGCGGATCGCCGCGCTCGAGGAGCTCCGCAAGGACCAGTACCGCTCCCTGCAGGCGGTGGACCGAGCGGCGGCTCGTTTGGTGGGCGCGCTCGAGGACACCGGCCGGCTGGAGGACGCCCTCGTGGTCTTCACGTCCGACAACGGCCTCCTGTGGGGGGAGCACCGGTGGCTCAAGAAGGAGATGCCCTACGAGGAGGCGATCCGGGTACCCCTGGTCGTCCGGGCGGACGCCCTGACCGGGGGCGCTCCCCGCTCGGTCGACCGTCTCGTCGGCAACATCGACCTGGCGCCGACCGTCGCGGAGGTGGCCGGCGTGTCGCTCCCCGACGCGGAGGGGAGGAGCCTCGTCCCGCTCCTCGAGGGGGAGCGGGTCCCCTGGCGGCACGAGCTGCTGATCGAGCACATGAAGGGGCGGAACCCCGTCCCGACCTATTGCGCCGTCCGGAGCGACCACACGCTCTTCGCCACGTTCTCGACGGGCGAGCGGGAGCTCTACGACCTGGACACCGATCCCTTCGAGCTGGAGAACCTGGCCGGCCGGGCCCCACTGTTGGAGGCACGCCTCGACGCGACGCTCCGGAGCCTGTGCGACCCACCCCCCCTGGGGCTCCGCGACGGGGTCGGCACGCTCCCGACGCTGCTCGCCACCGGAGCGGTCCTGGTGCTGGCGTGGGTCTCGCGACGGACGTTCGGTCGCCGGCGTCGCGACGGCCGATAGCATGACCCGGCCGATGGCCGAGGTGACGTGTCCGCAGTGCCAGACCCGTCAGGCCGTCGACGCCGACGCGGACGGATACCGCTGCCTGGTGTGCGCGGCGACCTGGAGCTTCGTCCGGTGCACGGTCTGCGGAGAGCGGTTCCACACGCGCCCGGGGACCAGGGCGTGGACCTGTCCGAACTGCGGGACCCCGCACGGCCGCAACCGCCGAGGGATCTCGCGGGCCGGCCTCCCCATCCCGCTGCTGGTGGGGGCGCTCCTCGCGGTCGGCGCCGTCGTCGCCGTCGTGTGGGGCTGGGCGGTCGCGCAGTACCCGTATCTGCTCCCGCAGGTGCTCACGATCGATCAGGGCGCGGCGGCGAGCGCCACCCTCAC
>JBIOTM010000005.1:0-3129 GCA_044865955.1 Actinomycetota bacterium | reverse complement strand
GACCGGAACTCGCCGGGGTCGACGAGGGCGATCCCCCGCTCTCCGCCTCCCCGGACGATCGCCCGGCCCAGCGGGTGCTCCGAGGAGCGCTCGGCCGAGGCCACCAGTCGGACCAGGTCGTCCTCGGACATCGAGTCGACCGGCCGGACGTCGGTGAGGGCGGGCTCCCCCTTCGTGATCGTGCCGGTCTTGTCCAGGACGATCGTGTCGAGCTTGTGCGCGGTCTCGAGCGCCTCCGCCGATCGGAGCAGCACGCCGTGCTCGGCTCCCTTGCCGGTCCCCACCATGATCGAGAGCGGCGTGGCGAGCCCGAGAGCGCAGGGGCACGCGATGATGAGCACGGAGACCGCCGAGACGAGGCCGAACGTGAGCGCCGGGCTCGGCCCGACGTCGAACCAGACCACGAAGGTGCCGATGGCGATGAAGATGACGGCCGGCACGAAGTAGCTCGCCACCAGGTCCGCGAGCCGCTGGATCGGCGCCTTCGACGCCTGAGCCTGCTCGACGAGCTTGATGATCTGGGCGAGCATCGTGTCCCTGCCGACCTTCGTGGCGCGGAACCGGAACGCCCCGGTCTGGTTGATCGTTGCTCCGATCACAGCCTCCCCCGGCCCCCTCGTGACCGGGATGGGCTCACCGGTGACCATCGACTCGTCGACCGAGGACCGCCCGTCCACGATCTCCCCGTCGACCGGGATCTTCTCGCCGGGGCGAACCGCGACGACGTCGCCGAGCTGCACATCCTCGACGGGGATCTCATGCTCCCCCCCGTCGCGGACGACCCGCGCGGTTCTGGGCTGCAGCCCGATGAGCTTTCGGATGGCATCGCCGGTGCCGGCCTTCGCACGTGCCTCGAACAGGCGCCCAAGCAGGATCAGCGTGAGGATCACCCCGACGGCCTCGAAGTAGACGTCCCGGAGGTCCTCGGGGAGGGCACCGGGCGCGATCGTCACGACCAGGCTGTAGACGAACGCCGCGGTGGTCCCGATCGTGATCAGCGTGTTCATGTCCGCCGTCCGGTTGCGAAGCGTGAGCCAGCCGGTTCGATGGATGGGCCACCCCGTGTAGAGCATCACCGGGGCGATCAGCGCGAGCTGCACCCATCGCTTCATGAGGAGCCCGGGAACCCAAGCCGCCTCGAAGACATCGCCCGCCATCACTGCCATCAGCACCGGCGCGGTCAGGACGGCGCCGACACCCACCCGCCACGTCAGGTCGCGTATCTCGGCCCGGCGAGCCGCGGCCTCGGCGCCCTCGGTCTGCTCCGATCCGGGCTCGACTCGTTCCTCAACCCGGTATCCGGCCCGTCCGATCGCGGCCCGCATGTCCCGCACGTCGATCTGGTCCGGATCGAACGCCACGCTCACCCGCTCGGCGCCGAAGTTCACCTGCACGTCGTCGACGCCGCGCATCCCGTCGAGGAGGGACTCGATGTTCCGGACACAGGTCGGGCACGTGACGCCGGCGCCGCGCAGGCCGAACTCCACCCGACTCGTCCCCTTGACCTCTCGGACCGGGCCGACTCCCACCGCTCGCGCGACCTCGTGCGTGTGGCCCTCCTCGCCCTGCGCCTCCGCCGTGGCGGCCACGTCGGCGGGGCCGGCCGCGTCCGAGGACGTCGACGCGGAGCCGTTGCCGTCTCCCGCTTCGACCACGAGGGTTCCGTGCAGCATGTTCATGCCGCACGCGAAGCCGAACTCGCCGGCCTGCGTCGGCATCAGCTCGACGGTCGTTCGGCCGAAGGCGGCGAGCGACTTGCTCACCGCGAAGTCCGGGAACACGACCCTCGAGGAGCAGTCGCTGTTCTCCTGCCGGTCGAAGACGAGCCGAAGCGGGATCCCCTCCTGAACGCGGATGAGGTTCGGCGAGTAGCCGCCCTTGACGGTGATCTCGACTTCCTGGAGCCCACCTCGCAGCTCGGTCCGACGAGCTTCCCTCGGCCCGAAGAAGAAGTAGGCAAGCGCAACGATCAGCCCGACTCCTCCGGCGGTGACCAGGACCTCGGTGCCCGTCATGTGCTCTCGCGTCCTTCCGACGTGCGTCGCCGAGCGGGCGGACATCCCGCCGCGACCTCAGCCTTGCCCTTGATTACCTATACCCCGGAGGGGTATCATCCGTCAACGGCGATCACGACACGAGACCGAAGAGGAACGACATGGCGACGCAGACGCGCGGGTACACGGCGACGAAGGATCAACTCCTGGACCGGCTGGCAAGGATCGAGGGCCAGGTCGGAGGCGTCGCGCGGATGGTCGAGGAAGACCGCTACTGCATCGACGTGGTGACGCAGATCAACGCCGCTCGCGCTGCGCTCGACAAGGTCGCCCTGGGCCTGCTGGATGGCCACGTCCGCCACTGCCTCGTCGGAGGGCACGGGGGCCCGAGCGACCCGGACGAGCAGGCGAAGGAGCTCATGGGCGCCGTCGGGCGGATGCTCTCCAGATAAGGCCGAATCCCGGGTAAAGCGCTCTTGTCGGGCCGACGGATGCCGGAACCGAGCACCGTCGAGACCGGTCCTTGCGGCATGAGGATGAGACCGAACCAGGCGCGGACCTTCCTGTGGCCATTGATCGTGGTGGCGCTGGTCGTGACGGCCGCGCCGGCCGCGCAGGCCGGTCGCTCGGACCGGACGGTGTGGGTGGCGCTGGAGGGTGACGGCGAGCTCGCGAAGACCGATCTTCGCGAGGGCGTCCTGCGGCGCGTCGACACACGGGGCGGCGGTCCCCACAACATCACCGTCGCGCCCGACGGCACGGTCGTCGCCGCGCTGTGGGCCTCCGACCGCATCATCATCGTCCGCGACGGCGAACGCACCTTCGTCCACCTCGGCGGCGCGCCGCACGACGTGAAGATCGCCAGGAACATGGTCGTCGTCGCGAATCAGGCGACGGAGCGCGTTCAGCTCGTGAAGCTCGACGGAACTCCGATCAGGCGGGTCCTGCTCGAGGCCGACCCCCACGACCTCGCGATCGACCCGAGGCAGCGGCATGCATGGGTCACGCTGGAGGGCAGCGACGACCTCGCCGTGGTCGACCTGCTCGACCGGAACGCGCCGGTTCGCTACGTCGACACGGATGCAAGCCCACACGACATCCTGTTCGCGCCGGACGGCAGGCTGTGGGTCACCGA
>JBIOTM010000004.1:0-2564 GCA_044865955.1 Actinomycetota bacterium | reverse complement strand
CCTCGAGATCGAGGGCGGCGCCGGCGGTGTCCAACAGGCTGCAGGCGACTTCCTCTACCACTGCCACATCGCCTCGCACTACGTGTCGGGCATGTGGGCGTTCTGGCGCGTGTTCGACACGCTCCAGCCGGACATGGTCCCGCTGCCCGACCGGGCCGCACTGCCGAAGGGCGTCGAGGCGGCGGACCTGATCGGCCGGACGATGCCGAACGGCACCGTGATCACGCCGGACAACCTCGACAACTGGATCCGGCCGCAGCTGCCCCCGTCGGGCGTCCGCAAGGGCGTCGAGGACGCGTCCGTGTGGAACTGGACGATCGACGCGAGCGATCCGGCGCGGCCCGTGTACCTCGGCGAGCCGGAGGACAAGCGGCCGAACGCGGACCTGCCGAACCTCGACGCTGCGCACCCGGGCTCGCTCGCGGTCGACCTCGCCTCGGGCTTCAACGGTGGCTTCGTCGGCGAACGTCCGAAGCTCCTCTTCAACCCGACGAAGGGCCGGCCGGCGTACCCGCTGCTGCGGCCCCACATCGGCTTCCGGCCACCGTTCTCGCCGAACGGCCACTCGGGAGCGCCGTGGCTCGGTGAGAACGTCGACGCAGCAGCGAAAGCTGCGGTCGATCCGTACTCCGGCCGCAGGGACGGACTCTGTCCCGCGGGCTCGACGACGCGAAAGTTCAACGTGGTCGCGATCACGCTCCCGATCCGGAACACGCCACGGGCGGTGGACCCCAACGGGATGATCTTCACGCTCGCGAAGAACAAGGACGGCGTCTACGCGGGGACGAAGCCTGCGGAGCCGCTCGCGCTCAGGACGAACGCCGGCGAGTGCGACGCGGTGACGCTGACCAGCGAGCTGACGGACGCGGAAGCGTTCACGAAGTTCTCCAAGGTCAACATGCACATCCACCACGTGCAGTTCGACGTGCAGGCCTCCGACGGAGTGATCACCGGCATGCAGTTCGAGCAGTCGGTCCGCCCGTACAAGGTCGAAGACCCGACGCTGACCGCAGCTGCTGCGGCAGGTGCGACGACGCTGTCGCTGTCGAGCGTGGCGAAGTTCCAACCGGGCGTCTGGATCGGCATCGGCCTCGGCACCGACGACATCGAGGTGAAGCAGATCGATTCGATCAACGCAGCCGCGTCGACCGTGACGCTCAAGGAACCGCTTACCAAGGCGCACGGCACGGGCCAGTGGGCCGGCGTCGAGTTCGTCCAGTACCGCTGGTACCCGGACGTCCTGCTCGACAACATCTTCTGGCACGACCATGTCGACGGCATCCACGGCTGGGGCCACGGCCTCGTCGGCCAGCTGATCACAGAGCCCGCAGGGTCGACCTACCACGACCCGAAGACGGGCGCCGAGGTCGACTCCGGAACGATCGTCGACATCCATACGAACAACCCGCTCGCGCCCGGATTGGTTGACGGGAGCTTCCGCGAGTTCGTCGTGTGGGAGATCGACGACAACCCGTCGACCGACGGGACGATCAACCTGAAGGCGGAGCCGTGGTCCGACCGCTTGAACCCCCTGCTCGGAGGCAATCCCGATCCGTCCCTCCTCTTCAGCTCCTACACGCAGGGCGACCCGATCACGCCGCTCCCGCGCGCATACCCGAAGGACCCGTTCGTGATCCGCGCGATCAACGTCGGCCCGACGGTCGACGGCCTGCACATCGACGGCCACCGGGTCTTCCTCGAGAACCGGTACACCGACTCGGGCGGACTCGCAGCTTCGCCGCTCGACACGGTGCCGATCGGGATCTCGGAGCGCTACACGCTGGCTCTCCAGGGCGGCGCCGGCGGGCCCAACGGTGAGCCCGGCGACTACCTGTACATGAACTCGATCGGCCGCCACTTGCGCCAGGGAGCGTGGGGCGTCATCCGCGTCCTGCCGGGCAAGGTCGACAACCTGCAGCCCCTGCCGGATCGTCCGGCCCCGGCGAACGCGGCGACGCTGCCGACCCGGACCGGTGCTCGGCCCCCGGCCGCAGCAGGGGCGGGTAATCCGTGCCCGGTCGGCGCGAACCCGCGCTCGTTCGCGGTGAGCGCCGTCGACGTTCCGGACAGCGGCGGCAAGGCGGTCCGCGCGGCATACGTCGTTCCGGGCTTGACGCCGGGAATCGAGCCGCTCGTACTGCACGCGGCCGTCGGCGACTGCCTGACCGTGAACTTCACGAACCGGAGGTCGGTCCGGAGCTCCTTCCACCTCGGCGGCGGCCTGCTCCGAACCGATGAGTCGAGCGGCGTGAACATCGGCTTCAGCCCCGAGAACACCGTCGCTCCCAGTGGAACGCGGACGTACCGCTACTACATCGACAACCCGAAGCTCGAGTCGGCGCTGATCACCGACTTCGGCGGCGCGAACGCTCTCCAGATCACGGCGCTGGACGGCACGACCGTCTACGACGTGGACGTCGATCCGGCGCTCGAAGGCGTCTACGGGGCGCTCACGATCGCGCCGCGGGGTGCCACCTTCACCGACCCGTTCACCGGACTGGAGAAGAACTTCGGCGCCCAGGTGGACGTGCACGTGGCCGGCACGCCCGGGTACCGCGACTTCA
>JBIOTM010000003.1:0-11078 GCA_044865955.1 Actinomycetota bacterium | reverse complement strand
GGTTGCAGTTGGCCTGCAGGTAGGTCTCATTCGCTTGAGGCTTCGTGGCACCGCAGAACCAAAGGACCACCTGCCAACCGAAGATGCGGTCGACGGTGGCGGTGCATTTGATTTGCCCGATCACCTTGACCGAGTCAACGCCCCCGATGAGGCCCCAGTGAATGTTGTTGATCTTTGTGTCTGCCGTACCGCAGGAGTCGTGTCCAGCCTGTGCAGGTGTCTGAATCAATGTCCCGACAAGCGCCAAGGTAATCACCAATGCAACTCGGACGGCTCTTTTCATTTCGCCTCGCCTCCCCCTTCAGTGCCGATTCCCCACTCCGGCCCCGGCGGTGGCCCTCTCGCTTGGCTTCGCGTCATGGTCCCGAGATGCGCGAATCGGCCCCCATGAATCGGGGGAATAACACGCGACGCTGAGCAAAAGCAAACTCGAGTTGGGCTGCCCTCATTGTTCTCCTCCCCGATCGGAGCCGCTTGGATCTGCTCGATGCACGCGCGCGGACGCGTCCGCGCGCGCGAGTCACGGGACCGTGGTTCGCCGTGACGGGCGGTGCCATCCACCTGGTCCGTTACGAATCCCTGCGGATCTGAACCCTGGTCGCGCCGGATTGCAACCGACCCCCCATTGAGGGCGACGAACCGGTGGCGCCGTTCGCCAGATCCTCCTGGATCCGGTCTTGAGGTCGTGGGTGCACCTCCGGGTCAGCTGCACGCGTCTGGTGGCGGGGGGGGAGGGTCGCGGGGAGAGGCGACCCTGCTCCTGGAGGAGATGGACGAGCCCCCGTCGGCGAGCTTCCTGACGGCGGTCGGGACGGCTTGGCGACTGAGCCCGAGGAAGTGGGCGAGCTTCGAGACGTGCAGCTTGCTGTTGGCGGAGAGGACTTCGAGGGCGCGGTACTGGGCGAAGGTGAGACCAAGGGGCTTCGAGCAACCGATCCATGAAGGCCTCGAGGCGATGCTGGAAGCGACGAACCGCGATGATCACCTCCCGGTAACCCCTTGACGAGCCGAACCGAGGCAGGGGATGAACCACATGCCAAGGGGTTGACATCGCTCTCGATGGAACGTTCGGCTCTCCGGCGTCAGCCCGAGGCTGTCACGTTCGGCGTCAGCTCCACGATGTCGCACGTGCCGCGCCACCGGCCGATCGACTCCTCCGGTGGACCGTTGCGGCTCCGGCGCCGGTCCGCCAGGATCTTCGCCGCCGCCTCCCATTCCGCACCGTCGAGCGATCGCTGGGCCGCCGTGAACTCCTGGAGCGACGTGTCGCGATACTTCCGTCGGGTCACGACCACCAGCTCCTTCGCCTCCGGGACGCCCGGCACCGATTGTTCGTCCGGTCCGGGTTCGCGCTTCGACAGGAGATAGATCTTCCCGTCCTTGTAGGCGAACCAGACGGGCGCCATCCGCTTGTGGCCGTTCGCCCGGGTACCCACCCAGATCACATCGGACTTCCGCAGCCCGTCCTCGGTCTCCTTCGAGAGCTTCTGCGGGGCGGTCTGCACGTACACGGGGAACTCGATCTCCCCCACGATCTCGCCGTCGAGGATGAACGAGGCCACATAGGTCCCCGTCTCCTCGAGCGCCGCGTCGCTCACGACGTCCTGCTCGACCGTGAGGTCCATCGCGCCCTTCATCCGGCGCACCTGCGGGCCCCAGCGGTAGAGCGTCCGACCCGACGGACCGACGAGCCTGACCTCCTCGGCGACGTATCCCGTGGGCACCTTCCACGCCCTGAACAGGACGAACGGGAGGGCCGGGCCCGGCTGGCCGACCAGGTAGACGCCGTCCGGGGCGTTCTCCCGATAGCCGTTCCAGACCCGCTCGTCGACGACGGCCGCCGAGATCAGCTCTCCGAGGGTCATCGGGCGCGATGATAGTCGACGCGCCGGAGCGCCCCGCTCAGACCGTGCGCGCCAGCCAGAGCCGCGGCTCGTCCAGCTCCGGGAGGGAGGGAAGGGCCTCCGCGGACTCCCACATCCGCGCGAGCGTTGCCTCGTCCGTCTGCTCCACGACCGTCTCGCAGAAGGCCGCTCCCGTCGCGTACTGCTGGCGCTTCATGTCCACCCCGAGCAGCCGCTCGAACACGGGATCGCCGTGCTCGCCCTCCCGGTAGCGCTTCATCGCTTCCTGGATCCGCGGGAACGTCCCCAGCAGCTCCGCGCCGAGCGTCCGCATCACGTGGTCCCCGTACCCCTCGGCGGCGGCCATGAAGGCCTGGATCCTCCCGAGCTTCAGGCGCTGCTCGTCGTCGAGGTCGCCCCAGACCAACGCCTGGTCGGACTCCGTCAGCCGCTGCAGCGCCTCCGCGTCGGCCGGATCGACCGAGCTCAGGCGGGCCTGCATGCCTTCGACGTCCAGCTTCAACGTGGAGAGGTAGTCGTCCAGGAGGGCACGGAAGCGATCCCTGGCCCATCCCTGGGCGAACTCGAACCGGTGCGTGACCTCGTGCAGCGCCACGTAGGTCCGGAACTCGCGGGGGTCGAGCGACCAGTCTCGTTCGAACGCCGCCAGGTTGGGCACGACGAACAGGAGCTGTCCCGGTCCCGGTCTGGGCACGGCGATGTCGTACTGGCCCATCACGCGTTGCGCGAGCATCCCCAGCACCTGGCCGATCTGGGTCCCCAGGAGGAGGGGGGTCAGCTGGCGGAGCAACGACGACAGCTGAGCCATCTCCGCCGGCGCCTGGTCGCGCGTGCCCTCCTCGATCGCGGTGGTCAGGCGTTCGGCCGCCGGCTCCAGCACGGCCTTGAGGCTCTCGGTGTTCGCGTTCACCCACTCGGCGCGGCGAACGCCGCGCACCTGCGCGACGTCCGCCGGCGCCGCGAGCCCGGTGAACCTCGCCACCTGAAGCTCCGCGACCCGGACGGCCTCGTCCAGCATGCGCTGGTCCCCTTCGGAGGGATCCGCGTCCGGCCCCGCCTCCACCGCGTTCGCGATCCCCAGCTGCCGGGCGAGCTCCCAGTTCACGGGACCACCCGACGAGGACATCACGCGCTGGAGCTCACGGAACAGGGGGGCGTCCTTGAACGCCTCCGGATCGCCGACCGGGAAGCCGAACACGTCGCTCATA
Source organism: Actinomycetota bacterium (assembly GCA_044865955.1). Lineage (GTDB taxonomy): Bacteria > Actinomycetota > UBA4738 > UBA4738 > HRBIN12 > JAJNBA01. The sequence goes on along the minus strand of JBIOTM010000003.1, from coordinate 8,005 downwards.
CCGTCCATCGTACGCGGCCCTCCGGCTACGATGTCCGCCGTGTCCGAGCCTGTCCTGGTTCGCATCTCGGCCACGCCGCTCTCCGTCGACGAGGCCGTGGCCTTCGTCGGCGACGCCGGCGCCGGCGGGACCACCGTCTTCATCGGAACCGTGCGGGACCGCTCCGCGGGGGGCGTCGTGACCGGTCTCCACTACGAGGTGTGGGAGGAGCTCGCGACCACGCGGCTGGGAGAGATCGCCGAGGAGATGCGCGAGGGCTGGCCGGTCCGGAAGGTGGCGATCCTCCACCGGACCGGGGACCTCGAGGTCGGGGAGGCGTCGGTCGTGATCGCGTGCTCGGCGCCGCACCGGGCGGAGGCCTTCGAGGCCTGCAGGCACGGGATCGAGCGGCTGAAGCAGGACGTCCCCATCTGGAAGAAGGAGGGCCTCGTCTCCGGCGAGGCTCAGTGGGTCATGGGCAGCTAGTGGGCCGCGATCTCGCCCTCGACCTCGGCAGCGCGAACACCCTGGTCTATCGCCAAGGTGAAGGCATCGTGTTCGACGAGCCGACCGTCGTCGCGATGCACGGCGGCAACGGCGAGGTCGTCGCCATGGGCGAGGAGGCCTGGCAGATGCTCGGGGGCGACTCCGGCAACGTGCTGGCGGTCCGTCCGCTCCGAGAGGGCACGATGACTGAGTTCGACGTGACCCAGCGCATGCTGGCGGTGGTGCTGCGGACCGTCGGCGTGACCCGCTTCCCGAAACCTCGCGTCCTCGTGTGCATCCCGCCCTCCTCGTCGGCGGTGGAACGCCGCGCGATCGAGCGCGCGATCCGCTACGCGGGAGGACGGCAGGTCGTGCCCGTCGAGGAGCCGCTCGCCGCCGCGGTGGGCGCGAACCTTCCGGTCCACGAGCCGCTGGGCAATCTCATCGTCGACATCGGCGGCGGCCGCTCCGAGATGGCGGTGGTGTCGATGGGCGGCGTGGTGTCGGGGCGCTCGGCCAACGTCGGCGGGTTCGACCTCGACGCGGCTGTCCAGGACCACATCCGCTCCACCTACGACGTCGCGATCGGCGAGAAGTCGGCCGAGGAGCTCAAGATCGCGATCGGGTCGGCCTTCCCTTCGCCGACCGGGAGGGCCGCCAGGGTGATCGGCCGTGAGCTGTCGACGGGCAACACGGTCGAGGTCAAGGTCGACGAGGACGAGATCCGCCAGTCGATGGCGCCCGCGGTCGCGACGATCGTCGAGGAGGCGCGCATGACGCTCGCGGAGGCGCCGCCGGAGCTCACCCACGACGTGCTCGAGACCGGGATGTTCCTCACCGGTGGGGGGAGCCTCCTACGGGGGCTCGACATGCTCCTGGCCCAGGAATGCGAGGTGCCGGTGCACGTCGTCGAGCGGCCGCTGGAAGCCGTCGTCCGCGGGGCCGGCCGGATGCTCGAGCATCTCGACGACTACCGTTCGGCCTTCCAACTGATCAGGCGAGGCCAGTGACGACGCCCCCACCGCGCTAGGGAGAGCTCTCCGCCGCCTGCTTGAGCAGGCCGATCAGGGTCGAGCCAGCGAGGTAGAGCGCGAAGGCGAGGGTGGCGGCGCCCAGGGCGACCGCCACGATCAGCCCGAGGCTCCCGACGATCCGATCGTGCCAGGTCAGCCGGTCGCGGGTGATCGAGAGCCGCTCGAAGTTCGTGGGGGGCGGGGGCGGCGCCTGCGAGACAGGCGCTGCCCCCCTCCCCAGCCACATGTGCTGGTCGTCCTCTCGGATGGGCATGCGAGCGGTGAGGCGGTAGACGGCCACGCCCACCGCGACGGACACCGCGACGATCACGACGTATCCCACGCTCGACGACCTCCGATCATCGAGCGTACCTCCCGCCTCGCGGTGGCGACGGAGCCGGTCTCCACGGACCCCCCGCTACCATCGATCGATGCGACGCGCCCTTCGCTATGGGGGATCCGTGCTGCTCGTCGCCTCGGCGTTCGCCGTCGGCTGGTTCCCCTTGCCCTACTACTCGCTGGGCCCCGGTCCCGCACGGGACATCGTGCCCCTGATCCATGTGCGAGAGGCGCCCGTCTACGGATCCTCGGGGCACCTCGTGATGACCACGGTCCGCTTCACGCAGGTCACAGCCCTCGGCGCGCTCGAGGCATGGATCGATCCGGAGAAGGCCGTGGTCGGCGAGGAGGCGATCTATCCGCCCGGGCTCACCCCGGCCGAGGAGGAGCATCGCGCCGCCTCGCAGATGGATCAGAGCAAGATCGACGCCGCGGTGGTCGTGCTCTCCCGGTTGACGGGCTATCCGCGCGATCACGGGCGGGGGGCGCTGATCGAGGTGGTCGGCGAGGGGTGCCCCGCCGACCGGCGCCTGTTCGCCGGCGACGTGATCCGACGGATCGACGGGCAGCCGGTGGCGTCCCGGCGAGACGCCTCCCGGCTGATCGACGCGGTCCCGCCGGGGAGGCCGATCGAGTTCCGGATCGAGGCCGGCGGCGAGTCCCGCGACGTCCGCGTCGCCCGTGGGCGCTGCCCGGGGCGCGACGATGCGCTCGTCGGCATCTCGCTCGTCGACGCGTTCCCCTTCCCGATCTCGATCGACAGCGGCGACGTCGGAGGGCCGTCCGCCGGTCTGATGTGGGCCCTCGGTCTCTACGATCTCCTCACGCCGGGTGACCTGACGAAGGGCCGGACGATCGCCGGCACGGGCTCGATCGACCCCGACGGGAACGTCGGGCCGATCGGTGGCGTCCTCGACAAGGTGGTCGCCGCCCGCGAGGCCGGCGCCGACATCCTGCTCGTGCCGCGAGGGAACCTGCGGGAGCTCGCCGGCGCGGACGAGGGCGACGTCCGCGTGATCCCCGTGTCCACGTTCGACGAGGCCCTCGAGGTCCTCGGACCATCCGAAGGAACCACCTGAGCTAGTCTGCGATCGATGGCCACGACGACCGTCCGGATCCCCTACGCGCGCCGTCGCTGGCCGCTGGTGATCCTCGTCGCGCTGGTCGTCGCGTTCCTCCTGCTCACGTTCCTGTCGAACTTCTACGTAGACATCCTGTGGTACCGCGAGGTCGGCCTGTCGACCGTCTTCTGGACCCGGCTGTGGGCCCAAGCGGGGCTCGCCTCGGCCTTCTTCGTCACGTTCTTCGCGCTCCTGATGGTCAACCTGTACGTGACGCGCCGCCTCGCCCCGCGGATCGTGGCGCTCACGCCCGAGCAGGAGATCGTCGAGCGATTCCGCGAGAACGTCGAACCCTACCTGCGGTGGATCCTCCCGATCGGGGCGGCCGTGCTCTCGCTGTTCGTCGGCCTCGCGGCATCCGGGCACTGGCAGCAGTTCCTGCTGTGGCGATCCTCGAGCGGGATCACGTTCGGCGCTCCCGAGCCCCTGTTCCACCGCGACCCGGCCTTCTACGTGTTCACGCTGCCCTGGCTGAAGTACCTGCAGAGCTGGCTGTTCGGCTCGCTCGTGGGCGTCACCCTGATCGTGGCGATCGGGCACTTCCTGCAGGGAGGCATCAGGCCGCAGGCGGTCGGGCTCCGCGACAAGGTGGACCCGCAGGTGCGGGCACACCTCTCGGTGCTCTTCGGCCTGATCCTCCTGGCGAAGGCGTGGGGCTACTACCTGGGTCGGTTCGACCTGCTGACCTCCGAGCGCGGCGTCGTCCACGGTGCCTCGTACACGGACGTGAAGGCCCAGCTCCCCGCCCTCACGTTCCTCGTGATCGTCGCCGTGATCTGCGCGATCCTGTTCTTCGTGAACGCCCGGATCCGCGTGTGGAGCCTCCCGATCATCGCGGTGGGGCTGCTGCTCCTGGTGTCGATCCTGCTGGGGACCGCCTACCCGGCGTTCATCCAGCAGTTCCGGGTCAGCCCCAACGAGCAGCAGTACGAGCTGCCCTACATCGAGCGGAACATCGCCGCGACCAGACGGGCCTTCGCGCTCGACCGGATCCGTCTCGTGGAGCGACCGTTCGAGTCACGCGTCACGGCGGACGCCATCGAGGCCAACGAGGCGACGGTGTCGAACATCCGCCTGTGGCGGCCGTCGGTCCTGAAGGAGAACTTCCAGTCGGTCCAGCGGATCCGGCAGTACTACGACTTCACCGACGTCGACGTGGACCGCTACGAGGTGGATGGCGAACGGCGCGTGCTGATGGTGTCGGGACGCGAGGTGACCCAGGACGGCATCAGCGCAGCCGGGCAGACGTGGCAGAACCGGCACCTCGTCTACACGCACGGGTTCGGCACCGTGGCTGCGCAGGTCAACTCGATCACGGCCGACGGCGCCCCGCTGCTCACGCTGGAAGACATCCCGCCGGAGGGCCAACCGGCGACGGATCAGCCGCGGCTGTACTACGGGGAGCGCGACGACGTGGACTTCGTGGTCGTGAACTCCGCGACCTCGGAGCTCGACTACGAGGGGGCCTCGGGCGACAAGCCGTTCTCCTACGACGGCGAGGGCGGGATCGCGTTGGGCGGCCGTTTCCGCCGAGCGTTGTTCGCGTGGCGATACCGAGACGTGAACCTGTTGATCTCCGGCCAGATCGACGCCGGCAGCCGGATCCTCATCAACCGGAGCCTCACGGAGCGTGCCCGGGCCCCGTTGCCGTTCCTGACGTTCGATCGGGACCCCTACCTCGCGGTGACGAACGAGGGCTACGTCTGGATCTGGGATGCCTACACGACGTCCGAGGGCTACCCCTACTCGCAGTCGGTGAACCTTTCGGAGGCCACGGACGGTCTCCTGCCGTCCCAGACGGTCAACTACATGCGGAACTCGGTGAAGACGGTCGTCGATGCCTACGACGGCACCGTGACGTACTACGCGGACCTGAACGAGCCGATCATGCGAGCGTGGGACAACGCGTTCCCCGGCGTGTTCACCCCGATCGACCAGGCGCCCGAGGAGCTGCGGGCCCATTTCCGGTACCCGGAGAACCTGTTCCAGGCGCAGGCCTTCCACTTCGCGAACTACCACGTACAGGATCCCGCCGCCTTCTACCGCAAGCAGGACTTCTGGGAGATCCCCGACGATCCGACGATCTCCCTCACCGACGAACAGAAGGCGTCGGGGATCGCGGCGCCGAAGCTCCTCCCCAACTACCTGCTGATGAAGGTGCCCGGCGAGGCCGAAGAGCACTTCCACCTGGTCCTCCCGTTCGAGCCGGAGAACCGGCTGAACATGGTGGGATGGATGGCCGCCAATTCGGATCCGGAGGGGTACGGGGAAGTCGTGGCCTTCACGTTCCCCGCCGGACGCGACGTCGACGGGCCGGGGCTCACCTTCTCGCGCATCAACTCCGACGACGCGTTCTCCGAAGCGCGAACACTGTTGGGTCAAGGGGGATCGCAGATCCTCTTCGGCGACCTCCTCACGATCCCGATCGAGGACTCGATCCTGTACGTGCTGCCCGCGTACGTGCGAGCCGCCCAGGAGGCCGCCGTCCCCGAATTGAGGCTGGTGATGGTGGTCAGCGGATCGACGGTCTCGGTGGCGGATTCGTTGTCGGGGGCGATCGAGGAGGCGACGGGAGGTGTCACGGGCGGCCAGCCTCAGCCGCCGGGCGGCGGGGGTGGGAGCGTCCAGCAGCGGATCGAGCGGCTGCTCGCGCAGGCGGTGAGCCATTTCGCGGCGGCTGAGGAGGCGCTGAAGGCCGGCGACCTCGCGACCTATCAGTCCGAGCAGGATCGGGCCCGGGCGTTGGTCGAGCAGGCGAACGAGCTGGCGTCCGGAGGCGGGGGCGCGTCGCCCTCGCCATCCCCGTCGCCCTAGTCCTCCGGCAGGCGGAACGCGAGGTCGGCCTCGACGTCGGCCGTATCCATCTGCGCCTTCTGCAGCCGCCCCGAGTAGTCCCAGTTCATCGCCTGCCACCTGGTGAACTGGTCGAGCACCCAGATCCCCGACTGCCGGCTCCCGTTCCCGGAGCGCCCGTTCCCCCCGAACGGCAGGTGGGCCTCCGCGCCCGAGGTCGAGTTGTTCACGCTCACCATCCCCGCGGAGACGCGGTCCCGGAACCGGAACGCGTGCAGCGGATCGTTCGTGTAGATGCTGCTGGACAGGCCGTACCCGTGACCGTTCGCGAGCTCGACCGCCTCGTCGAACGTATCGAAGGAGGCGACGCCGACGATCGGCCCGAACGTCTCCGTCCGGTAGAGGTCGTCGTCGAGGGTCACGCCGTCGACGACGACCGGATGGTAGTAGAGGCCGGCCTCCGGATCGCCGACGAAGCCGGTCCGGGGGTTGGCCGCCGTGATCCGGCCGAGGCCGGACGACCCGGAGACCGCGTGGTTCGGACCGATCAGCTCGAGCCAGCCCTCGAAGCGGTCGCAGAACCGCTGCGAGATCATCGGGCCGAACAGGACGTCCCTGGTCGGGTCGCCGATCGGCGCATCCGTGATCGATTTCGTGAACCGGGCCAGGAAGTCGTCGTGGACGTCCCGATGCACGATCGCCGTGCCGAGCGACGTGCATCGCTGCCCCGCCGTCCCGAAGCCGCTGAACAGCGCACCGTCGACCGCGAGGTCGAGGTCGGCATCCGGCATGACCACGAGCGGGTTCTTGCCGCCCAGCTCGAGGCATGGGGACTGGAGATGGCGCCCGCAGAGCTCGCCGATCCGCCGGCCCACCTCGGAGGAGCCGGTGAACCCGACCTTGTCCAGGACGCCGGCCTCGAGGGCGCGCTCGATCCCATCGAACGTCGGGGCGCCCTCCGCGAGCACGAGCTGGAAGACACCGGGGGACAGGCCCGCATGCAGGATCAGCCGCGCGAACGCGTCGGCCGTCGCCGGCGCGTACTCCGCCGGCTTCCACACGACGGTGTTGCCGCACACGAGCGCCGGCACGATGTACCAGGATGGGACCGCCACCGGGAAGTTGCCGGCCGTCACGATCGCGCACGCTCCGACCGGCGTTCGGAACGTAAAGAGCTGTTTGTCGGGCATCTCGGAGGGCACGGTCTGACCGTAGAGCCGCCGTCCCTCGCCCAGGAAGAAGGTGCACGTGTCGATGACCTCCTGGACCTCGCCGCGCGATTCCTTGATCGGCTTGCCGATCTCACGCGTGATCAGCCGGGACAGCGCCTCCAGGTTCGCTTCGACGAGCCGGCCGAGCTGCTGGATCGCTCGCCCGCGGACCGGCGCCGGCACGGCCGCCCAACCGGGCTGGGCGGCCTTCGCCCGCCCGCACGCCTCGAGGAACGTGTCCGCGTCGCCCAGGCGCGCCTCGGCCACCGTCTCGTCGAGATGGGCGGGGTTCCGGATCGTGAGCGTGCCGCCCCGCGCATCCTGCACCGGGCGCCCATCCAGGAGGGAAGCCACCGTGCGGCTCATCGCGTTCGGCATGCTACTTCCCCCGCGGACCGCGTGGTTTGCCTCCGATGCTGCCGGGTAAGGGTCGGGCGGAGGAGTGATGAGATGGCCTACGTGATCGCCGAGCCCTGCATCGACGTGAAGGACAAGGCGTGCGTTGACGAGTGCCCCGTCGACTGCATCTACGAGGGGCCGAGGATGCTCTACATCCAGCCCGATGAGTGCGTGGACTGCGACGCATGCGTCCCGGTGTGTCCGGTCACGGCGATCTTCCCGGAGGACGACCTCCCGGGCGAGTGGAAGCCGTTCACGGCGGTGAACGCCGAGTGGTTCTCGGACGACGTGACGGGGCTGGGTTCACCCGGCGGTGCCGCCCAGGCCGGGGCGCAGTCGAAGGATCATCCCGTCGTCGAGGGCTGGCAGGCCGCCTAGCGCCTCCTCAACGATTGCCGGTCGTCGCGGGAGCTTGCTAGCCTCGTGATGCGGGGTGGAGCAGTCCGGTAGCTCGCTGGGCTCATAACCCAGAGGTCGCAGGTTCAAATCCTGCCCCCGCGACGAAGCCGCCCAGGCCAGGGGGCTGATCGGCCTGGACTTCTACCGTGTTCAGGCTGGCTTCTTCCGGCGCTTCTCTCGGATCTTCTCCGACTTCTCCGACGGCTGGTGAGCCGGTGGCCCACCGGGCGCGACGAGCTGTTCGAAGACGCGGGCGGCGTCGGCT
>JBIOTM010000002.1:0-6502 GCA_044865955.1 Actinomycetota bacterium | reverse complement strand
AGTTGCCGCTCGCCGCCGAGGAGTCGCACGATCCGAAACGCGACATCCCTCGGGCCACGCTCTGGGGGATGACCACGCTGGTGGTGACGGGTGTTCTCATCTTCCTGCTCAACACGGGCGTCGACGGCGGCGCGCGGGACATCGGCGTGTCGGGGACACCGCTGTTCGACGGTTTCAAGGCCGTCTTCGGGGAGGGGACGTCCGCGGAGCTGCTCGGCCTGATCGGTCTGTTCGGGCTGATCGCCAGCTTCTTCACGATCATCTACGCCTACGGGCGGAACACGTTCTCGCTGTCGAGGGCCGGGTACTACCCGCACTGGCTCTCCGTGACCCACGGCGAGCGGAAGACCCCTCATGTCGCGTTGATCGCCGGAGGCGTGGTCGGCTACGCCCTCGCCGTGCTGATGTTCGAGCTCGGGAAGTCGAAGGGCGCGGCCGCGGGCAAGATCGTCGGCGCATTGCTGTACATGGCGGTGTTCGGCGCCGTGATCTCCTACGCGATGCAGTGCCTCTCGTTCATCATGCTTCGACGCAGGCTGCCGAACATCAACCGGCCGTACCGGAGCCCGGTCGGCCAGTGGGGTGCCGGCATCGCCGGGATCATCGCGGTCGTTTCACTCGTATCGCTCTACTCGAACGAGGACTACCGACCCGGCGTGTACGGGACGCTGATCTACTTCTTGGTCGGGATCGTGTATTTCGCGATCGCCGGGCGACATCGCCTCGTCCTCTCTCCTGAGGAGGAGTTCGCGCTCACGAAGGGCGAGCGAGGGGTCCCGCAGGAGACCTACGAGACGAGCGCCGCGGCGCAGGAGGCGATCCTCCGTGGCGAGGGGACGGGGGCGCCCCCGATGGGAGGGGCTCCGCCCCCGATGGGAGGGGCTCCGCCGTCGCCCCCGCCCGGCTAGACGAGCTACAGGCAACAACGAGGGGCGGTGGGCGAACGCCCACCGCCCCGTTCATCTTCGAGGAGGAGCGGTGGAACAGCAGGGGATGATCGACGCCAAGCAGCTCGAGGAGCTCGCCGACGCCGGCGAGATCGACACCGTCCTCTGCATGTTCACCGACTTCCAGGGACGGTTCGTCGGGAAGCGGATCCTCCCGCACTTCTTCCTCGAAGACGTGATGGGCGAGGAGGGGCTCCACGCCTGCCTGTACCTGATCGCGATCGACATGGAGATGGAGCCGCTGCCCGGCTTCGAGTACGCGAGCTGGGAGACCGGCTACGGCGACTTCCGGATGATCCCGGACATGTCGACGCTCCGGCTCGTGCCCTGGCTCGAGAAGACGGCGATGGTGATCTGCGACGTCGCGGACGAGCACACGCGCGAGCTGGTGGAGGTGGCGCCGCGCACGATCCTCCGCCGCCAGGTCGAGCGGGCGAAGGCGGCCGGCTACACCTTCAAGACGGGGTCCGAGCTCGAGTTCTACCTGTTCAAGGAGTCCTTCGACGAGGCCGCCCAGAAGCGCTACCAGGACCTCCAGCCCAGCTCGCCCTACATCATGGACTACCACATGCTCCAGACCACCAAGGACGAGTGGCTGATCCGGCAGATCCGCAACGGGATGTACGCGGCCGGGATCCCGATCGAGTTCTCGAAGGGTGAGTTCGGGAAGGGCCAGCACGAGATCAACATCACCTACGCCGATGCCCTGACGACCGCCGACTACCACGCGATGTACAAGCACGGGGCGAAGGAGATCGCGGCGTTGAACGGAGCCGCGATCACGTTCATGGCCAAATGGACGATGGCCGAGGCCGGGTCCTCGTGCCACATGCACTCGAGCGTCTGGAACGAGGACGGGAGCGAGTCGTTGATGTGGAGCGACGACGACCCGAACCACATGAGCGAGACCTTCCGGTACTTCCTGGGCGGGCTGATGTCGACCGCGCGCGAGATGGCGTGGATGTACGCGCCCTTCGTGAACTCGTACAAGCGCTACCAGCTGGGGTCGTGGGCGCCGACCGCGGTCCTGTGGAGCCACGACAACCGGACGTGCGGGTTCCGCGTGGTCGGCGAGCACACGGGGTATCGGGTGGAGTCGCGCCTACCCGGCGGGGACGCGAACCCCTACCTGGGGTACGCCGCCACGATCGCGAGCGGCCTCCACGGGATCGCCAACAAGGTCGAGTGCCCGCCGCTCTTCGAGGGGAACGCGTACGAGGCGAAGGACGCCGAGCGGGTGCCGTCCTCCCTGCACGAGGCGATCGACGAGATGGAGCGCTCCGAGGTGATGCGGGAGGCCTTCGGGGACTTCGTCTTCGGGCACCTCGTGAACATGGCCCGTCAGGAGCAGATCATCTTCGACAACCAGACGGTCACGGACTGGGAGCTCGTGCGGTACTTCGAACGCGGCTGAGGCTTGGAGTCCGACGCTCGCGGGTATCTCCGCATCATGAAGAGGCTCTTCCCCGTGTTGGTCGTGTTCGGGCTACTCGTCGGGTGCGGCCGAGGCGACCTGCAGGATCTCGCCAAGGACGCTGAGAAGGCCCTGCGGGACGCAGGTCAGGAACTCGACCAGCTCGCCGAGGGGGCCGAAGGGCCGGTGAGCGAGGCGGTGCAGCGGGCCATCGCCGCGGCGGCTGACGCTCGTCGAGCGGCGCAAGACTTCAAGGAGAACCCAACGACCGAGACGAGGCAGGCGTTGCGAGACGCTGAGGCCAGGCTCGACGATGCGATGGCCTCGATACGACGAGGACTGGATGACGTCCCGGAGAGCGTTCGGTCCGCTTTCGAGGACGCACTCGACGCGTTGACCGATCTCCGTCAGCAGATCCAGCGCCAGCTGGAAGGCTGACCCTCCGTCGGGGTCGATCGGCCGCACCGGTCCCGGAGACCGTGGCGACCTCCCCTTCCAGTCGCGCCACTCCACAAGTTCACTCGAAGAGCTTGACATCCACGAACATCACGGACGCCTCAACTCGGACGCTCAGGTCGCAGCGAACACCGGCTTGAGCGCGAAGTAGACCTCGCGGTATCGCCGGTACGCCTCCTCGTAGGCTTCCCGCGCCTCGGGGTCGGGCTGGTGCTCGTCGGGACGGAACGCCACGAACGCCTTCACCGCGTCGGCCACGCTCGCGTGGACGCCGGAGCCGACGGCCGCGAGGATCGCCGCGCCCGTGGCCGTCGTCTCCACGCTCTCCGGAACGCGGACGGGCAGACCGGTGACGTCGGCCTTGATCTGGCGCCACAGCGCTCCCTTCGCTCCCCCGCCGACGATCGTGAGCCGGCGCACCTCGAGGCCAGAGGCTTTCATCGCCTCGAGGATGTCGCGGAGGCCGAACGCGCTCCCCTCGAGGATCGCCCGGGTCATGTGGTCTCGGCTGTGGGCGAGGGTGAGGCCGTAGAAGACGCCCCGCGCGGCGCCGTTCCACTCGGGAGCCATCGCGCCCTGCATCGCTGGGAGGAAGACGACGCCGTCGCTGCCGGCGGGGATCGCGGCAGCCCCCTCGCTCAGCCGGTCGTACGCGTCCCCGAGACCCCGCTGCTCCATCGAGCGCTCCTCGGGGGCGAACTGATCCCGCCACCAGCGCAGGTTGCCCCCGGAGACGAAGCCCGGGTTCTCCAGCAGCCACGCGTCCGGGTCGGCGTGCGGATGACACTCGACGAGCATCGTCGGGTCTTCACGAGGCTCGGCGCTGGCCGCGCAGACGGGCTCCGCCGTCCCCACGACGTCGCAGACCTCGCCCGGCTCGAACACACCGGCCCCGAGCGTCGCCGCCATCTCGTCGCCGCAGCCGATCGACACGACCGTGTCCGGCGACAGGCCGCTGGCGTCGGCGAAGCCGGAGGTAACCGTCCCGACCCCCTGGGTCGCGTCGCCCAGCTCGGGCAACATCGACGCCCCGATGCCCGCCGACCCGAGCACTCCATCGGCCCACCTCTTCGTTCGGGGGTCCAGCAGGGCGAGGGAGGAGGCGTTCGAGGGGTCGACCGCGAGGACGCCGGTCGCGTGCCGGAGCACGTACGAGCCCGGCGGCATGATGTGTGCCGCCTCCGTCCACACGTCGGGTTCCTCGTCCCGAACCCAGAGCGCCTTGAACACGGCGTGTGACGAGTCGAGGTTCGCGCCGACCGCCCGGTAGAAGTCGGCGGGGCCGATCCGCTCGGCGAGGGCCGCCGCCTGCGCCTCCGCCCGGCGATCCATCCAGATCAACGCGGGGCGGAGGCGGCGGCCCTTCGCGTCGCACACGACCATCCCGTCCAGCTGGGAACCGAAGGAGAGCCCGCGGATCGAGGATGGGCCGTCGGGGCACTCCGCCGCGAGCCGGCCGCACACGCGCTCCACGGCGGCCGTCCAGAGATCGGGGTCCTGCTCCGCCCACCCCGGATGCGGGAACGACAGGTCGTACGCCTCGTAGGCCGACGCGACGAGCTCGCCGTCGGCTCCGTACAGCGCGCCGTTCGTGCCCTGGCTCCCGACGTCGCAACCGATGACGTAGGGACCGGTCACGGCACGATGACCATCTTGAGCCCGGTCCCCGAACGGATCGTGTCGAACGCCTCCGCGATCTTCTCCAACGGCCACCGGTGCGTGACCACCGTGGCGAGCTCCTCCTGCTTGCGATCGAGGTAGTCCATCGTGATCCGGTATTGGCGCTGCGTGGCACCGTACGCGCCGAGCACCGACAGCTCCTTGTAGTGCAGCTGGTTCATGTCGAGCGGGCTGACCGGGTCGTGCTTGGGGAGGCCGGCGAAGTACACGACCTTCGCCCGCTTCGCGGCCATCTCCAGGGCCGCCTGCTGGGCCTGCTTCGCCGGCGCCGCGACGCTCACCCGCTCGGCGCCGACGCCACCGGTTCGTTCGAGCACCTCCTGCACCCCGTTGTCCTCGCCGGCGACCCACGCGTCGTCGACCGCCTGGCCGATCGCGTCGAGCGCGATCTCCAGCCGATCCGCCGAGACGTCCGACAGGTACACCTTCGATGCCCCTCGGTCGCGAGCCATCACCGCCTGCCAACACCCGATCGGTCCCGTCCCCAGGATCACGACCGTGTCCCCGAGCCGGACGTCGAGCCGTTCGATCCCGTTCAGCGCGCACGCGAACGGATCGGCGACCGTCGCGAGGTCCGAGGGCAGCTCCGGCGGGAGCGGGATCAGGTTCTTCATCGCGATCGGGGGGACGCCGGCCCGCTCCGCGTAGGCGCCGGGGAAGGGCTCGTAGCCGTAGAGCAGGTGGTCCTCGCACAGGTTCTGGAACCCCTCCAGGCACCAGCGGCACTCGCCGCACGTGAGGATGGAGCCGAGGAAGACGCGGTCGCCGGGCGACACGCCGGGCGGCAGATCCGCGTCCGGCCCCACCTGCTCGAGGATGCCCACCGGCTCGTGCCCGAGCTGCCACGGCACCGGCGCCCCCGGGTCGCCGTTGAAGAACGTGCGGGCGTCCGTGCCGCAGATCCCGCACGCCTCCACCTTCAGCACGGCGCCGCGCGGATCCAGGGCGGGCTCCTCGGCGTCCTCGCGGACCTCCACCGCGTTCACGTCGGTCATGAAGGCGGCGCGCATCAGCCGCTCACCTCCTCTTGGAGCCCCACGAGCGCCTTGTCTGCGCTCCACCGCTCGCGGATGACGCGCGAGAGGGCCCTCGTGATGGCCTCCGGCGACCGATGCATGAAGATGTTCCGTCCGACCGAGCAGCCGATCGCGCCGGCGGCGACCGCCTGCTCCATCCGCGCCAGCAGCTCGCCGTCCTCCAGGCGGGAGCCGCCGGCGAGCACCACCGGGATGCCGTCGGTGGCCTCGACGAGCTTCCCGAACGACTCGGCGTCACCCGGCCAGTTCGTCTTCACGATGTCGGCTCCCAGCTCGGCGCACAGGCGCACGTTGCGCCGCAGGTACTCGAACCCGTAGCGGTCCTTCAGGTCCTCGACGCTGGCGTACGTGGTGGGGAACTCGGCCTCCGCGATGAACGGCATCCCCAACGCGGCGCACTCGCGGCCGACGCCCGCCAGGATCTCGATCATCGAGGACTCCGTGTCGCCTCCGAGCGCCGTGAACAGGACCACGGCGTCGGCCCCCAGGACCAGCGCTTCCTCGACCTCCGCGATCTGAACGATCTCGGGACGGTCGCCGTCGGGGCTCGCGGAGGCGGAGAGCAGGAGCGCCAGGGAGGTGGTCGGCGCGAACGCCGGCTCCGCGATCCGGATCATCCCCTTGCTCATCATGATCACGTTCGCGCCACCCGCCACCGTCTCGGCGGCCCGCGCCGAGATGTCGGACAGCGGCTCCAGGAACGTGGGTGAGGTCATCCCGTGGTCGAGCGCACAGATCACCGACACGCCGGCCGGATCGATCACCCGCTTGAGTCGCATCGTCTTGCCGGTCATCGGAACCCTCCTCGGTCCTCGTCGCGCGACCGAAGTGTGGCAGAGGCCGCTCGACCGCGCGACCCGGGACCGACGGTGACGCGACCGTCGCTAGACTCGGCCCGATGACCCAGCTGCTCTTCGTCCGCTGCGACGCGTCCGAGACCTTCGGGGTGGCGCGCGCGGCCGTCGAGG
>JBIOTM010000001.1:0-27241 GCA_044865955.1 Actinomycetota bacterium | reverse complement strand
CTAGCCCATCTCCACGCGCCGCTTGAGCCGCTCGAGGGCGTTCTCGATCACCCGCTTCGCGCCCTCCGTTCGCACGAAGCCCGGCACCAGCACGCCGATCTCGACCGCGAGCCGGTAGGTCGCCTTCGTCTCCGACTCGGACAGCTCGTTCAGGAGGTATTCCCCGCGGATGTCGCGGATCGCCCCGCGGGCCTCCTTCGTCGTCCAGGACAGGCCGGTGTCCCCGGGGGCGTACCGGTACGTCAGGGTGTAGGCGGCCCTCCCGAGGACCGGGACGTCCACCTCGAAGGCCACCTCGGTGGCCCGGCCCCCCTCCCCCCGCTCCAGGATCGCTGCGCTCCGCACCTCGGCCCACTCCGGGTAGGCCTCGTAGTCCTCGAGGACCTCCATCACGTCCTCGAGCGGCGCCTCGATCACGATCGAGCCCTCGGCGTGCTCCATCAGGCGGGGAATCCTAGCGGCCGAGGTCTCGTGCGGCCGAGCTTCGGAGCGGGCCGGACGTGTTCACGTGCCTCCGGTCACGCCGACGACGGACATCGCCAGGAGCGACACCGAGACCATGATGAGGGCGACCGTCGCCCAGAGCAGCGCCCGCGCGGACACGAACGGCGCCCCTCCCTCGGCGATCCGGTAGGCCTCGAAGGCCGACCCGACGTACAGCAGGAGCGCGCTCACCAGGAGCAACGCCACGACCCCGAAGACGGGACCCGTGGACACGCCGGACGACACGATCACCAGCGTCAGGCCGAAGGTCAGCACGAACAACGTCCCACGCGCGATGCCGTCTGCGGCCCGGCCGGCCTTGGCGTGCCCGACGCCCGGGAAGGTCAGCGACCACAGGAAGGCCTCCCGGGGCGACACCGTGGAACGATCCTCCTCCTGTCGGAGCAGCTGTGCGAACGACGTGCCGCAGACGGCGCAGACGTCGAGCTCGATCGGGTTGGACGAACCGCAGGTCGGACAGGGCCAGGTCGCTGCGGGCCGGGCCGGCGTCTCGCCCGGCCCTCGCGCGGCGCCCATCGGGGACGGGGCGGGCGACGCCACGGCCGCCGGCTCCGGTTCGGGCTCGGGCGTGCGGAGCGGCGTGAAGCACTGGCCGCACCAGTCCGCGTCCTCGCTCACGAGTGCGGAGCAATTCGGGCAGCGGGTCCCGTCCACGGCGGCAGCGTACCCTCGGCTTCCGCCCGCCCGTGGAGGCGTCAGCGCCCGACGGCGGCGTGCAACCAGGCCGCCAGGCGTTCGGCGGCCCGTGGCCAGGTGTGGTCCCGTTCGACACGCGCCCGCCCGGCCTTGCCGAGCCTCGTCGCGTACACGGGGTCCTCCAACAGCGAGGCGACAGCCTCGGCGACCTCCTCGACGTCCCGGCCGTCCACGAGCAACCCGGTCTCGCCGTGCTCGACCGCCTCGCGGGCTCCGCCCGAATCACCCACCACGACAGGGCGGCCACACGCCGCCGCCTCGATGAAGACGTTGCCCCAGCCTTCCACCTCGAGGCCTCCCAGTCGCGACCGGCACGGCATCGCGAAGACGTCGCCGACCGCGTAGTACCGGGGGAGATCCTCCTCGGTCACCTCCCCGACGAACGAGACCGATCGATGCGGCGCTCGCTCGGCCAGCCGGCGCAGCCTGGCTTCGTACGGACCTGCGCCGACGATCAGGAGCGCGGCGTCGGGCACACGCCGCCGGACTTCGCGCATCGCGCGGATCAAGACGTCCTGCCCCTTGCGGGGGACGAGCCGGCTGACGCACACGACCAGCGGACGGTCCCCGAGCCGATGCCGTTGGCGGAGGTCCCCTGTCGGCAGGTCGGGATGGAACCGGACCACATCGGCGCCCGGATAGAGCACGGAGACCGGCACCTGTTCGGGGACGGCCGTCCGGACGCGGCGGGCGACGAACTCGCTGCACATCACGGCGACGCGCGAAGCCCGGGAGGCCATCCGCTTCATCACGCTGTGCGCGACCGGCACGGTGGAGAGCCAATAGTCGAATCCGTGGGCGGCGACGAGGTACGGCGTGCCCCGCTCCGCGAGCCGGGGACCGAGCAGCGCCAGCGGGAAGGCGTCTCCGAACAGGACCACCTCGGCGTCGATCCGACGGATCTCCCGATCGAGCCGCTGGGCGAAAGAGGAAGACGGCCAGATGAACCGATGGGGGTCGCGGACGATCGCGAACAGAGCGTCGGCGTCGAAGGCCGGCGTACCGTCCCACGCCGGCGCGATCACCGAGATCCGGTCGGGTGGCAGGGCCGACCACAGCGAGCCGAGCGTTCGTTGGATCCCGCCGATCCTGGGGGGGAAGTCATTGGTGACGAGGAGGGTCCTAGGGAGCTCCACCGGGCGGATATCCTCCCAGGAACGGGGTGGTGCGCGAGGTGATCGCAACGGAAACGCTGCAGGTCGAGGCGCTGGAGGCGGGCAGGGCGTTCGCGGAGCTCCCGGGCTGGCGGACGTTCGTCATCCGGGGCCGGGACGCCCGGCGATGGCTCCACGACCTGATCACGACGGACGTCCAGGGGCTCCGCTCCGGGCAGGCCCGGCGCTCCCTCGTGCTGACCCCCACCGGACGGATCCGCGCCGACTTCCAAGTGGTCGCGGACGGGGAGTCCTTCCTCCTCCTCCAGGCGGGGGATCAGCCAACGGCCCTCGACCGGATCCTCGCTCCGTACGTGCTCTCCTCAGACGTGACGATCGAGGATCTGACCGAACGACGCGCGCTGTTCGCCGTCCTCGGCGGCTCCGCCGCCGAGGACGGCGACGCATCCGTCTCCGTTCCCTCCGTCCTCGGGTCGGGTGCGAACCTCGTGGTGCCGACCGGCCCGCCCGCGCGTCGCCTCCGCGATCGCCTGGTCCGGGCCGGCTTCGTCGCGGTGTCCCCCGCCTCCCTCGACGCGTGGAGGATCCGGCGAGGTGACCCTCGGATGGGGGTGGATTTCGGGGAGGACTCGCTGCCGGCAGAGGTGGGTCTCGAGGGGACGATCGATCTCACGAAGGGATGCTTCCTCGGCCAGGAGTCCGTCGCGAAGGTTCGGAACCTGGGGCATCCGCCCAGGATCCTCCTCCAGGTTCGCTCCGGGTCTCCGCTCCACCGGGGGGCGACCGTGTTCGCGGAGGGCTCGCCGGTCGGCGAGATCACGAGCGTCGCCGCAGTCGGCGACGGCAGCGAGGCGATCGTGCGTGTGCGCTGGGAGGCAACGGGTAGGGATCTCTCGACAGAGACGGGCCCACTCCTCCTACGGTGGAAAAGGTAGATACTTCGGGTCATTTCGCATCCGCCACCTGGGGGTTTGCATGTACCCAACCGACGACCCCTTCCCCGGCGTGGTCACTCCGTGCTATTCCTTCGGTCCCGGAAACGACGGGCCGGGGGGAGGAGCGCAACGGTGCGGATCGATCGTCTCCCGAACGTCGACCTCGACCTGCTCCCGGACAACCCGTCGCCCCCCGATGTTTGGCAGGAGCGCTCCGCCTGCTACGGCATCGACCCCGACGTCTTCTTCCCCATCTCGGAGGAGGAGGCCGGCCCCGCGCTCGCCTTCTGCAGCGCCTGCACGATCCGTGACGAGTGCCTCGCCTGGGCATTGAAGAACGGTGAGCGGTACGGGGTGTGGGGCGGGCTGACCGAGCAGCAGCGGCGCCGCATCGCCAGGCAGGTCGCGTAGGGACCCGACCGGTTGGGGCGCGCGCCCGCCCCGCGGGATAATCCTCCTGAGCCATGCATCAGGACCTGTCGCCCGTGCACGCCACCTCGCCGCTGCGGATCAGCTTCGTCGGCGGCGGCACGGACTTCCCCCACTACTACGAGGAGCACGGGGGCGCCGTCCTGTCCGCCACGATCGATCACCACGTCCGGGTCACGATCACCCCCCGCCGCGATCGGCAGGTCACGGTCCGCTCGCTGGACCTCGGGCACCACGTCGAGTTCCACCTGGACGAGGGGCCCGAGTACGACGGGGTGATGGATCTCGCCAAGGCGGCGATCGAGCGGGTCGGTGTGGCCGGCGGCGTCGACGTCGACATCCGCTCGGACGCCCCACCCGGGAGCGGGCTCGGTGGATCCTCCGCGCTGGTCGTGGCGATGACCGCCGGCCTGGCCGCGCTGGGAGACAGAGCGATGACGGCCGACGAGCTCGCGCGGCTGTCCTACTCGATCGAGCGTCACGACCTCGGCATCAGCGGGGGCTTCCAGGACCAGTTCGCGACCGCCTTCGGGGGGTTCAACCTGATCGAGTTCGCTCGCGACGCGGTGACCGTCACCCCCGTCTCGATCGACGACCGTACGCTGGGAACGCTCGAGTCGAACCTGCTCCTGTGCTACACGGGCTCCGTCCGCAGGAACGTGGGGATCATCGATCGGCAGATCGCCCTGTGGCGCGAAGGCCGCGAGGAGACCCTGTTGGGGCTGAAGGAGCTCCACGAGCTGGCGTACGTGATGCGCGAGGCCGTCCAGGCGGGTGAGGCCGATGAGCTCGGATCCATGCTCCGGGACGCCTTCGAATCGAAACGGCGCATGAACCCCTCGATCACCGCCGATACGCAGATCGAGGAGTTGCTGGAGCTCGCCCGTGGATCCGGCGCCACCGGGGGCAAGGTGTGCGGGGCGGGTGGCGGGGGCTACCTGCTCCTGTACTGCAGGCCACCGGCGCAGTCCCGCGTGCGAGCCGAGCTCGGACGGCGGGGCGGCCAGTTCGCCCCGTTCCGCCTCCACCCGCGAGGGGTCTACGCCGTCCGCGGGCCGGAGCTCTGGATCCCGTCTCGGTGAGCCGGGCTATCATCGCTCCGCCGCCAGCGAGGAGAGACCGTGGACCGTGATCGCCTGCGCCGCGTGGCGCAGGACTATCTGCAGGAGAGCGGCGAGACGCTGGTGCGCGTGCGCGAGTCGTGCCTGGAGGACGTGGGCGAAGCAGCCCGGCTGCTCGCCGACGTCCTCCGCTCGGGCGGCAAGCTGCTGATCTGCGGGAACGGCGGCAGCGCGGCGGACGCCCAGCACATGGCCACGGAGCTGGTCGGCACGCTCACCCTGGATCGGGTCAGGCCCTCGATCCCGGCGATCGCCCTCACGACCGACACCTCCTTGCTGACCGCCATCGCCAACGATTTCGGGGTGGAACGCATGTTCGCGCGCCAGGTCGAGTCGCTCGGGGCGGCCGGCGACGCCCTCATCGCCATCTCGACCTCCGGGCGATCGGCGAACGTGCTCGCCGCCGTGGAGGAGGCTCGGTCCCGCGGACTCACCGTGATCGCCTTGACCGGCTCCTCGGGCGGGAAGCTCGCGCCGATGGCGGACGTCGCCATCCGGGTGCCCAGCGAGGTGACCGCCCACATCCAGGAGAGCCACCTGGTGATCGAACAGCTCCTGGCGCTGTTGCTCGAGCGGGAGATCCATCCAGCCTCATAACCCATACCCGTTCCAGGGCAGGGGAAATACCCGAAAACGGGTTATCCGCTGGCCGGGTCTCCGTGCCGATGTTTGCCGTATGGATCGGACGCGGTCCCTTTCACGTCACCTGCGCGTGTCTCGCGCAGGCCTCGCCCGGGTGGTCGGGTGCGCCGCGGCCGCCGCGACCCTCCTGCTGGGGACCCCTTCCCTGGCAGGCGCCGCCGCCAACCCGTCCATCACGATCACCGACGTCACCGTGGCCGAGGGCGACGCCGGCACCACCCTCGCTACGTTCACCATCAACGCGTCGCCGAGACCACGGAGCTGCTGCGCTCTCTCGGTGGCTTGGGCGACCGCGAACGGGACCGCGTCAACTCCGAGCGACTACACGGCGGCCTCGGGAACCGTCACCCTCACGCGCATCGTGAGCTCGAAGACCGTCTCGGTGCCGGTGAATGGCGACACGATCGACGAGAACAACGAGACCTTCGTGGTGAACCTCTCGAGCCCCTCGAACGCCACGATCGGGGACGCCCAGGGCGTGGCGACGATCACCGACGACGACCCGCTCCCCCCCCTCTCCGTGAACGATGTCAGCGTGGCGGAGGGCAACGCGGGGACCAGCACCGCGACGTTCACGGTCTCCCTGTCCACCGCGAGCGGGAGGACGGTGACCGTCGACTGGGCGACCGCGGACGGGACCGCGATCCAACCGGCCGATTACGCGTCCGGATCCGGCTCCCTCACCTTCGTCCCCGGCGACACGAGCGAGACCGTCGCCGTGACCGTGAAGGGCGACGTCATCCCCGAGCTCGACGAGACGTTCAGCGTGCAGCTCTCGAACGCGTCGAAAGCCACGATCGCCGACGCCGTCGGCTCGGGAACGATCCTGGACGACGAGCTGGAACCGGTCGCGGTCATCGACGACGCCGTCGTCGCGGAGGGCGATTCCGGGACCACACCCCTCAGCTTCACGGTGACCCTCTCCAACCCGAGCGGTTCGGTCGTGACCATCGACTGGGTCACGAACCCGGGGACGGCCATCCAGGGCACCGACTACACCGACGCCAACGGAACGGTCACCTTCGTCCCAGGAGACATCACTGAGACCGTCAACGTCCTCGTCCACGGAGACACCTCCCACGAAGCCGACGAGACCTTCACCGTCGACATCTCGAACCCCGTGGTCGCGACGATCGCCGACACGAAGGGGACCGGCACGATCACGAACGACGATCCGCTCCCGGCCGTGTCGGTGAACAACGTCTCGGTGTCGGAAGGCGACGCGGGAACCTCGGTCCTCTCGTTCACCGTGTCCGCACTCGGGGAAGCCGACACCGATGCGTTCGTTCACTACACGACGGTTGACGCGTCAGCCACGGCCGGTTCCGACTACACCACCTTGACCGGCACGCTGACCATCCCGGCGGGAAGTGCTCCAAGCAAGATCGACGTCCTCGTGATCGGCGACCTGACGCACGAGAACAACGAGCATCTCACCCTCGTCCTCTCCGATCCCGCCGGGGCGACGATAGCTGATGGGACCGGGACGGGCACGATCACGAACGACGACCCCGTCCCGAAGATGTCCATCGGGGACGTCACGGTGCTCGAGGGAACCGGTACGAGCATCGCGGCGGTCTTCACCGTGACCCTCTCCGCCGCGAGCGGGCTGCCGGCGACGGTCGGCTGGAGCGTGAACGACGGCACCGCATGG
Source organism: Actinomycetota bacterium (assembly GCA_044865955.1). Lineage (GTDB taxonomy): Bacteria > Actinomycetota > UBA4738 > UBA4738 > HRBIN12 > JAJNBA01. The sequence goes on along the minus strand of JBIOTM010000001.1, from coordinate 20,145 downwards.
GCACCCTCCGACTACACCGACAAGGCGGGCACCCTCACGTTCGCCGCGGGAGCCACGTCGAGGTCGATCTCCGTCACCGTCAAGGGCGATCGGCTCGACGAGCCACGCGAGACCTTCACGGTCGATCTGTCCGGACCGACCGGCGCGGCGATCGCGGATGGGACGGGGATCGGAACGATCCGCGACGACGACAAGACGCCGACCTCCGTGACCGTGGACCTCATCCGCGGGGCGAAGGAAGTGAAGGCGAAGGGACTCCTCGAGACCGCCCGGACCGGGAACAAGGTGACCGTCACCCTCTTGCGGAAACGGGACGGCGTCTTCAGGAAGATCACGTCGAAGATCGTGTCCGTCGGGTTCTTCCGAGACCGCGACGGGGACGGCAAGACGGACGGGAGCTATTCGGCCCGATTCGCGCGCCCGAGGTCCGCGGGTACCTACCGATTCGTAACGACGTTCCTCGGATCAACCTTACAGAAGCCCTGCCACGGCTCCACGACCTTCGTCTTGCCAGCGATCTGATCCGCGCGTCGCAGAGTCCCTTCGACGACCTCGAGAACCTCCACGTTGTCTTGGCCGCAGGCATCGCGGGAAGCTGGAATGCCCCCACACCCGGTGTTAGCGTCGCGCGAGACCCGATGTCATCTTCCCCATCACCGCGACGCGGCTCGCGCGTTCTCATCGTCCTCGGCGGGCTGGTGTTGCTGCTGTCGACTCGGTTCGACCGGCTCGGCACGCACGACCTCGCGCGCGCCCAGGCGATCACGCGGCCGAACATCGTCCTGATCGTCACCGACGATCAGCGGCCGGATTCGCTGGTACGGATGCCGTACGTGCAGCGGCTCTTGGTCGACGCAGGGATGCGATTGGACCGAGCGATCGTGACGGACCCGCTCTGCTGTCCATCGCGCGTGACGATGCTCACGGGACGGTACTCGCACTCAACGAACGTCTACACGAGCGAGGAGCCGTACGGAGGATGGTCGCGTTTCACCGCCTCCGGGGGCGAAACCACTACGATCGCAACTGCCCTCCACGGGGCCGGGTATCGGACCGGGCTCATCGGCAAGTACCTCAACGGGTACCAGAACGCGGGCGCATACGTCCCTCCAGGATGGGATCGTTGGTTCGCGACCGTATCGCCCCGCTACTACGGCTACACCGTGTTCACGGACAACGCAGGCTTCGTCACGTTCGGGTCCGCTCCCGAGGACTACCTGACCGACGTCCTGAAGATCAGGGCGAAGCGTTTCGTCAGGAACACCCCGACCGAGGTACCCCTCTTCCTGATGGTCACACCCTTCGCTCCGCACGGGCCCTCCACCCCGGCCCCGCGACACGACGGATCGTACGCCGACGCGACCGTCGAGCTCGGCCCCGCCGTTGATGAGAAGGACGTCTCGGACAAGCCCGCATACATCCAGGCGCGGGGGAAGACCGACCCGGCGCGGCTGACCAGCAGGACGATCGAACAATGGGAGTCGCTGCTCGCGGTCGACGAGATGGTGAGAACGATCGTGAATACGCTCGAGGAGACAGGGCGGATCGGGAACACGGTGCTGATCTACACGTCGGACAACGGGTACTCGAACGCCGAGCACCGATGGAATGGTAAGCAGGTGCCGTACGAGGAATCGGTCCGGGTGCCACTCGTGGTCCGATCCGACGGCGAGATCCCACCGGGGATCGTCTCCGACGCTCTCGTGTCGAACGTCGATCTCGCGCCGACGATCGCCGACTTCGCCCAGGTCACGCTGCCAGGAGTGGACGGGGTCTCCCTCCGTCCCCTGATGACCGACACGTCGTCATCCGCAAGAGACTCGGTGGTGCTCGAGTTCGTCACCCCACCCACGTCGCCGGTCCCCACCTACTGTGGAGTGAGAACGACGAGATTCTCCTTCGTGCATTACGCGACCGGCGAGGAGGAGCTGTACGACCTCGGTGCGGATCCGTGGCAGCTCCAGAACGTTGCCGAGGTGCGACCGGTGAAGGCCGACGAGCTTCGGAATCTCACGATGGAGCTCTGTCGCCCGGTTCCCCCCGGCTTCGCCTGGTAAACAGCGTTCCCGACAACGGCGACCCGTCAGATCCGAGGCGCTGAACCCGGGCGATCGTCATCGCCTACCGAAGGAGGCGATGACGATCTGCCCGGGCGGTTCTCGTTCTGCGCGGCGACCCGGAGCGCAGCCGGTAGCGATCGCCGAGTCGGCCGGCGGAGGCTGCTGCGGCGGTACGTGTTGTTGCGGCACCTGACGGATCCGGCGACGCCAACGACATCCGCCACGGGGTGACCGAGCCGGCCCACCTCGAGAACGATCGCACCGCACTCCTGGGTTTCTTGCAACGCCAACGCGACCTCGTCGAGTGGAAGGTGCGCGAGACCTCCGACGAGACGCTCGCATCGGTCCGGATGCCGGAGCGGCCTCTCCCCGCATGGCATCGTCCGGCACCTGGAGAGCGTGGAGCGATCTGGTTCCGCGGGTCCTTCGCCGGCGAGACCGGCATGCGGTTCGACTCGATCGAGGAGGACCCCGACGGCGATTTCCACGCCGAGGGCGTCCCGATGGGCGGACCTCCTCAGCGCCTACGCGGGCGGAGGCGGCGCGATGCGACGCGGTGATCGCCGCGGCTCCCTCGCTCAACGCCACTGCCACGTACGCGGCCGCCACGTAATCGCTCCGCTGGATCGTCCTTCACATGATCGAGGAGACCGGACGGCACCTCGGCCACATCAACCTTCTACGCGAGCGTGCCGACGGCGCGGTGGGCGAAGCCCCGAACGTGTAACCGACGCACTCACCGGCGCGCGACATCCTTCCCACGTCGTCCTGGTCCGGTTCGCGGGGGCGGCCGCGTAGCTGCCTTCCAAGGCCGTGAAGGATTTCACGCTGGCCTGATCGTCGTTCCCCCCCAAACGACCCGTGTCGGTCCCAGGAACCACCATCACGGTGTGAACGACCCGTATCTCCTTGACCATCGAACACCTGTTCGATACCGTGAGCCTTCCGCTCGGCCCCACCGATCGGAGGCGCCTGTGCTCACCGCACCGGTCCAGACCACCCTCGCCGAGGGCGTGCCCCTGCGCGAGGTGACGTTCGTGATCGTGGACCTCGAGACGACCGGGGGCTCGCCACGGGACTCCCGGATCACGGAGGTCGGTGCCGTGCGGGTCGCGGGAGGCGAGCGTCTCGGCACGTTCCACGCGCTGGTCAACCCGGGAGAGCCGATCCCGCCCTTCATCTCGCACCTCACGGGGATCGACGATCTCCTGGTGCGCGACGAGCTTCCCATCGAAGCGGTCCTGCCCGCGTTCGTCGAGTTCGCGCGGGGCGGGGTGTTCGTGGCGCACAACGCACGGTTCGACTTCTCGTTCCTGAACGAGAACCTCCGCCGCCTCGACTACCCGCCGCTCGCGGGGCCACCGGTGTGCACGGCCAAGCTCGCGCGCCGGGTCGTCTGGCCCGACGTGCCGAACGTCCGTCTCCAGACCCTCGCCGCGTACTTCCGGACGCGCACGAAGCCCGCCCACCGAGCCCTCGACGACGCGATGGCGTGCGCCGAGGTCCTGGACGGGCTCCTCGACCTCGGTGGGCGCCTCGGCATCCTCACCCTCGGCGATCTCCTGGAGGCGGTCCGGGCTCGTGGTCGGCCGCACTTCGGCAAGATCCGGCTGGCCGACGCCCTTCCCCATGCCGCCGGGGTGTACCGGTTCGTGGGACGCGACGGCCGGGTGCTGTACGTCGGGAAGGCTCGCGACCTCCGCGCCCGGGTGAAGTCGTACTTCTACGGCGACGAGCGCAAGAAGGTCGACGACCTCCTCGGCGAGATCCGTGCCGTCGAGGGCGAGGAGACCCCGGGCGGGGAGCTCGAGGCGCTCGTCCTCGAGTCGCGTCTGATCCGCCGGCACGAGCCGAAGTACAACCGGCGGGGCAAGACCTGGCGGCGGTTCGCGTACCTGAAGCTCGACCCCTCGGAGGCCTTCCCCCGGCTGAAGGTGGTCCACCGCGCGGTGGAAGGCGACGGCTGCGCGTACCTGGGGCCGTTCTCGGGCGGTGGAGCCGCTCGGCTGGCGAAGGAAGGGCTGGAGGAGGTCGTCCCGCTCCGCCGATGTACGCGTGCGATGGGCGTACGGACCCGCTTCACGGCCTGCGCCCTCGCCGACCTGGGCCGTTGCCCCGCTCCGTGCGACGGCCGGATCGACCCCGAGCGTTACGGAGAGCTCGTCCGGGACCTCCTCTCCTCCCTCGAGTCCCCGGACGGGCTCCTCGGAGCGCTCGAGGCGCGGATGGGCCGGCTCGCCGGCGCCGAGCGGTTCGAGGAGGCCGCGTCGGTCCGGGACCGGCTGAGGGCGCTGACCGCGGCCCTGCAGAGGGCCCGCCAGGACGCGTGGCTGCTCGGCGCCGGCGAGCTCGAGGTGGTGGCCGAGGGACGGCGGCTCGTGTTCGTGGGAGGCGCGCTCGCGCGAGCCGGGGACGACGCGCCCGAGCCGATCCCGCTGCCGTGCCCGCGCGAGCGGGCCGACGAGCTCTCCGCCGTCCGATCCTGGTTGTCCAAGCACCCGGTCCGGGTCCTCGCGTGCGACGCCCCGCTGTCGGAGCCGGTGGACGGCGGCGCCCGGATCGCCAGGATCCTCCGCCGGATCCGGGACGCCGAGCTCCCTCCGCCGGGGCGCAGGCGATCGGAAGGATAAGCTCGAACGTCGTGGGTGCGGCCGTGGATCTCCTGGCGCGGCAGACGTCGGAGGCCTTCCACGACATGCGTGCGCGACTGCACGGCCTCACGGAGGAGGAGTACTTCTGGGAACCGGCCCCCGGAGCGTGGACCGTCTTCCGGGGGGAGGACGGCCGGTGGGCGCACCACTACGAGGAGCCGGACCCGGAACCCGCCCCGATCACCACGATCGCGTGGCGCCTCACGCATCTCGCGATGTGCAAGGTCATGTATCACGAGTACGCCTACGGCCCGGCGACGATGACGTGGCTCACGATCGAGACGCCGGGCACGGTGGCAGAGGCGATGAGCATGCTGGACACCGGTCACGCGCTCCTGACGGAGGATCTCGCCGGCTTGGAGGACCCCGATCTCGAGCGGTCCGTCCTCACCAACTGGGGTGAGGAGTGGCCGGCATGGCGGATCTTCTGGAGGATGATCCACCACGACGCGCACCACGGAGGCGAGATCGGTGCGCTGCGGGACCTCTACCGAACCCGTGAGTCCGGTCCGGGAGCCGACCGTCGGCCGGTGACCTTCGACGGATGACCCTCCGGATACACTGGCCGCGTGGAGCGCGCGGTCATCCTCGAGGGTGCCCGGACGCCGATCGGGAGGTTCCTCGGCTCGTTCGCTGAGACCACCGCGGTGGAACTCGGGACGCTCGCGGCACGCGAGGCGCTGCGGCGAGCCGACGTCGGTCCCGACGACGTCGACCAGACGATCATCGGACACGCACGGCAGGCGGGCAACGGCCCGAACACCGGCAGGCAGGTGAGCATCCGAGCCGATGTGCCCGAGGACGTCTCCGCCTACAACGTCAACATCGCGTGCGGCTCGGGGATGAAGGCCGTGCAGCTCGCCGCGCAGCAGATCGCGCTCGGCGACTCCGAGGTCGTCCTCGCCGGCGGGATGGAGAACATGTCCCGGGTCCCGTACGTCCTCGACCGGATGCGCACGGGCTACCGGATGGGCGACGCCACGATCTACGACGCGATGTACCGGGACGGCCTCCTCGACCCGCTCTGCGGGCTCGTGATGGGCGAGACGGCCGAGAACCTCGCCGAGCGCTACGACATCTCGCGCGAGGAGCAGGACGAGTTCGCGCTGGAGTCTCAGCGGAAGGCCGAAGCGGGCACGGGCGCCCGCGCCGCGGAGATGCTCACCGTCGAGGCGCAGGATCGGGCCGGGAAGGGCACGATCACCGTCACCGAGGACGAGCATCCGCGTCCCGACACGACCGCGGACGGACTCGCGAGGCTCGCGCCGGTGTTCCGAGAGGGCGGATCCGTCACCGCCGGCAACTCCGCCGGTATCACCGACGGAGCGGCAGCGATCGTCCTGATGTCGGAGGCGCGGGCCCGCGCCGAGGGACGCGACGCGCTCGCCCGCATCGTCGGGATGAGCTGGGCGGGGGTGCCCCCGGAGATCATGGGCATCGGTCCGGTGCCGGCCACGAAGAAGGTCCTCGAGCGGACGGGCCTGTCCCTCGCCGACATCGACCTGATCGAGCTCAACGAGGCCTTCGCCGCGCAGGTGATCGCCTGCGAGCGCGAGCTGAAGTTCGATCGAGACCGCCTGAACCTCCTCGGCGGGGGGATCTCGCTGGGACACCCGATCGGGATGAGCGGAGCGCGGATCCTCCTGTCGCTCGCGTATCAGATGCGCGAGCGAGGCGCCGCCGTGGGCCTGGCAACGCTGTGCATCTCCGGTGGGCAGGGGCTCGCCGTCGTCCTGGAGAGGACGTAGGCGGATGACCGTCCACGCGGTGGTCCTGATCCAGTGCGAGATCGACGAGATCCCCGAGGCCGCCCAGGCGATCGCCGACATCGGCGGGGTGTCCGAGGTCTACTCCGTGGCCGGCGAATTCGATCTCGTGGCGATCGTCCGCGTCGCGGAGCACGACGATCTGGCGAAGGTGATCCCGGGCGGGATCGCCAAGGTCGAGGGCGTCGACCGGACGGAGACCCTGATCGCGTTCCAGGTCTACTCCCAGCACGATCTGGAGCGCATGTTCTCGATCGGCTTCGAGGAGACCTAGATCCCGTCGCACCACGACTCCCCCGTTCAGCCCCAGTCGATCGCGACCGGGAGGGACGTCCGCCCCCAGTCGGTCAGGTCCCCGCGGTAGCGAGGCGCGTACTTCTCCACCACGATCCGGCGAGCGAGATCGTCCTCCGCCGGATCGCTGACGACGCGAGCCCTCGTCGCCCGCTTCTCGTCGCCGATCTGCAGCACGACCTGGGGTGAGACCATCAGGTTCTTCACCCAGTCGGAGCGATCACCCCCGCCCGAGAGCAGGTACACGGTGGCGTCGTGCAGCGCGAACCAGATCTCGATCGTGTGCTGTCCGCCCGTGTGCCGACCGGTCGTCGTCAGGTAGCAGTAGTCGAAGTCGGTCAGCGGTCGCTCATCGGTCACAGCACCGCCCAGAGGACGAGCCCGACGATCACCAGCAGCGCCACCCCGGCGATGATCAGGTCGGCCTTCTTGATCCTGCCGGGCTGCATCGCGTTGAAGCCCATCTATCCCTCGATCCGGTAGTACTCGCGGAACTTCTCCGCCGACAGCCAGTAGATGTGCTGGCGGACGGTCGAGGCGTAGGTGCGGGCCTCCGCTCCGTCGTGGCAGGCCCGCTCGGAGACGACCTCGCCATCGGGATCGAGGATCGCGACCCGCCACCCGGACTCCCCGCCGCGGATCTCGACGCCGAAGCCGTTCTCGCCCGAGGGCATCGCGTTCATCCCGGGCGAACCAGGTTCCGGTGGAGCCGATCGAGCCGGGTCTTCAGCCCCGCCAACACGGTGTCCTCGGCCAACGTGAACGCGGGATGGAGCGACGCGATCCGTTCGAGCGCCCGTTCCAGCTCGGTACCCGCTCGCTCCGCCTCGCGGAGGGACTCCACCAGGACCACCGCGTAGTCCGCGTTGAACGGCTGTCCGTCCCAGGGACACTCGCCCCCGAGGTCCACCACCTGCTCGGCGAAGAAGTCCCGGCCGTCCCGCTTGCAGGTCCCCTTGATCTTCACGCGCTCTCCTTCTGGGTCACGAGCTCCAGGAGCCGATCCGCGAGCTCGAACGGATCCACCGGCTTCACGAACCAGGCGTCGGCGCCCGACCACCTGGCCAGCCAGGCGTCGTGCTTGCGCTCCAGGAGGATCACGATGATCCCGGTGTACGGCTGGGAATGATCGCGGAGGCTCCTCGCGAGCGCGAACGCTCCGGCGCGCGACGCGATCTCGTCCGCGACGATGACGTCCGGACGATCGCGGAGCGCTGCCGTGACGCCGAGCTCCCCGTTGCGGGCGGCGCGGAAGCGCAGCCTCGAACCCAGCCGCCGCTCGATGCTCCGCACGGCGAGCGCCGTGAGTTCTCGGGAACGAACATCCGGTGACACGAGCAGGACGTCCACGCGGCGGATGCTACTACGCGCTTCCGCGCCGCCGGTCTTTGATGGCGCGGCGGCGGCGGGCTAGGCTCAAGCTCGGTCGGGCACCGGGCGTGTCCGCTTCCCCCAGCGCGCATCCGTCTTCGACGAGATCGATCGATGAGGAGGAAGCGGTGGAGAGCCTGGGCAAGGCAGCGGTCGCGGAGTTCGTCGCAACGTTCGCGCTCATCTTCGTCGGTGCCGGCGCCGTGATCACGGCCGTCGGCACCGGGCAGCTCAACCTGGTCGGCGTGGCGCTCGCACACGGTCTCGTCCTGGCGATCATGGTCTCGTTGACCGGCCACATCTCCGGCGGGCTCGTGAACCCCGCCGTGACGATCGCGCTGTGGGTCGCCGGCAAGATGTCGACCCCACGCGCCGGCGTGCTGATCCTCGTCCAGCTGCTCGGCGCGGTCGCCGGCGCCCTCCTCCTCCGCTTCGTCGTCGGTGGCCACCTCTTCGATGCTGGCGGCGCCGGCGTGCCGGCGCTCGGGCCGGACGTGGCGGTCGGGAAGGGGATCGTCCTCGAGGCGATCCTCACGTTCTTCCTGGTGTTCGCCGTCTTCGGGACGGCGGTCGACGACCGGGGACCGTGGAACAAGACCGCCGGCTTCACGATCGGCCTCGTCATCGCGTTCGACATCCTCGCGTTCGGACCGTTCACCGGGGCAGCGATGAACCCGGCCCGCTGGTTCGGACCCGCGCTGGTCGGGGGGCTCTGGGACGACGCGATCGTCTGGATCGTCGGGCCGCTCGCCGGCGCCATCATCGCGAGCGTCCTGTACGTCGGGGTCTTCCTCCGAGGGAGGGAGCCCGCGACGCCGTAACGGGGCTCCGGACCCGGCGCCCCGGTACGCTGACGCGGCGATGGTCGCCGACCTCTACCTGGACTCGGCCTCGGCCACCCCGTTGCTCCCCGAGGCGCGCGAGGCGCTCCTGGCGGCCATCGACCGCTTCGCCGACCCGCTCAGCATCCACGGTCCGGGCCGAGAGGCCCGCACCGCGCTCGACGAGGCCCGGGAGACGGTGGCGGCTGGGATCGGGGCCCAGCCCGACGAGATCGTGTTCACATCCGGGGGAACGGAATCGATCGCGCTCGCGATCTGGGGCGGGGTCCGGGCGGTCCGCGAGCTGGGGACGCGGATCGTCCTCGGCGCCGTCGAGCATCCGGCCGTCGGGGGTGTCGCCCATGCCCTCGAGTCCGACGGCTTCGAGGTCGTGCAGGTGCCCGTCGACGGGTACGGCCGGGTGGACCTCGACCGCTTCGCGCTCGAGGTCAGGGCGCCCGGGACGCTGCTCGCCTCTGTCCAGCACGCGAACCACGAGATCGGGACGGTCCAGCAGGTGGCCGAGGCCGCCCGCCTCGCCCGCGAGGCGGGCGTCCGGTTCCACACCGACGCGTGCCAGACCGTCGGCCGGCTCCCGGTCGACGCCCGGGTCCTCGGGGTCGACCTGCTCTCGCTCTCCGGCCACAAGTTCGGCGGGCCCCCGGGCGTCGGGGCGCTCTTCGTTCGGCGCGGGCTGGCGATCACGGCCTACCCGTGCGGTGACGACCGGGAACGGAAGCGCCGCTCGGGCATGGAGAACGGCCCGGGGATCGCGTCGATGGCGGCCGCCATCCGGGCGTCGCTCGGCACGATGGCCGATCGGGCCGCCACGCAATGGGCGCTGACGTCTCGTCTCCGCGATCGGATCGCGTCGAGCGTTCCGGGGGCCACGGTGCACGGTCATCCCACCAACCGAACCCCGCACCTGGTGGGGTTCAGCGTCGCCGGTGTGGACCCGGCGACGCTGATGATGAGCCTCGACGACAAGGGCTTCCGGGTGGGGGCCGGATCGCTCTGCAGCGGCAGGCCGGAGGACCCCTCGCCCGTGCTCGAGCAGCTCGGAGCACCGGCGACCACCGGCTTCCGCGTGAGCCTCGGCGTCGCCGCGACGGAGGAGCAGGTCGACGGGTTCGTCGACGTCCTCGCCGAGACCGTCCGAACGCTCCAGCGGATGGACGCGGTCTCGACGGAGGCGCTGGCGCGCCTCGACCGCTCCCGACGGGACTAGCGGACCGTCAGTCGACGGTCCACGTGTCGCCCGAACCGAGGAGCGTCGCCAGCTCCCCCTTGCCCAACCGCTCCGTCGCGGACCGGAGCTGGTGCTGGATCGCCTCGCCGTACACGGGCCGCTCGACCTCGTGGAACACCCCGATGCAGGATGGTTCATCCGGCCCGCGGGAGAGATGCGCGAGGGCGAACGGCAGGGAGGGCCGCCCGTGCGCATCGTGGACGACGATCCGCTCGGGTTCGGTCTCCGATGTCGGCGCGATCTCGTACCGGCCGTTCTCCCCCACCCGTACGCACCGGTTCCCGTCATCGAACACGATCGGTTCGCCGTGCTCCAGCCGGATCTGGTTGTGCTTCCCCTGCCCTTTCTCGCGGAGCAGGTCGAAGGCGCCGTCGTTGAAGACGTTGCAGTTCTGGTAGATCTCGACGAAGGCCGTCCCCTTGTGCTGTGCCGCACGCCGGAGCACCTCGGTCAGGTGCTGCCGATCGTTGTCGATCGTCCGCGCGACGAAGGTTCCCTCCACGCCGAGCGCCGCGGCGATCGGGTTGAACGGGTGATCGACCGAGCCGAAGGGGGTGGACTTCGTGACTTTGCCCTCTTCAGACGTCGGCGAGTACTGCCCCTTCGTCAGACCGTAGATCTGGTTGTTGAACAGCAGGATCTTGATGTCGACGTTCCGCCGGAGGGCGTGGATCAGGTGGTTACCGCCGATCGAGAGCCCGTCGCCGTCCCCCGTGATCACCCACACCGAGAGCTCGGGGTTGGCGACCGCGATCCCGGTGGCGAGCGCGGGCGCGCGGCCGTGGATCCCGTGCATCCCGTACGTGTCCATGTAGTAGGTGAACCGACCGCTGCAGCCGATCCCCGAGACGAACACCGTCTTGTGCGGTTCGATGCCGAGCTCCGGCATGAAGCCCTGGACGGCCGAGAGGATCGCGTAGTCGCCGCAGCCGGGACACCAACGCGGCTCCTGATCAGACGTGAAGTCCTTCTTCGTCAGGGTCGCGGCGTCGCCGGGCGCCGAGTCCCCGTTCTGCATCACGTCACTCATCGAGCATCCTTCGGATCTCTCGCTCCAGCTCCTCGGCGAAGATCGGCAGACCCTGGACCTTCGTGTACGACTGCGCGTCCACCAGGAACCTCGCGCGGACCAGCGCGGCGAGTTGCCCCATGTTCATCTCCGGGATCAACACCTTGCCGTACCGGTGCACGACCTCGCCCGTGTTGGCCGGGAATGGGTTGAGGTGGCGCAGGTGGGCGGTCGCGACCTTCCGTCCGTCGGCGCGGGCGCGCCCGACCGCGGCCGTGATCGTCCCCAGGCTCGAACCCCACCCCAGCACCAGCAGCTCCGCGTCGCCGCCCGGATCGTCGACCTCGAGGGCAGGGATGTCGTCGGCGATCCCGTCCACCTTCGCCTGGCGGAGCCGGGTCATGAGTTCGTGGTTCGCCGCGTCGTAGCTGATGTTGCCGGTGCCGTCCTGCCGCTCCAGCCCTCCGATCCGGTGCACGAGCCCCGGCGTCCCCGGAACGGCCCATGGGCGCGCCAGCTTGTCGTCCCGTGAGTAGGGCAGGAAGTCCGCGCCGTTCGCGGTCGCGAACGCCGGATCGATCGTCGGCAGGCTCTCCACGTCGGGGATCGACCACGGCTCGGAGGAGTTCGCCAGGAACGTGTCGGAGAGCAGGATCACGGGCGTCCGGTACCGGACCGCGATCCGCGCCGCTTCGATCGCGGCCGTGAAGCATCCGGCAGGCGTGGCCGCGGCCACGATCGGCAGCGGCGACTCTCCATGACGTCCGTACATCGCGAGCAGCAGGTCGGCCTGCTCGGTCTTGGTCGGCATCCCGGTGGAGGGGCCCGCGCGCTGCACGTCGACGACGATCATCGGGAGCTCCATGATCACCGCGAGGCCGATCGTCTCGGCCTTCAGATCGACGCCGGGACCGCTGGTGCCGGTCACGGCCAGCTGTCCGCTGAAGGCGGCGCCGAGGGCGATGTTCGCGGCCGCGATCTCGTCCTCGGCCTGGATCGTGATCACGCCGAAGTTCTTGTGGCGGGAGAGCTCGTGGAGCAGCTCCGAGGCCGGGGTGATCGGGTAGCTCGCGTAGAACAGGGGCAGCCCGCTCCGTTCCGACGCCGCGATCAGACCCCACGCGAGGGCGGTGGCGCCGGCGATGTTCCGATAGGTGCCGGGCGCCTGCGGGGCCGCCGGCACCTTGTAGGACTGCGCGAACAGCTCGGTGGTCTCCCCGAAGTGGTAGCCAGCCTTGAAGGCGGCCACGTTCGCATCGAAGATCTCCTGGCGCGACCCGAACTTCTTCTCCAGCCAGCTGATCGTGGTGTTGGTGGGCCGGTCGAACATCCACGACACCAGGCCGAGGGCGAACATGTTCTTCGCCCGCTCCGCCTCCTTCTTCCCGATCCCGATGCCCTCGGTCGCCCGAACCGTCATCGAGGTCATCGGGACCTTGTAGATCTGGTAGCCGTCCAGTGTCCCGTCTCGCGTGGGGTCGTCCGAGTAGCCGGCCTTCTCGATGTTCCGCTGGGTGAACGAGTCTTCGTTCAGGACGAGGATGCCGCCCTTGGCGACCTTGTTCAGGTCCGCCTTGAGGGCCGCCGGGTTCATCGCCACCAGGACGTCCGCGTGGTCGCCCGGCGTGGTGATGTCGCTCGACGCGAACTGGATCTGGAACGCCGATACCCCGTGGACGGTGCCCGCCGGAGCCCTGATCTCGGCGGGGAAGTCGGGCAGCGTGGCCAGGTCGTTGCCCAGGACCGCAGTGGCACTTGTGAAGCGATCCCCCGTCAGCTGCATCCCGTCACCGGAATCACCGGCGAAGCGCACGACGATCCGCTCGCGTTCCTGGACCGTTTTGCTCATCTCGTACAGACACTACCGCGCGGGTTGCGCTGTGATGGGGGTGGCGGTTGGTAGTTTCTCTGGCCATGCGGAGGCGGCGACTCGGGGCGACCGGACCGGAGATCTCGGTGATCGGCTTCGGCGCGTGGGAGGCCGGCGGGGAGCAGTGGGGGCCGAACGAATCCGAGGAGACCGTGATCGCGGCGATGCGAGCCGCGTTCGACGCGGGGATCGACTGGATCGACACGGCGGAGGTCTACGGCAAGGGTGTGTCGGAGCGGCTCGTCGCGAAGGCGATCGCGAGGCGTCGCGACGACCTCGTGGTGGCCACCAAGGTTGCCCCGCAGCCGGACGGGAGCGGCTTCCGCCCCGAGCAGGTCCGGGCGGCCTGCGACGGCAGCCTCCGGCGCCTCGGGATCGACCACATCGACCTGTACCAGCTGCACTGGCCGGACGACACGGGCATCCCCGTGGAGGACACCTGGGGGACGATGATCGAGCTCCAGGACGCGGGGAAGGCTCGCGCGATCGGCGTCTCGAACTTCGACCAGGAGCAGATCGAGCGGTGCCTGGCGACCCGGCACGTGGATTCGCTCCAGCCCGAGTTCTCGATGCTGAACCGGGAGAACGCGGACCTGGCCCGGTGGTGCGGTGACCAAGGGGTCGGCGTCGTGAGCTACGGACCCCTGGCCTTCGGCTTGCTGACCGGGGCGATCACCCGCGACACGACGTTCGGGCCGGGCGACTGGCGTGGCGAGGAGAAGGAGGGCCTGTTCGCCGACCTCGACCGGTCGCTCCCGATCGTCGACCGCCTCCGTCCCGTGGCGGAGCACCTCGGCTGCACGCTGGGGCAGCTGGCGCTGGCGTGGAACGTCCACCAGCCCGGCGTCACGGCCGCGATCGCGGGGAGCCGGAACCCCGAGCACGTTCGGACGAACGCCGCCGCGGGTGACCTGGACCTCGACGCCGCCACCCTCGAGGAGCTGGACCGGCTGCTGGCCCCGGCCTAGGCGACGGGGATCCCCCGCCGGACGTGGCGGAGGCGGCGCGCGAGACCCTCGAGGAGTCTCAGCACGAGCTCGGGCTCCTCCTCGAACATCCTCCACAGCGTGTGTCGGAAGAGGCGGACGGCCCGCACGGGGGTCTCGGCGACCACCGATGCGGTCCTCGGCCCTCCGTCGAGGGCCGACAGCTCCCCGAAGAAGTCGCCCGGGATCAAGGTGGCGACCCTCTTCCCCCCTCGAAGGACCCGGGCGCTGCCGCCGAGGATCACGAACATGGCCTCCCCGGCCTGCCCTTCCTCCACGATCGACCTGCCCGGCGCGAACTCCACGATGTCGCTCTCCTCGACCAGGCGCCGGAGGTGGCGTCTGCCGATCCCGTCGAAGAGCGGGACCGTCGAGAGCGCGGCCGCGGCGCGGCGCCGGCCGGCCTGTCCTCGCCGTGTCCCCGACGTCGGTCGGTCGGCCGTCGCACGGATCGACTCGCGGGTGGGGACGGCGCGCATCGCGCGAGCGTACCCCCGTCTGCTGCGTCGTGCTCACGGTCGCGTTCACCGGCGGCGGTAGGGTTAGGCGATGGACGTCGGGAGTCGCCTCGAGACCCTCATGGCCGAACGGATCCTCGTGCTCGAGGGCCCGAAGGGAACGGCCATCCAGTCGCTGGGCCTGTCGGAGGAGGAGTTCCGCGGCGATCTCCTGAAGGACCACTCCCGGGACGTCCGCGGGGACAACGACCTGCTCGGGCTGACCCGCCCCGACGTCGTGGAGAAGATCCATCGTGACTACGTCGATGCCGGCGCCTGGATCGTCAGCACGAACACGTTCAACGCCAACCCGGTCTCCCAGTCGGAGTACGGCCTGGAGGACCTCGTCTACGAGATGAACCGCGCTGCCGCCGAGAACGCCCGCCGGGCGTTGGACGGAGCCGACGACCGCTTCGTCGTGGGGTCCGTCGGCCCCACCAACCGAACGCTCTCGATCTCGCCGAAGGTCGAGGACCCCTCCTTCCGGACCATCACGTTCGAGGAGCTCACGGCCGCCTACGCCGAGCAGATCCGTGGGCTCCTGGACGGCGGCGTCGACCTGATCCAGATCGAGACGATCTTCGACACGCTGAACGCGAAGGCCGCGATCGCGGCCGCGAAGGACGTCGCTCCCCACGTCCCGCTGTGGCTCTCCTTCACGGCCGTCGACCAGAGCGGGCGGAACCTCTCGGGTCAGACCGCCGAGGCCTTCTGGCTCTCGATCCAGCACGCTCAGCCCCTCATCGTCGGCGTGAACTGCTCCCTCGGGGCGGCCCAGATGCGGCCCTACCTGGCTGCCCTCTCGAGGATCGCCCCCACCTACACGGCGTGCTACCCGAACGCCGGCCTGCCCAACGCCTTCGGGCTGCACGACGAGACGCCCGAGACGACGAGCGGTTACGTGGGCGAGTTCGCCCGTGCCGGGCTCGCCAACATCCTCGGCGGCTGCTGCGGGACCACCCCCGAACACATCCGGCAGATCGCGGAGACGGTCCGCGATCTGCCGCCCCGGCCGATCCCGGCGCCGTCCGAGAGCTTCACGTCGTTCAGCGGGCTGGAGCCGTTCGTCGTCCGTCCCGACACGGGCTTCGTGATGGTCGGCGAACGCCAGAACGTCACGGGCTCGAAGAAGTTCCGGCGGCTGGTGGAGTCGGGCGACTTCCAGGCCGCCGTCGACATCGCGCGCGAGCAGGTGCAGAACGGCGCCAACCTGCTCGACATCAACATGGACGCCGATCTCCTCGACGGCGAGCGGGCGATGACCACGTACCTGAACCTCCTCGCCACCGAGCCGGAGATCGCGCGCGTCCCCATCATGGTCGACTCCTCTCGTTGGGACGTGATCGAGGCCGGGCTCAGGTGCGTGCAGGGCAAGGGCGTCGTCAACTCGATCAGCCTGAAGGAGGGCGAGGACGACTTCCTCGAGAAGGCGCGGCGGGTCAAGCGGTACGGAGCCGCCGTCGTCGTCATGGCCTTCGACGAGCAGGGTCAAGCCGACACGGTCGACCGCAAGGTGGCGATCTGCGAACGCGCCTACGCGCTCCTCACCGAACGGGCCGGCTACGACCCAACCGACATCATCTTCGATCCGAACATCCTGGCGATCGCGACCGGCCTGGAGGAGCACGCCGAGTACGCGAAGTCGTTCATCGAGGCGACCCGGATCATCAAGCGGCGTTGTCCCGGCGTGAAGGTGTCGGGCGGTGTCTCGAACCTGTCGTTCGCGTTCCGGGGGAACGAGGTCGTCCGGCAGGCGATGCACTCGGCCTTCCTGTATCACGCGCGCCAGGCGGGGCTGGACATGGCGATCGTGAACGCCGGGCAGCTCCCCGTCTACGACGACATCCCGAAGGATCTCCTCGAACACGTCGAGGATCTGATCTTCGATCGCCGCCCCGATGCCACCGAGCGGATGCTCGCGTTCGCGCAGACGGTCCACGGGGAGGGGATGCGGATCGAGCAGGACCTCTCCTGGCGGGAGGGGTCGGTCGTGGAACGGTTGTCCCACGCCCTGGTGCACGGGATCGACGCGTTCATCGAGGAGGACACGGAGGAGGCGCGACAGGGCTACGAGCGGCCGCTCCAGGTGATCGAGGGACCGCTGATGGACGGGATGCAGATCGTCGGTGACCTCTTCGGCGCCGGGAAGATGTTCCTGCCGCAGGTGGTGAAGTCGGCGCGGGCGATGAAGAAGGCCGTCGCCTACCTGGAACCCTTCATGCAGGAGGAGAAGGAGCGGCTGGGGCTGGTGGGCTCGGCGCAGGGCACGATCGTCACGGCCACGGTGAAGGGCGACGTGCACGACATCGGCAAGAACATCGTGGGTGTCGTGCTCGGCTGCAACAACTACCGGGTGATCGACCTCGGCGTGATGGCGCCCGCCGAGACGATCCTCGACACGGCGGAGCGCGAGCACGCCGACGTCGTCGGCCTGTCCGGGTTGATCACGCCGTCGCTCACCGAGATGGTGACCGTCGCGACGGAGATGGAGCGCCGTGGGCTCGACCTGCCCCTGCTGATCGGGGGCGCCACCACGTCCAAGCAGCACACGGCCGTGAGGATCGCCCCGGCGTACTCGCAGCCGGTCGTCCACGTCGTGGACGCCTCGCGGGTCGTGGGGGTCATGAGCGCGTTGCTCGACGGCGACCGCAAGGCCGCGCTGGACGCCGACAACCGAACCGACCAGGACCGGCTCCGGAAGCTGCACGAGGAGAAGGAGAAGACCCCGCTCCTGCCGTACCGGAGGGCCTTGGCCAACCGGCTCCAGGTCGAGTTCCGCCAGGAGGACGCGCCACCTCCGCCGTTCACCGGCGTCCGCGTGGTGGAACCGGAGCTCGCGGCCCTGCGGGACTACATCGACTGGACCTTCTTCTTCACCGCCTGGGAGCTGCGCGGGAGCTTCCCGCAGATCCTCGACGACCCTCGCCAGGGGGAGGCCGCGCGCGAGCTGTTCCAGGAGGGACAGGACGTGCTCGACCGGATCGTGGACGAGGGGCTCCTCGAGGCTCGAGGCGTCTACGGCTACTTCCCGGCGCACGCCGAGGGCGACGACATCGTGACGGAGGGCGGGTACGTCCTGCACTGCCTCCGCCAGCAGGCGGACCGCGGCGAAGGCCAGCCCAACAAGTCGATCGCCGACCTGGTCGCGCCGCTCGAGTCGGGCGTTCGCGACCACGTCGGCGCCTTCGCCGTCTCTGCCGGCTTCGGCGCCGACGAGCTCGCCAAGGCGTACGAGGCCGAACACGACGACTACCGCGCGATCGTCGCCAAGGCGCTGGCCGACCGGCTCGCGGAGGCGTTCGCCGAACACCTCCACGAGCAGGTCCGTCGCGAGTGGTACGCGCCCGACGAGCGGCTCACGAACGAGGAGCTGATCAAGGAGAAGTACCGCGGCGTCCGTCCGGCCTTCGGGTACCCCGCGTGCCCCGACCACAGCGAGAAGCGGACGCTGTTCGAGCTCCTCGGCGTGAGCGAGGCGACGGGCATCGATCTCACGTCCTCGTGCGCGATGATGCCGGCGGCGAGCGTCAGCGGCCTGTACCTGGCGCACCCGGCGGCGCGCTACTTCCACGTCGGGCGGATCGGCAGGGACCAGGTCGAGGACTACGCCCGGCGCAAGGGCGAGTCCTTGACCGAGGCCGAGCGATGGCTCGCGCCGAACCTCGCGTACGAGCCCGGATGAGCAGGCCCGGCGTCCCACGGCGGCCCGTGCACCCCTGGTAGCGTCCCCGCCATGACCCAGACGTACTGGCACCCCTTCGCCGACATGGCCGCCGTCCGGTCCGGCGGCGAGCTCGTCCTCAACCGCGGCGAGGGCTGCTACGTCTGGGACTCGGACGGGAAGCGGTACCTCGACGCGACGGCGTCCCTGTGGTACTGCAACGTGGGCTGGGGGCGCCGCGAGATCGGCGAGGCCGCCGCCGCGCAGATGGCCGAACTCCCCACGTACTCGACCTTCGGCGACATCGTGACCGGTCCGACGCTCGCCCTCGCCGACCGGCTGGCCGGGCTGGCCCCCGTGGCGGGATCGAAGGTCTTCCTGACGAGCGGAGGCTCGGACTCGATCGACACCGCGACGAAGATGGCCCGGCACTACTGGCAGCTCCTGGGCGAGACCGAGCGCACGATCCTGATCCGCCGGGAGAAGGCGTACCACGGGATGCATACGGCGGGGACGTCGCTGGCGGGGATCCCGGCGAACTTCACGGGACACGGCGCCCTGATCGAGGACGTGATCGAGGTCCCCTGGGACGACGCGGACTCCCTGCGGGCGGCGATCGACGACGTCGGCGAGCAGCGCGTGGCCGCGTTCTTCTGCGAACCGGTGATCGGCGCCGGCGGTGTATACCCGCCGCCGGACGGCTACCTCGCCGCCGCCCGTCAGGTGTGTCGCGACACCGGCGTCCTGTTCGTAGCCGACGAGGTGATCACGGGGTTCGGCCGGTGCGGCGACTGGTTCGCGTCGATGCGGTTCGACCTGCAACCGGACATCCTGACCTTCGCGAAGGGCGTCACCAGCGGGTACCTCCCCCTGGGCGGCGTGCTCGCATCGCCCGGCGTCGCCGATCCCTTCTGGGCCGAGGGCGCGGGGATGTGGCGCCACGGCTACACGTACAGCGGCCACGCGGCCGTGGCCGCCGCGGCCCTGGTCAACCTCGACATCCTCGAGAGGGAGGACCTGCCCGGACGGTCCGGGGCGATGGAGGGGCCGTTGCTCGATGCCCTGAAGCAGCTCACCGACCACGAGCTGATCGAGGACGTGCGGGGCGGGATGGGGATGCTGGCCGCGGTCAACCTGCGGCAGGAGCTCCTGAAGGACGATCCGGCTCTCGGCGCTCGGGTCGGCGCGGCGACCCGCGAGGCCGGCGTGCTGATCAGACCGCTGGTGGGTGGCGCCCTCGCGATCAGTCCCCCCCTGATCCTCGAGGAGTCACAGCTGCCGGAGATCGTGGACGGGGTCCGCGCCGGCCTCGACGCGGTCGCCTGAACGTGGGCGGATCCGTCGGTTCGAGCCGACCTAGTGGAACGAGTGCCCGCAGGCGCACGAGCCCTGCGCGGCCGGGTTGTCGATCGTGAACCCCGAGGCCTCGAGGGAGTCGACCCAGTCGATGGTGGCCTGCGTGAGGTACGGCACGCTCATGGTGTCCACCACGACCTTCACGCCGAACTGCTCCTCGAGCTGGTCCTTCTCGGAGATCTGGTCGTCGAGGTACATCGCATAGCGGAGGCCCGAGCACCCGCCCGGCTGCACGGCGATGCGAAGGGCGATATCGGGACGCCCCTCCTCCGTGATGAGCTTCTTGACCTCGCCCGCAGCGGTCTCGGTCAGCTGGATCATCTGTCTGGACGCCTGTTGGGCCGTCTGAGCCATCGTTCCTCCGCTCGATGTCGTCTGCTCATTCTACCTTCGGACGACGCCATCACTCGGTGAAGTCCGCCGGCTCGGCGCGGGTGGCTCTCCCCAGCTCCGAGGGCCGCAGCGGGAACACCGAATCGGGAGTTCCCGCTGCGGCCCAGACCTCCTCGAAGACCAAGAGGGCCGGATCGAGGAAGGCCCGGATGCGCTCGGGG